>DUBF01000126.1 GCA_012960465.1 Rhodospirillales bacterium | reverse complement strand
ATGATGACGCAAGATTCTTTACCAACTCCATAGAAATTCCACCCAATCTTCCATTCCACAAAACTTCTGCTACACTTCCTTTATGAAAAACCTAACTGCCACACTCTGCCTGACCCTCACTCTACTTCTTGGAAGTGCGAGTATGTCTTGGAGTGCCGATTTCCAAAAGGGACTTGCCGCTGCTAAAAGAGGAGATTTCGCAACTGCTCTGCGTGACTGGACACCTCTTGCCAAACAGGGGGATGCAGATGCCCAGATATTTCTTGGTGTGATGTACGCTAAGGGAAGAGGTGTTCCACAGGACTATAAAGCTGCAATAAAGTGGTACACGTTTGCTGCTGAACAGGGAGATCCCACGGGACAGATTTATTTGGGTATACTATATGGCCAAGGACAAGGTGTCATGAAGGACCTTGTTTATGCCTATATGTGGCTAAGTATTGCTGCCACTAGTAAAGAACGAGGTTCAAAACGTGCTCTAGATTTTGCTGTTAAACATATGACCCCATCACAGATTGAAAAAGCACAAAAACTTGCCCGTGAATGTGTCCGTAAGAAATACAAAGGGTGTTGAGTAAAACTCTAACCCTTCCATATGAACAAAAAAATATAACAGTACAAAAATTGCCTGGAGAGGGAAAAGCCATACGAAGTTAGGATTTTTTTTACCCTTATATTATAGGTTATTGGGTATACCTCATTAAATATATATTTGATAACTTCTCCCAACTAGATAGGTTTATCAGCTACTAGTTCAAACAAGTTATTTACAGCACGGTCAATAGCCTGTGTAAACGTCTTGGGACGAGAGACGCTTTAGTCCGAAGGTATATCACTTTTGCTTCAGACATCAGAGGAGCAGATGACTGACCCCTAGCTTCATAAGCTTGCTCATGTAGAAACCTTCGTAATGGACTATCTTTTCTTCTCCAACGTAGCGTCAACTACTCTTCATCTAGCTGAAATTACGCCCATCTCAATTCTCCCTTCAAACGACAAAGAGGCGCCACTCTTGCCGAGTAGCGCCAATTTTGTGCGGCTCAATAGAGACACTTTCATCGCATTCAGAGACTAGTTTGCATTCGTCTGACAGCGCTCTTATTGTAGGTGCTTGGTAATAGTAACGTATACTCGAGGCTGTGACGTGACGAATGAAATTAGCTCCATCGATTGCCGAGGGAAAATTGTTCCGGAAGTTGGCGCTGCAATTTTAAGTACCTTTAACGCCTTGGATCATGGCGAGCAATTTGATGCCACCGTCGATGCTTTTGGCTCCGGCCTTCGCATGTGGATGCTTGAAGCTGGGGCGCGCTATGAAATTCTAGATAGCCAGGTCGATTCAATCCAATTGCGCTTTACCCGTGGCCAGACTTTGGCCCAAGGTACGGTACCAGGATTGCATGATCTGCATGTTGGTTCTGATGGTCGGGTATGGGCATGTGAGCGGGCAGAACATTTAGCCTGCTTTGATGGTGCGAGCGGTGAACTGATCAAAAGTGCCGCTGTCGCCTCACACGCCTCGCATATAGGTATCGATAAGGATGAAACAACGATCTTCGTCGCCGACGTTGAGGCGAATGAACTCATAGCAGTAGCTTCAGAAAGCCTTGAAGTTCTGCACCGCTGGGCAGCGCCTGGAAAGCCACAAATACCCCTGGTGACAGACGACGGTATTATTTGCATGACCGGTGGCGGCAGTGGCACCTTGCTCATTGTCCGACCAACTTCTAGTGACTACGAGAATCAGGTTATTAAAATAGGCTCGACACCTCATGATCCAGTCGCTTCTAAGGACGGCAAATATCTCTTTGCACCCTGCGCCGGAGATGGCGAAATCGTCAAAGTGCGTCTGAGTAATGGTAACATTACCGGGCGCTTTAAAGTGGGTGACGGCCCTGGACATCTATCCTTCTCACCTGATGGTACCCGCCTCTATTCCGCTAATTCTTTCGACGGTAGTCTAGATTGTATGTCACCGGAAGGCGATAATCTTGGCCGAGTTCAAAGCGGCGATGGCGCACATTACCCGATTGTTACGCCCGACGGCCGCCACGTTTTGGTTGCTAATTTTCTCAGCGATACAGTAACCGTTTTTGACGCAATTTCACTGGAATTGATTACGACATTAGAGACAGATCCTTACCCTCATGGCCTGGATATCTCTGCTGACGGTAAATGGATCGTGGCTACTGGATTCTCTTCCGAGTATGTTCGTGTAATAGAGGGTGAAACTTTTACCGAAACTGCACGGGTAAAAGTCGGAGCCGGGTCATCCCACTCAGCCTTCATGCCCGACAACCAGGCTGCCTGGACGGCTTGTTCTGTTTCTAATCATCTCGCCAAAATTGATCTGGCCACAGGTGAAAACGTCTACATCGCCAACATCAATCACCCAGATTAAAAACTCAACGAGGTACTGTCAGAGGAAACTCACCTTTGACCACATCCTAGAAGTTCCGTAGACTTTTGTGATAAAAAACACAATCCCTTTCGCTATTTCAAAACTCTCCCAAGATTATTCGTCTCTCCGTATAGATGGCTACTTTATCGAAATGGAGGAAAATCTGTTTTAACTATGTCTTAGCATTCTCATAATGTTTTCACTATTTCAAAACGTCACTCGAGATTATCCATCTCTATTTATTCTTTCGTTTTTAACCACTTTAACTAAGAAAGTAAGCCGGGCAGCCAAAGTGCAATGGCCGGGAAAAACACGACTAATGCAAGGCGTAAGATATCAGCAACAAAAAAAGGCGCGATACCTCTAAAAATTGATGCAAGGGGAACATCTGGCATTATTGATTTTATAACGAACACATTCAGACCTATTGGAGGTGTTATCAAACTAATTTCCACCACCATAACCATTACTATTCCAAACCAGACAAGATTAAAACCCATTGCCTCAACTAGTGGAACAAAAATTGGCACTGTAAGAAAAATCATAGCCAGGCCCTCAATTACTGTTCCAAGCAAAATATAAATTAATAATATAACAAAAATGACATTTATAGGAGACATTGAAAGAGCCTTTATAAAGTCAATAATTGCATTCGGCATTTCAGCAATATTAACAAAATTATTAAGGATGAGGGCACCGAAAACGATCGTAAAGATCATAGCAGAGGTCTCTGCTGCTTCAGCTAATGAATAAAAGAGTATCTTCCAACTCATTTTTCTTCTCGCCAATGCGAAGATTAAGGCACCAACGGCGCCAATTCCACCACCTTCCGTTGGGGTAAACACGCCAAACGAAATACCTCCTATAATTAAAAAAAATAGAGCGATAACTGCCCAAACCTTGGAGAGTGTTTTCCAACGTATGTTCCAGCTAGCCTTATCTGCTCTTGGAGCCATTTTAGGTCTAAATTTTGCCACAAGCCAGATCACAGCAATGTAAAGAAACACAGTTAGAATTCCTGGAATAATACCAGCTATAAATAAATCGCCTATGCTTTCTTCCGTTAATATACCGTAGACAATCAATGCTGCTGAAGGGGGTATCAGGATCCCCATAGTGCCACCAGCAGCAACTGTACCAGCAGCAAAACCTTCATTGTATTTATATCTACGCATAGGAGGTATAGAGACTTTTGCCATTGTAGCTGCAGTAGCTGCCGATGAACCTGAAATCGCTGCAAACCCGCCGCAAGCTGCAACTGTAGCCATCGCAACTCCTCCGCGTTTATTTCCCAACCAAGCTTGCGCAGCTTCATAAATATCTTCTGCCAAGGCTGCTCGAAAAACAAAAACACCCATTAAAATAAATAAAGGTAAGGTTACAAAATTTGCATTAAGAGCCAAGCTTAGGATTTGCTGACTAACACTCTCAAGTGCAGGGTCGAGGCCCCTAACCACTATTAAACCTACGAACCCAACAAACATCATTGCAAAACCCAGTGGTAAACCTACGAAAGCCAAAAGAAGAAGTGCAACAAAACCCGTGAGTGATATGATCATATTGACTTAGACCGGTTTATCATTGCCGTTTATTTCCTGCATATCTAGCGATATATATTTCCAAATCATATAAACCTGTACAACAACACTAATTGCACTGAGCGCGGTTAAGGCAAAATAGATAGGGGCCATGGGTAAATCCAAGTGCATGGAAATATCCTCTGCTTCATATGCGTCCAACCCCGTTGATAACATTCGTTCCGTTATAAAACCAATCATTGCAGCGCTAGCAATTAGTACGAAACCCTCTCGGTAGCGCTTAAAATTTTTACTCATGAAATTGTCGAAAAGTTGAACTGTAATGTGGGCACGTTTTACCGAAACTAGCGGGAGTGCAGAAAATATTAATAAACCAAGCATGAATTCTATGAGTTCTACGCCACCTTGGACTGGGCTGTTAAAGACATAACGACCAGTAACATCAATTGCAGTAAGACCTGTTAAAGCAAACATAAAAGAAGCTGCCATCACCGTAAGTATGCGAATTGGCCATGCTAGTGCCCCCGCTAAATCAGATGGCCTTATATAATTTTCTATAGAAATAGAACCAGACATGTCTTCAGATAGTAGATTCTGATTCTGGATTTTATAAAAATCGGCGTCTCCACTAGTTAAGGAGACGCCTTCTTTTTCCTTTGAATTACCCATTTTAAGTATTCAAATTATTCTTATTTTATTTGAGATTGAAAGAACGCAAGAGCAGCTTTCCCATCGACACCCTTAGAATTAGCATTTTTCAACCAGGTATTTTGGCTGCTAGCAGCAATTTTTTGCAAAGCAACAATCAAACTAGGATCCGGTACTATTATTTTCCCACCCTTCTTCTTTAGAGCGTTTAATGCCCCGGCTGCAATTTTGTCAGTTATATTGCCCTTATTTGAAATCGCCATACCCGACACAGACATTATTTGGCTCTGTTGAGTTTTACTTAGCCCATCCCATTTTTTACCATTTATCAAAAATGAAAAAGAAGTATTAGTTAAGCCACCTTTGATGACAGTCACATACTTCACGTAAGGCATAATTTTAAATGCAAAGAGACCATGCGCGGGAACAGAAACTCCATCAACTACCCCCGTAGACGCAAGTGTAAAAATTTTGAAAGGACCCGAAGCGACTGGTACTGCCCCCAAAGCATTCAGAACTTTAACCGCAAGGCCAGGTGATGCACGGATTTTAAAACCCTTTAAATCCGCGACTGTCTTAATTGGCTTATTGAGACTATGAACGACGTTTGGTGTTAAAACAAAAGAACCTAGCAGATGGGTTCCTTTATACTCATTAGCCTTTTTAAAAAATTTTTCATGAGTTTTCCAAAGCGCGTTTGAAGTATTTAACGCACCAGGGGAACTTAAGGGAAATTCGGAAACAGTTGGTAATTGTATTCTTTTTCTTTGAAAAATATTAGCTAACAAGACAACATCAGCAATACCTTTTGTTACCGTTTGCCAATTTTTTGGCGCTGGACCAACTGCAGCTGCTGAAAACTTCGGAGTTACAGACCCTTTCGTTGCTACCTTAACAGCTTTGGCCCAAGGGCCCTGAATTGCAACCTGGAAAGGATGCTTTCCCGGAAGGTAGTTGTTAATTAGCAGATCCACTGAGTTAGCTGGCTTGCTCGAAAGTAAGCCTACTAAAATAAAACTAAATACTGATAGCATTACTAGATTTGTGTTTTTAAATTTTTTCACGTTATGATCCCTATAATTTTTAAGAAGTGGTGACCCCTGAGAGACTCGAACTCCCAACCCTCTGATTCGAAGTCAGATACTCTATCCAATTGAGCTAAGGGGCCATGGCTATAGAATATGCTATATTATCAACTAGGTAAATTAAAATTAAAAGGGCAAGAAGAATATACAAAATCTCGCATATATAAACCGGGATCTTTAATTTAGAGTAACTCTCATCAGCCGCATTAACTTCGGGCATCAACACTAAAGCAGTCGTTATTTATAAAAATATGTCTATACTGCTATAGAAAACTTCCATAAAAATTAAAAATATCGGGAGAAAGAAATGCCACCAACAACAATTCCAGAACAACAATTTTTTGATGATCCTGCTTTGGACCGGGCATTTGGAGTGGTAATGGCGCTCGCAACCGAAGTTTATGTTTTACGTGATCGGCAGCGAGCAATTGAAAAGGTCCTCGCCAATCAAGGTGTGATTGACCTTAAAACCTTAAATGCAGAACCATCCGACGAAGAGCGTGCGACGAACCAATTGGATCGTAATGAGTTTGTAAACCATTTGATGGAGAACCTAACAGGCTTCCAGGTCTCGAAAGGATTAAAGTAAGTCATGATCGATCCCCCCAATATTGACGCCCGTTCATTTGTTGCTGCGCAAGATTTTATCCTTTCCGTCAAAACTCATTGGACTACCAAGTTATATACCCAGTTAGATCAGAATGCTCCGATAGAAAAAATTAAACAGACTGTCGATTATCAGTTCTTCGCGTGGCTGGAACGCCACCTTCAGCGTTATAAATACTCAGGACGTTATGGGATACACAATTTTCAGAACCAGTTTCGGGAAGAAATTATTGAAAATTTCTCTGATAATGATTTATTAATTTTGAATAAAGAGTTAAATCTGCCAAATTATTATACGGCGGTTGACATACATCAGCATCCAGGTGGCCTGTGGAGCGACGATATTGCTGGAACCGTTTATGAACGAGGCGCACGCTCCACAACACCCCTAGGCGCCGCTAATCATCAAGACTTGCATCATAGACTGACAACAATCGCTACATCACAGTATAAACCAGAAAAAATACTTGATATGGCATGTGGTTTTGGCAAGAGCACACAACCATTTTATAATGCGTTTCCGGATGCAAATGTTATTGGAATAGATTTATCTGCGCCCTGCTTAAAACTGGCTGCCTACGTCGCAAAACAAAACCAAATCAAAAATGTAAATTATCACCAAGCCAATGCCGAGAAAACACCATTTAAGAATGAAGAGTTCAACTTAATAACATCAACAATGTTACTCCATGAACTTCCTCCTGAAAGTATCAAAGCTGTCTTTGCAGAAGCTCATCGTATTTTAGCCCCTGGCGGTAAAATGACTCATTTAGACTTTTATCTCGTACCTACCGAATTTGGTCGCTTTATTCATTCAGGCCATAGTAAACGAAACAATGAACCCTTCATGGAGCCCTTTATCAAAATGGATATAAAACAGATATTAGAAAACCAAGGATTTAAAAATATCTCGATTGAACCTTTTGAGGAATCTGAAGGCACTTTAGCATCGGACTATAAGCCCTGGCGGTTTCCATGGACCGTTATTTTAGCTGAGAAAACAATCTAATTTTCATATAGAATCTGAAGATACGGGACATTCAATTCAAACAATTGTTTAGATAATTATACAAGGTCGCAACATGAATAAATTAAAGACTCCAGAACATGGAGTAAGTCTCTCGGCTGCATTTCGTGTGTGGCTACGGATTAGCCTCCTAAGCTTTGGAGGCCCTGCTGGACAAATTGCAGTAATGCATCGAATTTTAATTGAGGAGAAACGCTGGGTTAGTGAGGACCGTTTTCTGCATGCTTTGAATTACTGTATGCTTTTACCTGGCCCCGAGGCACAACAGCTTGCAACTTATATCGGTTGGCTGATGCACCGGACCCTGGGGGGTTTAATTGCTGGAATACTATTTGTCATACCAGGCGCAATAGTGATCTTGGGACTGAGTATTCTCTACGCGGGGTATTACGAAGTTAAATTTGTCGAAGCGCTATTCTTTGGTATCAAATCAGCTGTGTTAGCTGTCGTTGTTGAGGCGGTATTGCGAATTGGGAGACGAGCACTAAAAAATGTAGCAATGTATATTATCGCGGGCGGGGCATTTTTCAGTATATTTTTCCTAACCATTCCTTTTCCTCTCGTTGTCCTGGCGGCAGCAGTCATAGGTTTAGCTGGAAATAAATTAAGCCCGTCCAACTTCCGTAATAATCCTGACCGTAATTCAAATATAGAAAATCCGCGCGCCTCTGCGTTAGTTGATTCGGGACTTGAAACAGGGTCATTTAATCATATTAAACCTTCTGTAATTAGTTCTATTCGCGTCCTTACGATATGGCTGACAATTTGGCTTGGACCGCTAATAATCCTAGTTTTCACCTTAGGACCAACAAACATATTTCTTCAAGAGGGTCTCTTCTTTAGCAAAATGGCGGTCGTGACCTTTGGGGGAGCGTACGCTGTCCTTGCCTACGTCGCCCAACAGGCTGTCGAGAATTACGGATGGTTAGCACCAGGCGAAATGCTTGATGGTCTTGGTATGGCAGAGACGACCCCTGGACCATTGATTATGGTTGTGCAGTTTGTTGGATTCATGGGAGCTTACCGCAATCCAGGCATGCTAGATCCTTTGGCAGCAGGAGTACTCGGCGCTTTACTGACAACGTGGGTCACATTTGCACCATGCTTTTTATGGATATTTCTAGGGGCTCCCTTTAT
Organism: Rhodospirillales bacterium; assembly: GCA_012960465.1. GTDB lineage: Bacteria > Pseudomonadota > Alphaproteobacteria > Rhodospirillales > UBA2165 > TMED23. Next base: position 9,665 of record DUBF01000126.1, on the reverse strand, counting down.
TGAATCCTTAAGAGGTAATAAAGCATTAGCAGCGGCACTTTCAGCGATAACGGCTGCGGTTGTCGGCGTAATTCTTAATCTTGTAATTTGGTTCTCACTCCATGTAATATTTGGAGAGGTCGACGAAAAAACTATTGGGGTGATTCACCTTTATATTCCTGTTTGGAATACTATTGAATGGGCTGCATTATTTATATCCGCGGGTGCCCTAGTGGCAACTTTAAAATATAATATCGGGATGATACCCACCCTCTTGGTCAGCGGAGCAGTCGGAATTGTATATTTCTTTTCCGTGAACATTACTTAAAATCACCTTCACCTCTCAATTCACCAACTACGCTACACCAAATCTTTTGTTTAGGAGTATCGTGAGCTTACCCAGGGCACCAAATCTCATGGGTCCCGCCTTTGGATGACGGTTAAGCTAATAACTATCATATTGAAAATGTGAGTTTCTTATGCCTAAAACAATATGCCCATGACTCTTATACCTCTAGAAACATTAGTAATTATTTTTAGATGTGACTACCTTCACGCTGAATCGCGATCCAAACCTTTGTGTCCTTGCCTATCTTAGCCGGGACCACCCTCCAATACATGATAAATGGCGTACGGTCTTTTTTATAATTTATTGCCTTTCCTTCAAAACGGATGCCTTTCCTTAGAGCTACGGCAAGTCGAGCTAGAACCTTTTTATCCGTTGCTGGGCCTTGCAAGATTTTAGGTGTTTTACCGATAACATCAGCAGGAGAAAACCCGGTGAGACTTTTAAATGCCTTATTAGCATAGATAATTTTTGCATCCCTACTGGCATCCGTTACCAATATTGAGTCAAAACTGTTATCTGCCAATCCCTTAAGAACGCTACTATTAAAGGCTTCATTGTTTAAAATTTTTTCAATAGTTATCGACACGGAATTAATCTCCCTAATTAAATTAAGTTATCGTTGCCTGCTAGAATTTTACGTTTATGATATTATTTTGGATCACGATATTATCCATAACTTTTTTTTAGGTCCTCGTTTAATCAAAATACTTAAATAAATTTCCTACTAAATTTAAGGAGGTCAATGTGGTCAAGTCTACGGATATCAAAGCTGTAAAAGGAAAAGTTGAATGGCCTACATCAGACTTTTCCCGCGTCCCATATGAAATCTTCTTCGATCAGGACTTTTATGAACTCGAAATGAAACAGGTATTTCAAGGACCTACGTGGAACTATCTTGCTCACAGTTGCGAAATTCCAAACGAAGGTGATTTCGTTACGAACTGGATTGGTGATACAAATATAATTGTTAATCGGACGGCGAATGGCGATATCCATGCTTTCAAAAATAGCTGTAGTCACCGCGGCACGAGGATCGTCGATGAAATCCGGGGAAATTCAACTCGACATGTCTGTCCATATCATTTGTGGACTTTCAATCTTGAAGGAAGCTTAGCAAGCGTTCCGCTCGAAAAAGGCATAAAGGGCAAAGGTGGAATGCCCCCTTGTTTTAAGAAAGAAAATCATAACCTGAGAAAACTTCGAGTAGAAACGATTGGCGGTATGATCTTTGCTACGTTTAGCGAGGAGACCGAACCCCTAGTTGACTACCTAGGTCCCCACTGTGAATCCCAGATCTCTCGTCTGTTGGATCAACGGACACCAAAAGTTACTGGTTACATGAGACAAATGATCGAAGGAAACTGGAAGCTTTATAATGAAAATGTAAGAGATCCATATCACGCATCGCTTCTCCACCTGTTTCAGGTTTCATTCGGTATTCAACAGCCGACAATGAAGGGTGGAATCAAGATGGATAAGGACACTAAAAACACCTGGAATCACTCAATACTAAGCGACGATGACACTACAAGTAGTAGCGATCTAGCCGCAGTCTATGAAGGTACCGACAAATACGATCCAAATATAAAACTTGCCGACCCAGCAATAGCCAACGTACCTTTGGATCTTGATGATGGATATAAAACGACATTACTTTCCATGTTCCCCACTTCTGTTTTAGCCCAAGTTGATAATACTTATGCTATCCGACATTTGCGTCCAAAAGGACCTGGAAAGGTTGAATTGAATATCACCTATCTTGGATTTGAGGAAGATACCGAAGAGCAAGCATTTGGGAAAAAGCTGACAGCCAACTTTATAGGCCCCTCTGGCTACATATCAATGGAAGATGGCGAAGCGCTGCGATTGGAGCAGGACGGCTTAAAAATGCGCGCTGGCGATTATTCAGTTCTTGAAATGGGTGGAATAGGTGAAATTGCGGATACTGACTATTTATCCCAAGAAATTTCGATCCGCGGGTTTTGGAGCTACTATCACAAATTAATGGGGTTTGAGAGCCAATAAACTCGGATAAGATAGGAATTTGCCATGAAAAAAAATGACCTGCAAATAAAAGTAGAAAGATTTCTTTTTGATTATGCCGATTGTTTGAATGAAAAGCGCTACGAAGATTTCCCTTCATTCTTTAAAGAAGATAATTGCCATTACGAAGTACAATCGAAAGAGAATGAAGACCTTGGCCTGACAACACCTATTATGGGATGTTATAGCCATGGAATGATTCGTGATCGCGTTGCCCAATTGATTAACAACACACTAACCTATCGCCGTCTGAATTTAAGACATTTTATCAGTAACATCCGTATTGATGAGGGAAAAACTGAAATTGACCTAAAAGCTAATTTCCAGGTAATGCAATCTGACCTAGAGGGTGTATCTGAGCTTTACCTAGTAGGACGTTATGAAGATAAATTAATCCTGGACCATAACGAACTTAAATTGATTAGTAAAAGAGTAATTCTAGATTCATTCGCTATTCCAAATATGCTAGCAGTTCCCGTTTAGTGCCCAGTTTTCTGATGCTTATAATGTGCAGATCTAATTCCTTAACCGAATAGTCATTGCTTGTATTTCTCCAACACATAACAGACAAAACGGTTCATTAAGGTTGTCACTTATGGATAAAGACATGATATGAATAAATATCTAATCGATAATGTCATTAACCTGTGTACCGAGGGGCAGCAAGTCACTGAATTTATTCTTGAATCAGCCCGCCAGTCCTTATCTAAACGTGTCATAATTGACGGGAACCTTTCATCAAACGCAATAGATTTAGAACAATTTGCAGCTCATGGATTTGCGTGGCTCGCAACCTACGTGGAAGGTCTAAGGCAAATCCTGGCTTGGGGGAAACGGCTAGAAGCATCGGGAGATTTGGGAGAACTTGAAATACTCATTATTCAGGCCGCTTTTGGCGAATATCTGAACCAGATTGCCGGTGGCATTTCAATAAGCCAAGTAGAAATTATGCGTCCAGCAGATATAGGTATTAATGAAAATGACCTAAATCGCCTATCTAAAGGGGCACCACAGCAACTCAGGATTAATGGAAATACGGCCCAAACCCGGAGCCGGATTGCCGCTTTAATTGCAAATGGTAGCTTCGGACAATTAGGACTTAACGATGACACTCTGAATTTGACCCGCGAACAAATTAAACGTTTTGTTAGTGATCAAGTTACTCCTTACGCTCACGAATGGCACCTTAAAGATGATTTGATACCGATTAGCGTAATTGATCAAATGTCTCAACTTGGCGTATTTGGATTAACAATTCCTGAGAAATACGGTGGTCTCGGCATGGATAAAATGGCGATGTGCGTAGTCACGGAGGAACTTTCACGCGGCTATATCGGTGTTGGTTCTTTAGGAACACGCTCCGAAATTGCAGCTGAACTAATTCGGCTAGGAGGAACAGAAGAACAAAAACAAAAATACCTACCGGGGATCGCTTCAGGAGATATCTTGCCGGCCGCAGTCTTTACCGAACCAAATACGGGGTCAGATCTTGGAAGTCTGCAGACCCGGGCAAAAAAGGAAGGAACAATTTACAAGCTAAATGGAAATAAAACTTGGATAACACACGCAGCACGTAGTGATATGATGACCCTATTGGCCCGCACCAACCCAGAGGAAACCGGTTACCCTGGTCTTTCAATGTTCCTTGCTGAGAAACCAAGATCCGACGATACTAATAACCCTTTTCCTGCCAACGGTATGTCAGGCAGCGAAATCGAAGTTCTCGGTTACCGAGGTATGAAGGAATATGATATCGCCTTTGATGACTATGAAATCCCCGCAAGTCAATTACTTGGTAACAGGGAGGGACAAGGATTTAAACAGCTAATGGCAACATTCGAGTCAGCTCGTATACAGACAGCAGCGCGATCCGTCGGTGTTGCCCAAAACGCATTAGAGCTTGGATTAAAATATGCTCAAAATCGCCCACAGTTTGGCCAGTCAATATATAACTTCCCCCGCGTCTCTGGAAAACTCGCGTGGATGGCAGTTGAGACAATGATAGCCCGCCAACTTACTTACTTTTCTGCCCGTAAAAAAGATTCTGATAGTCGGTGCGACATTGAAGCTGGTATGGCCAAATTACTTGCTGCACGAGTAGCATGGTCAAATGCTGATGCGTCCCTCCAAATCCATGGCGGTAATGGTTACGCATTAGAATACCCAATTTCGCGTGTACTTTGTGATGCTCGCATCCTTAATATTTTTGAAGGGGCTTCAGAAATTCAAGCCCAAGTTATCACCCGAGGCTTGCTTAGCAACCGCAACTAAGAGAACTAAAGAAAGAATAATGAGCAATAACTCTATGATTAACGGAATACTCTCAGGAATGAGGATTGTCGAAGGTTCTGCTTTTATCGCAGCACCACTTGGAGGAATGACTTTAGCCCAAATGGGAGCAGATGTTATCCGTTTTGATCACATTGGCGGAGGATTAGATGCAAAAAGAGCACCATTGACCAAAGACGGAAATAGCATTTATTGGGCCGGTTGGAATAAAGGTAAGCGTTCAATTATGATTGATCTTCATGCTGACCAAGGACGTGAACTTGTATCAGAATTGATAACTGCACCCGGTAAGGATAACGGTCTTTTTCTAACTAATTTACCAATGCGTGGTTGGTTAGGATATGAGACATTACGTCTACGTAGGGACGATATAATCGCAATTTCTATCGTCGGAAGTTCTGATGGTCGAAGCGCGGTGGATTACACCGTTAATGCAGCTACCGGATTTCCATATATAAACGGATCATCAAGCAATAAATCCCCTTTAAACAACCCACTACCAGTTTGGGACATGCTCGCGGGAAATGCTGCCGCAACAGGACTGCTAGCAGCAGAGAGATACCGCTCTCGCACGCAGAAAGGTCAACTCATCCACTTAGCATTAACCGATATAGCCTTTAATGCTGTCGCAAATTCGGGGATTACCGCTGAAATCCAAATTAATGGAAACGAACGAACTAATAATGGCAATGACATTTATGGCGCCTATGGCCATGATTTTGAGACTGCCGACGGACGTCGTGTGATGGTAGTCGCTATTACCAATCGAATGTGGGGGAAATTACTAGAAGCAACTAACCTCAATATGACATTCAACGAATTTTCTAAAAAGAAAAATATTGATCTGGCAAACGAACAAGTTAGGTATGATTGGCGCAAACAAATTACAAAAATCCTTGCGCCCTGGTTTCAAAAATCTAAACTCAATGAGATCGCAACCAAGCTAACCGAACACGGTGTTTGCTGGGAAACATTCCAAACATTTTCACAAATGATCGCTGAAGATCCAAGATTTTCCGAGAAAAATGCAATGTTCGAGAAACTTTATCAACCAGGGATCGGATCTTATCTAGCACCCGGTTCACCTTTAAATTTTACAGCCCACGAGCGACTACCAGTTCGACCAGCGCCTATTCTTGGCCAACATACAAATGAAATTCTTGCCGATGTCCTTGGCCTCCCCGACCACACCATCGCAAAGCTACACGATGACGGTATCGTCGCCGACGCAATTCATACCGAATAACTCACATTAACTAAGTAGTACCCATTAAATCGCAATCGTGAGTACTTTCAACTTTTTAAAGAGTTGAGCCAAAATTTCAAATAAAACCAACATCAAAACTCAATTAGTTTAAGTCCTTTTGATTGCGAGCAAAGAATATAACTACCAAAATTGATATTACTACAAATATAATGGAAGTTGGACTAGCAAACAAAAACCACGGATCGGCACCGGTGACGGCAAAAGCTTGGCGCATGGACTCTTCTAAATTATTGGCAAGAATATAAGCGATAACAAACGCAAGTACCGAGAAGTTAAGCTTACGCATAAAATAACCTAAGAAACCAAAACCTAAGGTAACATAAACGGCAAACATATTGGTCTGCTGGACATATATAGCTGTTAGAGTAAGTAAAAGAACGATTGGCAATAGGCGCTGTTTAGGGATTTTGATCATAACACCCATCCAGCGCATAAATACCCCACCGAATGTCCAGTTAAGACCGTTGGCAAATATCATTGCGGTAAACAAACCAAACGCGTAGACCATCTCTTGATTGATCTGATCAGGCACCAGTCTGAAAACTTGGGGACCAGGAACAAATCCACCAATCGATTCTGTGGCAAGCAGGATAAAGACAGCGGATATATTTCCAGGGATGCCTAGAGATAAAACGGGTATTAGATTGGCGCCCGCTACGGCGCTATTGGCCGCCTCGGTGGCGGCAATGCCTTCGATGGCGCCTTCACCGAATGCTGGACTGCCTTTATGGATTTTGCGTCCCGTCGCATAGCCCAACGTTGCCGCCAAGGTACTACCTATGCCGGGCAAGGCTCCAATCATTGTCCCGATAGATGCGGATATGCCTATGAAAGGAAGAATTTTACGGATATCGCTGAGATGAAGTTTATTGTCCCCTTTAACTTCAACCTTGGTGATGGTCGAGGTCTCGCGCATTTCCCGCCACATGTCTTCCAGGGATTTAAAGACCTCGCCGAGGATCAGTACGCCCAGCACCGCGCTGATGAGAGGAAACCCATTAGCCAAATTATCGCTACCCATTGACAGGCGCGGGTGCCCATCTTCACCGGTGCCGATATAAGCCATGAACAGACCAAGCAGCGCGGCCAACAATCCTTTCCATACGTTCGAGCCAACGACTGCTGACACAAAGGCCAATGATAAAATAATCAAGGCTGCTTTTTCTGGAAAATCCAGGAATCTCTCAACTATGATAGCCAGAAACGGTGCCCCAGTGATCAGCACGATATCAGAAATAGTATCACCGGAAACGGATGAGAAATGTGCGACACGTAGTGCTTTGCCGGGCTGTCCCTTTTTCGTCAATGGATAGCCGTCCAAGGTAGTCATCAACGAATCCGGTGTGCCAGGTGTATTGAAGAGAATAGCCGGCACCGCTCCGCCAACTGTTGATCCTTTCATAATGCCGACCAGAAAGCCCAAGACCGGGAGAAGGGCATCCGCTTTAAAGCCAAATATTGAAATCAGGATTGGTAACGAGATCGCCATGGCAACGGGGCCGCCAATGCCGGGTGTTGCGCCGACAAAAATTCCGAAAATGAGTCCCAAAAAAACCATAATAATAGTCATCGAAATAGGCAGCCCGGCAATAGAAAACACCGGGTCAACAGTAAAAACGGTTACAATACCCAGCCAAATATGATCAAGCAGCCCCATTAATTGGCACCATTGGGCGGTAACAGCAAATTATCGAACGGCAACTCATACAACATCGTGATAACAACAACTGCGATGATAGAAACCAGGGCGCCATTCATACTGAAGCGGTTCTCGACGACGCTGATTATGCCGAAGATAAGTACGAAACCACCGAATACATACCCAATTAATTTATAAGGATAGGTCGCACGCAAGTTCCGATAAGAACCGATTTCCCCTCCAAGAGTGTTGATCAAATCAACAACCATGGGGCCTAGGTAAACCATAAGGACGAGACCAATTGAAACAACGATTACGAGGCGTGCCAAAAACACGAAGCTTTGTTTGTCGAGATCTTCTTTTACATCACTTGAATTTTCTGCCGGCTCGAAGACGGTCAAGATGCCCATCACCACGGAAACCACTAGGATGGCGACTGCCATGATGGTCGGCGCCATGGCATCACCAATCGTTACTCGGCGCCGGAATGTTTCGATCACGCCCGTTTCGATATCAAGTGGTATCCAGACGAATAATGTCAGCAAGGAAGCTAGGGAAAAAAAGATCGCGAGACCGACGGTCCATGGTGCTTTTTGCATTTTTGGGGAAAATGGGCCGGTTGTCAAAACCGACCCAATTCCAATTACTTCATAAGTTTCATTAAAACTTTGGCAGCCTTAATTTCATTTGCAATGTAGGCGTCCAATTTTTTGCCGGTCACGACATCTGGACCACCATAACGCTTGGAGACGAATTTAGAGGCTTTGGTGCTTGGATCATTGATCACTTCCCCAATGGCGTCGGCCAGAGCTTTGCGGGCATCAGCCGGAATGCCGGCCGGGGCGACAAAAATAAATTTTGCACCGATGTCATACGGGATACCCATTTCAACTAATGTCGGCGCATTTGGTGAAATTCTAAGGCGCTCACCAAGACCTGAAGCGAGGTTCACCATTTTACCGGACATGACAGCTTTCGCCTGAATACCAGCGCCGTAGCCTAGATCAACGTCTCCGGCAATAATGGCATTCATCACTTTGCGTCCGCCGCGAAGAACAACCGTATTGAACTTAACGCCATATTTTTGCTCGATCAGGAAATTGATGTCGGCGTGTTTAGCGCTCATCCCGGCAAATTTGAAAACTTTGCCTTTTTTTGCTGCCGCAATAACATCTTTGAAAGTTTTCCAGCCTTTACTTGTATTGGCAACAATGCCCATTTGAGAACTGGTTGTCGTTGCAATATAGGTAAAGTCGCTCGTTTTATAGCCGGATTTTTTAGAGGCTAGCATGTTATAGCCAAATACTTCGGTTACTGCCATGCCAATACTCAAACCATCATTTGGCATAGATTTGAGTTTGCGCGCCATCACTACGCCGCCCCTTCCCGATAGATTTGATGGGATCATATTCCAGCCTTTACGTTTTTTTAATTCGGCTGAAATAAGGCGTGCTTGGGTATCTGTGCCACCGCCAGCGGCGAAGCCTATTACCACACTGATGGGGCCTTTTGGTTTCCATTCGGCTTGGGCCGTGAATGTTGTCATAAAAGCCGCCGCTGCAAGACCAGCTACTGCCAGACGTGTCGTCGTGTTGGTTAGTGCAAACATGTTAAGTCTCCCTTGTTTTACGTTAAAATTCTTACTTAGTTGTTGGTACAACTTTATCATAGGTTTTAAGTTAGTTAAATATAAAAATTGGGCTGCTCCAGGCTTGAAAACCGTCCTCGGTCGTCACGCACACCCATAATGGATTATCTTTTGAAGCATTCAAATTAATCTCCACATCGCGCGAAAGCTCTAGGTGAGGATTTTGTTCAGGCAATCGTATGACCTTAAGCTTTCTCTGAAGCCCTCCGCAATCGAGAACCACATCTTCAATTCCGAGCTTTGGCAATTTTACATCGAGCGTGCCGTGGTTAGTCTCTATCGAAAGTTCCGCACCATCCGAGCTACGAAGCCAAACATCAAAGCCCCCATAATTGCCGGTGGTAATTGCATCGAAATGAACGCAATTGTCATTCTCCACCGCTAGCAATTTTTCATGGTTCCAGGCGTTGATTTTTTCCATACGCTCAATCTTGGTATTTTTGAAAGTTGC
>DUBF01000125.1 GCA_012960465.1 Rhodospirillales bacterium | reverse complement strand
ATGCGAATTGTTTGAAAAAAAATTTCATAGAAATGAGCTAAATATGTTTTGCCTTATTATATGTTTTCAAATATACTTCAGACCTATTCTATCTCATTAGGTAAATACATGCGATTCGACTTTGTGCCTTTTTTTAATCCAGGTGAAAATATTCCATGGAATCGCGTTGTCAAGATGATGCGGGAGCAGACTCAGTTAGCTGAACAGGCGGACTTCACAACGGTCTGGCTAACCGAACACCACTTTGCCCATAATGGCTATTTAAATGCTCCACCCAACCCTATCATGATGTCATGTGATTTGGCTGCTCATTCAAAAAAAATACGTGTAGGTCAGGCGCCAATTGTTTTGCCTGACTGGCATCCTCTAAGAGTTGCAGAAGATATTGCTCTGCTCGACAATATGACAGAAGGTCGAGTAGATTTTGGTGCGGCAAGAGGAATCAATGAGCGCGTTACTTTGCAATTTAATATTGAGGCTGACCGACGAGACAACGAGAAAAGTTATCGCTTATTTATGGAGTCTCTTGATGTTATCTTAAAGGCTTGGACACAGACTGCATTCACTCATAAAGGCGAGTTCTATGAATTCCCTGTTCCTGGCTGGAAGGAGACTAACCGCTTCTTGATGCCATTGGAGCAAGAGTACCACAATAAAGACGGTGAATATAGCGCCATGTACGTACACCCAAGACCTTACCAGCAACCCCATCCACCAGTATGGCTCATGTCAAATGCACCACACACCTATAAAATGGCTGCTGAAAAAGGTTTCAATGTGATTGGCATGTCGAGTCCTCCAAATAAATTACTGAGCTGCTGGGACGCCTATTGCAGCGTCGACTCAGTGAATGGTAAAACTCTTAAAAGAGGTGACGGGGTTGGCGTATGTGTTGTCATTTATGTAGCGGATACCATGGCAGAGGCAGACAAAACCATTCGCCCGGCAATTAATGGATATTATGAATACCTTAGTGGCTCTAGACCTGAGGGGGGATGGACAAGAAAAGCGTACTTGGATGACGATGCCGAACCAACGAATGAGGATTTGAACGGCGAGTGGTTTGACTTTCTAATGAAGTATGATCTTATTTGGGTCGGTACGGCCGACTATGTCGCTGAAAAGATAGAAAAATACCGTCAACTTATCGGTTTAAAGCACATCATGCTTCTGCAGCAATTCCCGGGTATTGATTACCAAAAGATTCTTAAAAGTATGACCTTGTTTTCTGAAAACGTCATACCGAGATTTGGTGCAGACGGCAATTAATGATAAATTTGATACGGAGACTTAAATTATGTTAGAAGTATGGGGAAGAAAAAATGCCAATCAAGTGATTCAGGTTTTGTGGACACTTGCTGAACTAGGACTCGAGTACAAAAGATACTCCGTTGGAGTGAGTGCTGGTGATCTAGATACCGATGAATATAAAGCCCTGAACCCTAACTCGAAAATTCCAACGATTCGAGATAACGGTTTCGTTTTGTGGGAGTCTCACGCAATTATTCGTTATTTGGCCAGAGAATATGGATTAGGAACCTTATACCCTACAGACTCACAACAAGCGGCACTTTCTGATCAATGGATGACATGGTCAACGGATAGTTTCATGGGCACTTTTTTTCCTGTCTTTTGGCAACTTGTGCGGACCAAGGAGCCTGAAAGGGATTATGACAAGATCGCTGAAATGGCTAAAAAAAGCTCTGATATTTTGCGCATCCTTGAAGGCCATTTGATAAACAATCACTTTGTGGCAGGGAAAGAATTAACCTATGGTGATATCCCACTAGGGGTTTTAATACATAAATACTTTGTGCTTGATATTGAACGCCCCTCACTTCCAGGTATTGAGGCATGGTACGGTCGACTTTGTGAACGTGAAGCTTTCCAAGAACACGCTATTCAACCATTTGGCAACTCACCAGAAGAGTTTCTTGAACTACAAAGGTTGGGGGAACAATAATTTTTTATGGCTAGAACTATACCAATTGATCCTATCCTCGAGAAAGGTTACAACGTCCGCCTTTTAGTTAAGGACTTTGACGGTCTAATCAATGCCTGGTCAACAAGGAGTGAGAAATTTCGAGGTACGGCTGATAGTTCACTTAACTGCCAATACGATGAGGGTGAGAAAAATAAACTAGACATATTTCGTTGCGGCAAAGCAAATGCGCCATTATATGTATTTATTCATGGCGGCTATTGGCAAAGAGGCGATAAGTTAGTTTATAGTTTTGTCGCAGAATCTTTTGTTAATTCCGGAATTGATGTTGCGCTGATAGGTTACCAGTTGTGCCCTGAATCTAGCATGACAGACATCGTTAATCAGATTCGTACCGCATTGATTTGGCTATGGAGAAATGCACACAATTACGCTATTTCAAAAGATCGCATTAACATTTCTGGTCATTCCGCTGGCGGGCATATTACTGGCATGATTTTGGCTACAGATTGGCAACAAATCTCTTTAGATTTAGCAAAAAATATTATCAAAACAGCTATCCCAATTAGCGGCCTTTACCAACTAGAACCTCTTAGAAAGACAACAATTGCTGATGCTCTTGGCTTGGATGATGTTGAAAGTATGGCTCTGAGTCCACACTTTTTTGAACCCGTCACTAAAGCACCTATCTTGGTAACTCTTGGTGGAGCGGAAACCCCAGAGTTTCATTGGCAAACTAGCCAGTTTGTTGAAAAGTGGAAACTGCATGATGCTCTACTAGACTATCATGCAGAACCAGATGTAGACCACTTCGGTGTGGTTGAGCGACTTGCAAACAAAGACTCTCAAATTTTCAAAAAAATTAGCGACTGGTTACTCTAACATTAAAAAGACATTTCTGTAGTAAATTGTGCAGTATTGTTGTTTCTCTACCATAACATCCCTCCTTTAAAAAAACTTCACCTAATCTACTCATATTCAACATTTAAGTTTCATTTTCAAAGTCCAAATTTCGTTTGATGTGTGAGGGAGGGTTTATTAATGCTAAAAATAATAATCTTGTAAGATTTCAGCCATAGCAAAAGTA
>DUBF01000124.1 GCA_012960465.1 Rhodospirillales bacterium | reverse complement strand
TGCAATCTTACCGCCTTTGGCTTATCTTGCCACGCGTGGAATCTTGTTGCCCTGGCGGCGTGGAGTTAGTTTTTCAAGGCTCTTCCCTATTCGTTTTATCGCGATTTCCAGCCTCTGTTTTATAATCGATGGGGTGAAAGCTTTAGCATTCACCATTCCTCAGCGTAAACGTGACTGACCAATTTATTATTCGTGATGGTATTCACAGTCACCCGTCCCTGTCCAGCATCGTGATGGGGAATACGAGGAGGGTGGTTTATAAACCCAGAGTGACGGGCGATGTAGACGTATTTTAGGTAGATTGGTGAAGGTATTAAATTTTTTGGTTGAGAAAACGGAATGATTATTGGGACTGGTTTAATCGCGAATGGATTTAAATCTGCATACACACATCGCGAAGATGTCTGTATATATGCGGCAGGAGTATCCAATTCGTCATGCACCGATGTGCGTGAATTTGATCGCGAACGAAAACGATTGAATGTGGCTCTGCATAATTCAATGCATACCGATTGTTTTGTCTATTTTAGTACGTGTAGTGTGGTCGATCCGGAAATACAACATACTCCGTATGTATTACATAAGCTGGCGATGGAACAACTGGTTACCGCACATCCCCGCCACCTGATTTTTCGGCTACCTCAAGTAGCTGGAAAAACCCCCAATCCGCATACGCTTTTAAACTTCCTTTATGCCCATATTGCCCGTAGTGAATCATTTAATTTGTGGTCTAAAGCACGCCGTAACATCATAGATGTTGATGACATGGCAGCTATAGCTGGCCAGTTGATACAGGACACGACCGTACGGAACCTCACTATGAATATTGCCAATCCTGTCAGTTACTCGATGATTGATGTAGTGGAGTCAATGGCGGTTGCCGTTGGAAAACCGGCAATATATAATTTGATTGAACGTGGTTCTGAATACACGATTGATACCAGCACGATAAGGCCTTTGCTGGATAAAGCTCATGTCATTTTTGGTGACAACTATCTTGCAACAGTTTTAGGTAAATATTATGATAAAGCAGTCTAGCAAAGTTAGTGACTCTGGTTGCGTATTATCCATCGTTATTCCCGTCTATCAAAGTGCGGTAATTTTGCCGGAACTGGTTAAACAAATTCATGCTGAGATGAAAAAAGAAGGTCTTGCTGATAACTTTGAATTGCTGTTGATCAGTGATGCCAGTCCGGACAGTAGTTGGCAGGTTATACGCTCGCTAGCTGATTCGCACGCATTTATTAAGGGTATTTTGCTGCGCCGAAATTTTGGCCAGCATAATGCAATTATGGCAGGACTCAATTATGTCAATGGTAATTTCATTGTGCTGATGGATGACGATTTACAGCATCCGCCTGATGCTATTGGTGATATGCTGCGTGAATTAAATAAAGGCTTCGATGTCTGTTACACCAACTACTTAAATCGACAACATGCCACCTGGAAAAAGTTGGGTAGTCAGTTCAATGATTGGATGGCGTCACATTTGTTGGGTAAACCCAAAGGGCTTTATCTTTCCTCATTTAAAGGCTTGCGCCGTGAGATTGTTCAGGAAATCATCCGTTATGACGGGCCTTATGCCTATATTGACGGGTTGATTCTCGACATAACCCGTTCCATCACCACGATAGATATCGAACATGGTGCGCGCCATGAAGGAGAAGGAAATTACACCTTTGTTCGTTCCTTTGGGTTGTGGCTTAAAATGGCGACCAGTTTTTCGGTATGGCCGCTGCGTATGGCTATGTTTTCAGGATTCGCATTAGCAATATTTAGTATGATTATGATTGTGTTTGTTATCGTGGAAAAACTGCTATACCCCGAAGTGCAGGCAGGATGGGCATCGCTGATCGCAACCGTGTTGTTCATCGGTGGGGTGCAGATACTTTTTATTGGCATAATAGGTGAATATCTCGGGCGCGCTTACTTAAAGCTTAACCAAAAACCCCAGTTTGTGGTCGGACAGACCACATGGAAACCAAAAGAATTGCTACGCAGATTTAACAATGACAAATAACCCTGAGTTCGATCAATACGTCACGTAACTATTAGGTGCAACACTATGTCTAGGTGGAGAGATGAATTGTCGTATTTAGGGCGTTACGGGAGTAGCGGATTGTTGAATACCTTTGTGGGGTTTTTCATTATTTTTGGCTTGATGGGGTTAGGTTTTTCACCTTACATAGCAAATATTGTGGGCTATCTGGTGGGGTTTGTGTTCAGCTTTATCTTATCGAAAAAATTTGTGTTTCGCAGCAATGGGCACTATGTCAGCGAGAGTATTCGCTATTTAATAGCGTTCATGATTTGTTTTTTTCTAAATCTAGCTGCCTTGAAATTTGCTTTGTTGCACGTAAATGGCCTGTTTTCACAATTAATAGCTGCCGTCGTATACTCGGGTACAATGTATCTTTTTACTCGCTACTTTGTTTTTGCCGATGTTGTACAAGCGCGGTTACCATCTAAATAGTACGCCTAATAATGGCTGTAATTGTGTAAAAAAAGCGTGCTAACCATTGTAAGTTCTTTCGAGTAGGTAGAGGGTGAGTTGCCAGTGGCCATAGATTTAGCAGAATGGGTGGAGTGATTTCTACTGTGGGTGAGGAATGAGAAGATATCTGTAATAGGGAAAATGACAAATTATTTATAAATGGTGTTCGTTTGAGTCACAAAAATTTTAAGTATAGCTTTCTGTCATGGGCCTTTATTCTGATTGGAGCAACTCTGCTTTACCTGATATTTGGTACAGGTTTGCACGGCGATGATTATAGTGTGATAAAGCATCAATCCTTATCTGATTTCTTAGTGTTTACTCCAGAAAATTTGGGTATAAGAATATTTGGATTTCCTGATTATTATATTTTTTGGTCGGCTTATCCTATTTTAGGGCATGAGTATCAGTGGGGTTATGATCTTATAAAGTGGCTGAGCCATCTAGCTAGTGTGTACATGAGTTGGCGTTTTTTTTCAGTATTTTTAAGCTCAGAACGTGCCCTTGTAGCAGCCGTCCTTTTTATACTTTTCCCATTGC
>DUBF01000123.1:90232-90723 GCA_012960465.1 Rhodospirillales bacterium | reverse complement strand
ATTTGGGAGTATACGCGTTCGAGACAAATCAGGCCAATGCAGCTTTAGATTATTTTAGAAAAGCAATTAGAATTTTCTCGGAGAATGTTGCAGCTTTTAAGTGGTTGACCGAAGTTCTTGATTATTTATCAGCAGATTCGAGCGAAATTCTTCAGGCGTTCTATCAAGCGATTAATTTATATCCACCAAATTTATGTGATCTTTTGCCAATTGGTGTTAAAGCAGAACTTGCGATTGGAAATGAGGAAAAAGCATCGTTTTTATTAAATAATTGGGTTTTATATCATTTACGCGTCCGAAAGCCATCTGGTAATTTGTTGTCTTTGAATAAAAGGTCACTAGAAATCTTGAATGATAATCAATTTCTTCTAAAAGAATGGATATCCGAGAAATTTGAACAAATAAAAAAAGAAGCGGTAAACTAAAATACATGGATATTTCGGTTATCATAACAACGGTTAATCGTGCGGATAATTTGAGAAAATCACTCG
>DUBF01000123.1:88010-90222 GCA_012960465.1 Rhodospirillales bacterium | reverse complement strand
CGATTCTCTTTTATTACAAGAATTTGTAGCCGCTTCGTTTGAAGTCATTATCGCAGATAATGGCTCGATCGACGATACTAGGAAAGTATGTGATGGCTATATTTCAAAGTTTGAAAACTTTACTTATGTTTATGATGCGCGCCCCGGACAATTAGTTGGTTGGCATAGAGGGCTTGAAATTTCTCAAGGAGAAGTATGCTGTTTTATCGATGATGATGTTTGCCCTGACCCTTCATGGCTCTCAGGAGTAAACGATGCTTATCGTTCAGTAGAAGTGGGTTTGGCGACAGGTCCTATTAGGTTATCCTACGAAACGCCACCACCCGATTGGATTGATTGTATGAAGATTGGTGGCCCAGGTGAGCAAACTTTGCCAGCATTTGGTTTGTTAGATTGTGGAACAGAAATAAAGGAAATACCTGGAAACTTTGTTTGGGGTACAAACTTTACCGTACGTAAATCTTGTTTGTACGATGTTAAAGGTTTTCATCCCGGCGCGATGCCGGCCCATTTATTAAAATTTTATGGTGATGGTGAAATTCATGTTGGTCGATCAATAGAAGAGATGAAAAGAAAGGTGCTTTATCATCCACGAGTATCTGTTGTTCATCATATTACAAAGTCTCGACTATCTTTGGGTTCTATTAAGTCAAAATTCATAACGACTGGTTGTTCGCGGTCATTTGCCTTACTTCGTCAATTGAATCGGCCTTATGACTTGCCTAGTAGCGACGAGTTTTTTGATATGGCGATGCGTTATTTTCCTAATCCTGATAAGACACCTAACGAGTTAATTGAAACCATTCAAAATGGTTTGGAGCAAGGGGTCACTCAACATTTGAAAAGTTTTGTTGAGGATGAAAATTTTCGTAAGTGGGTGCTACATGATAATTACCTCAATCTTGATCAGTGTTATGTTCACCCTGAGTTGGCCGGAGAAATTATTTCTAATAATTTATTAGACTGGCGTTCTGGTAAGTAATCTATGAAAATACTAAAAAGTAGAACTGGAAATAAACTTTCGAGGCCCCTGCGTGTTCTCTCAATTTTACGCGGTAGGTGGGATAGCCAACGGGCTCCAGCGCTGCAGGCTTTAGCGGACATCGGTCATGACGTTGTCTATATAGATCAAATACTCAATTTAGATGGTTATCGAAAACTCGTCCAAAAAATTAAATTTGACGTAGCAATTTTGTGGGGTAGTTCGTTAGTAAACTTTCTTCAGACCTTTCCCGGAACGTTTTTCTTAGAAGAAGAGGGTGTCCCGTATGTTAGTTTGTGGACAGACAACGCAATCAAACATCAAGTTTTCCTTAAAGAAATTAACACACCACTTCATAAAGCTATGTTCGTTCCAGATACGCGAGTGATTGAGCAGTTAAAGCGAAGAGGGTGGAGCAAAATTTTTTATATGCCACCTTGGCACACAGATAGTAATATTTTTAGGCCAGTCAATCTAGTGCCAGAATTAATATGTGATATTAGTTTTGCTGCAACTATGAATTCATATATGGCCGAACGGTCAAAGTGGCGCGCTGGTTGGGCACCCAGTATGCATCTTGCTGCAGATATAGTCATTCAGAAATGTCGTGAAACTAAAGATTACGCAGATGTTTTTGATTTGATTGGTGGACAATGGGACGCAGGTTCTTTGGAGTTTAACAAATTATCACATGCGTTGGCTTTTGAACAAAAAGCGTTAGCGCGTGAACAATTAATCCATGCGTTAGGTTCTCGCGAACTTAATATAGTTGGAATGGGTACGGCCAAAACAAATAGGAGTAATATAATTATGCACGAAGGCCGAGATTGGCATGATTTATCGCCATTATTTTGTTCGTCTGGAATTAACTTAAATTTAACAGCTTGGCCGAAATCTTGCCATCACCGGGTGTTCCAAATTACTGCCAGTGGGGCATTTGTACTGACGGATTGGCGAGAAGATGCGGTCAATTTGTTTGAGCCGGATGAGGAGGCCGTTTATTTTAAATCTATGGAAGAATTACCAGATTTGATTGATCGTTTTAAAAAAGCACCAATAGAGAGAGCTAGGATAGCCGCCGCCGGCCGCCGCCGGTTCCTTAATGAACATACTGCTGCACACAGGATGACAGAATTGAGCATTAAACTATATGAATTATTGTGAGGGCATAAAATGAAAGCAGCTTTGTTAAGTGCGCCGACAAATATTTTGATCACCGAGATTCCAAAA
>DUBF01000123.1:62670-87959 GCA_012960465.1 Rhodospirillales bacterium | reverse complement strand
GTATCTGTGGTACTGATACTAAAATTTTTAGTGGGGGTGTCCCGGCAAATCTACCGGTTGTTTTGGGGCATGAGGCGATCGGCCAAATCGTGGAAGGGTACGGAGTTGATGGTAGTGGACCCGGTGATCTAGTAATAGTTGATCCAGTTCTACATTGCGACGATTGCTTTTATTGTAATAGAAATGAAACTCATCTATGTGAGAATGGTGGACTGCTCGGACGAGATGTTGATGGTGTTTTTGCTGAATTCGTTCTAGTGCCCGCGAAAAATATTTTTGCTCTTGGGTCGAATATAGATCCAGGTGTAGCTCCATTAATTCAAGTTATGACTACAGTTCTTCATGCGCAAACACGAGCAAAAATTCAGCCAGGTGAAGTCGTGGTTGTTTTGGGTCTTGGAGTAACTGGGCTGCTCCAAATTCAAGTAGCAAAGGCTCTAGGCGCCAAAACTGTTATTGGGGTTTCTCGAAATTCTTATAAACGGGCTTTAGCTAAAACAATGGGTGCTGATGAAACGAGTGAGCACGGTGAAGCAGCAAAATTAAAGGTCTTGCAGCAAACTGAAGGTCGGGGTGCGGACGTAGTGATCGAGGCTGTTGGTTATATTTCTGTACTCGCCGAGGCGATGGATATATCGCGTACCGGTGGGCGGATTATACCTTTTGGTATTTATGCTGAACTGAAAGGAGAGTTGCCGTTCTATGAGTTTTATTTTAAAGAACTTAATATTATTAACGCTCGAGCAGCACTTCCAGCCGATTTTCCAGCAAGCATCAGATTGGTCGAGGAAGGAAAAGTCAAGCTTGAACCGTTTATTACGCATACTTATTCTTTAACAAATTTATCTGAGGCTATCCAACTTATGATAGAGCCTAATCATGAACGATTAAAGGTCATCCTAAAAATTTAACTTAATCTTTTTGATTAATTAAAAGGGCAGCTCTTCCTGTAACTTCACCTTTTTCGACTAAGTCATGAACAATTTCAGCCTCTTCGAGGGGCCTGATTTCTGTTACAATTGGCCAAATATCGCCGCGTGCCATGAGATCGTAAGTTTCTGTGATCTCGAGCGGTGTGACATAACGGCTGCCGAGAACATCAATTTCATTTGCTAGTAAATGTTTGGCGTTGACGCTAAAGACCTCGCCTGCGCCGCCGAGGGTGATCATGCGGCCGTGCCTGCCTAGTGCGCTTGTTGCCGCTTCCAACGTCACCTGAGCTGAGACATAATCGACACATACATCAACACCTTTGCCGTTCGTTAGATCCATGAGGGCCTCAACTACATTTTCGTTGGAAGCGTTTACAATTTCATCAGCGCCCGCCCCTCTGATGGCATCGAACTTATTGGCTTTAGTATCTACACCAATTACTCGTGCCTTGGCCCATTTTGCTAGCATCACCTGATGGATGCCAAGCCCGCCACCAGCGCCAAAGACTGCGACACTTTCGCCGGGTCTAATTCGGGCCCGGCGTAGGACTTTATAAGGTGTTGCTAGTGCATCCATGGCGACGCCAATATGCGCAGGCTGGTTCTGCCAATCGAGGCCGTCTGGTAGCTTGATAAACCAGCGTGAAGGCAATTTTATATATTCGGCATAACCGCCATCACATTCACGGCCAACGTAACCACCGAGATTCTCACAAAGGGGTTCGTGATTGGAGAGGCAGTATTTGCAGGTCCCACAGTTCATATAAAAATATGAAGTGACGATGTCGCCAACTGATAGATTACTCACCCCAGAACCGATTTCAACAATTTCAGCGCATATTTCATGACCAATGATACGAGGAAAGACTGCGGGGGTTCTGCCTGCTTTATAATGCTGGATAGTAAGTCCTGAGCCACAGGCGTAAACCTTGGCGACCGCTTCGCCTGGACCTGCCACAGGATCCGGTACATCCCTTAAAATAAAAGGGGTATTCGGCGCTTCGAGAATCATGGCTTTCATAGTTTACTCCTTAAACATAAAATTAGCGGCTTTAAGAAATAGCGTTCGATTAACGCCATCCGAATGAAGAAAACAGGCCGCATCTCGGACTAATTTTGCAACACCAAATTCTTTCATATACCCATGGCCGCCATGAATTTCGAGACACCAGGTAGCAATTTTCCAGGCTGCTTGTGATGCCATCGTTTTAGGTAGCACTCCCAGAGTTTTATCCCAGCCTTGCTCCTGATGGTCGGCAAGGTAACAGGCTCGATGGATGTATGAGCGGGAAGCATCGATTAGCATCCGCATTTCTGCGAGTTGTGCACGAATACCATCATGTTCAATGATTGGCTTACCTCCTTGCACCCGAATTTTCGCCCAATCGACTGATTTTTCGTAGCAGGCTTCAGCAACTCCCAACACACTCGCTCCGGCGTAAGCATTACTTTGGGGAAAGAACTTGGCTAGGACATTAAAACCATTACCGACTTCTCCAACGACATTCTCGTCGGGAATGAAACAATCTTGAAAAATTAATTCTGCGTTATTTGCAAGACGCTCCCCCATTTTATCATGAACTCGCCCAATTGAGAATCCTTCCCTTTCTCGTTCTAATAAAAAGCATGTACTTCCTTCGGCTAGTCCAACACCTTTCGTGGTTTGGACGAATAGAAGATAAAAACTTGAACGATTACCGTTTGAAATAAAGTGTTTCATTCCATTTACGACCCAACCACCCTCAACTTTTTCTGCAGAAGTGCGGAACGGTGTTGGATGTGGTATGAAATAGTTAGAGGCATTATCTGGCTCTGTAATCCCTATGCCAAGCATTCCTCGGGGATCTTCGGCAAAGTTGGGCAAGACGCGGTTGCGCTGCTCTTCATTGAGTGCTGCTTGCATAATTTGGGCAATTTTAAGCGTTTGAGCAAATATCACGGATACACCGAGATCTCCTTTACCAAGCTCTTCGATTACCATGGAAGTCGTTAACGAGTCGGTACCAAGCCCACCATATTCCTCATTGAGCGTCATTTGACGTATACCGACTTCATGGGCTTTTTCGACAATTTCCCAAGAGTAACTATCCTCAGGATTAGTATTAGCATCAAGTTCCGCCGCTCTCGGTGTGACCTCTTCGGCAACAAAACGTTGAACTGTCTCAATAATAGCCCGCTGGTCGTCAGTTTGAATAAAAATTTCGTGCATACTTAAACTCCTGTTATTATTGAACATTAGTTCATTAATATTCTATAGTCAACTTTGCTGAGTTTCTGTTCAATAAACCTCTATGCTAATTAAAATAGCTGTTTTTTATTTTGAGTATAATAAAAAATAAGATTTTAACGGATCTAACAATTTTTCTTTATGGGGATGAAAACCTTAAAATCCTTAACTTGCAAGTAAAGTCGTGGATGTCGTTGCGATTGCGTCCTCGCGCTTAAAAACTCGTCTCATTGTGTCCTCCAACGAAGTAACAAATGAATCTACAAAGACTTCAATTAAAAACTCTGGCTCACTACCAATATTAAATCCATACACATGCTTACGTGTTAGAGAATACACAAAGGTCGCATGCAAAGAATATACAATTTGTTCTTCAAGTATGGATATTGGTCGTTCCTCGGGCGACGGAAAATTGAACTCGGCTCGAATTTCTTCTGCAATAGGAATTATAAGTCCTAACCTAACAAATTCGAGATAGTTTATACCAATTTTTTCTCCTCGAATGGCAGAAGATAGGGAAATCCTAATCACGTCATATCTATCAACTGTGGAAAAATAACTTTTGTATAACCACGAGAGGCGTTCGTTTAGAGATCGATCTCGATCTTTGAGCTTTTTATCCCATTCGTTGTTCCATCGATTCAAGAATACAACTTCGTACACTCTATCAATCAAAGCTTCCTTACTCCGAAAATACCGGTAAATTAGCCCTTGGCTAACGTCTAATTGCTTCGCTAAACCTCGAATTTGTCCTTCAAAGCCGTATTCTGCAAAATAGTTTATTGCCCCAGCGAGTATTTCTTGTTCCCGTTCCTCAGGAACGAGTCTTCTTCTAATTGTGCCTAGCTTACTAGCAATTTTTGTCACGTAGCCCACTCCAAAGTTAAAAACTATAGCAACCAAATAGTGTTGGGTTACAACGTTTTATTAAGTTCA
Source organism: Rhodospirillales bacterium (assembly GCA_012960465.1). Taxonomy (GTDB): domain Bacteria; phylum Pseudomonadota; class Alphaproteobacteria; order Rhodospirillales; family UBA2165; genus TMED23. Next base: position 83,864 of record DUBF01000123.1, on the reverse strand, counting down.
AGGTCGGCATTAACAATATTGTTGGCTAAAAATTAGTTGTTAATTTGTTGTTGATTATCTGCTTGTAATGCCCACGGAATCTGCCAAAACTTTAGTTAGTATAATAAATAATTTTTTTTCGATCTTTGCCTTTGCAGTAAATTTATAATAGTTATTGGATAATATCACAATCGTACTAAAAGTCTCGATCTCATCAATTTAGTGATGCAGTGGTGGTCGTCCTTAGGTTAAACGCCAATTCAGTCAGCGATCGAAATTCTATAACTCGCACTAACGTATACCGCAATTTTTCTGCGCAATATATAACATTGAGTTATAGAACAATTGATCATTTTATTTCTTTTTAGTTAGCCTAAACCTATTTAAAAAAATTTCTGAATTTATGAAATATATTTGAATTCACCAAATAAAGTAGCAATGGCTAATAAGGGTAATTGGTAAGCTATCGTTGTCACACTAAGTATAGCGATCTAATACAGAGGGATAGACATAATAATTTTATCTAGTTGTAACAAATTAAGGATTGGTCCTGAAACGCATAAAGGGAGGCTTCGCGTTATGCTAAAATCTAAGGATATTTTTACTAAATACTACGTAGGAGCGACATAAAATTTTTTAACTAGTTTTTTTTTGTATTATTAATTATCACCAGCGGACTTTTTCCACATGAATAACATATAGGAATTCTCGTTTGGCCTAGTAGATTACAGTTTTTTGAATGGCCGTAGGGCTAAACTATTTTTCCTAAAATCTTAGGCAATACTATCTTTATGTATTTTGCCGTAAGCTAAAATAGGATCGCCGAGGCGACCCTATTTTTTGCAGAAAAAGTTTAAAATTATATTCAATTATAGGTTCTGCGCTGAAACCATCGCATATAGCATCGGGATTGAAAGCATCGTATTTGTTCGCGATGCCAAAGCCGCGGCACGTGCACATTTTGGCTTCTCTTCAGCTGAACATTCGACCAGACCTATTACTTTCTGTTGGTTTGGCCATATTATATACCAGACATTGAATGCCATGATGATACCCATCCACATTCCAAAGCCGATAGATGCATCACGAGCGTTGTTACTTGTAAGTCCAAGTGTTAAAGCATCGCCAATGTAGCCTTGCATCCAAGCGAGAAGCAATCCAAATACTAGGGTTCCGACCGCAGCCCAGCGAAAATAGAATAGGGCGACGGGCATAATATGTTTTGGTATTGCTGGTTTTAAATCATCCGGTATTGTTGGGACGGTTGGTGTTTGAACAAAGTTAAAGTACCAAAGCAATCCTATCCACATAACGCCACAAAGTACATGTAGCCAACGGACGAAAAAAGTCCAATATTCCATTCCAAATTCCATGGTAGAGGTTCCTTTTTGCTAGCTTAAGTTGCGATGGCGTTCGTTAGAACGACCATAACTACGGTTAATATAAGGCCACAAATTACTGTGCCAGTTAATGAATCAAGCGGATTTTTCATAAGTTTTTATCTATCTCCTTAATTTCTAGTGTTTGAAAATTACGTTATCTGCTATATTTTTCGACTTAAGCTAACATTACATCCATACTATAATAAAACACTAAAAGTTAAATACATTTTTTATCTTTTTATATAATTACTTAGCGAAAAATTACCAACCGATATTATTTATAGAGTATTTCGGCAACTTTTTGGCCCGAAACAATTGCGCTTTCAATTGTTGCTGGTAAGCCAGTATTGGTCCAATCGCCAGCAAGAAATAAATTTTCCCATTTTGTACGCGAATCAGGCCGGCGATTATTTTCGTCGGGTGTTTGCGCAAATGTTGCCCGCATTTCGCGAATGACACGGAATAATGGGAGTTCTCTTTTATCATCTCCGATAACTTTAGCTACTTCTTTCCATATAATTTTTGAGATCTCCTCGTTAGACTTCTCAGCAAAATAATTAGCTGCACTAACGGTTACAGAATAAATATCATCGTGTTTAAAGAGCCAGTGAGCTACGCCGCCAATTATACCAATAAAGGGGGCATTATTTGGTAATATGGGCCGATCATCTAACCGAAAGTGAACATTAACGATAGCGTTTGTTTTTGTTGGTGTAGGTATATCCGGAATTAAGTTAGATATTTCGTTTGGCGGTAGTGCAAGAATGACCTTATCTTTTTCTTTTAGCGCAATAGCCTGTTCATTGAAGTTTATTGACCCTATCTTGTCATTATTTTTGTCTAAACTCTTTAATTTCATAGAAAATTTCAGAGTTGCATTATTGGTTGTTAAAAAAGAAATCGCTGGATCGACCAAGGCTGCTGATAGCCCGGCCGTGGTCAGCATGGGCCGGCAAGCATCGGAACCTTTTAAAAGAGTTTGAGATAACATTGTCCATATTAATGCTGCTGAACCTTCATGAGCATCTGTATTCAGGACTGCTTGGCTTAAAGGTTGCCAGAGCCGATCAAAAATTGGACGAGATGGGTTGACCAGAGCAGCTATATTTTCATCTTTAGCGAATTTTAACTTTAGCAGAGCAAGATAATCGATAAAAGAAGTTCTAGGTATGCGCTTACTAGGATCAAATATCCACCATGGTATTCGACCGTTACTCGGTCTGAGTGACCAGCTTTCATTGTTTATTATATCTTGAAAATTGAATAGAACTGGATGCATGGCTTTAAAGTTATCTGCAGTATTTAAGCTGGCGAGAAATTCCTTAACTCCTAGATTACCACTGAGTATTAGATGATTACCGTTGTTAATGGTTCGACCAAGTATTTTATCTTTAAAAGATCTACAACGCCCACCAGCGTGGTTTGTTGATTCAAAAACTTGAACCCTATAACCTTTTAGCACACAACTAACAGCAGCCGATAATCCCGCCAATCCTGCTCCGACGACATAAACTGTACCAGTATCATTTGCCCTATTTATCAAAACTTTATCTACGTCCCTTGGTATCACTTCTTGAATACTATATGACATAAATGGATGGCCAATGCACTTTCATATATTGCGAGTGAAACTCGTCGAAACGATCGAGACCGTTTTCTATGTTCACTCTTTGCACCGGAAGAGACCCGTGAAGGTCTGTTTGCCGTGCTTGCTTTTAACATAGAAGTTGCAAAAACGCGTGAAATGGTGCGGGAGGGTCTTCTAGGCGAAATTCGTTTGCAGTGGTGGCGTGACGCCATCCGGCTTATTTATGGTAATTCTAGTGGTGAAAGTTTTGATCATGCGGTGGTTGCGGAACTTGCCGTGGTTATAGAAAAATTCAAACTCAGCCGCGAATTATTTGACCAATTAATTGATGCTCGGTCTAGAGATATGATTGAGGAACCCCTCAAAGATGAAGCTGAACTGCGTCGGTATACTTTCGGAACATCTGCTACGCTGTGTAAACTTTTAATGGAAATATTATGTCCTCCGAGTAGTAGTTTATCACTCAATGAAATAGAAGCTGCAGAAAGCGTTGGCATGGCGTGGGGCTTGACCGGAATAGTTAGGGCGTCAACAAATTTAGCAAACCAGAAACGAATGTGTATTCCGAAAACATTTATGGAGGAATTTGGGTTTAAAAATGATGACTTCTATTCTCAAAATGCTACATATGGGATCCTTAAAGCTACAGCCTATATTGTTGATCTTGCCCGCATTGAAATAACTCAAGCCAGAAATTTGTTAAACGGTAAAGTTAAACGCAGGTATGTAGCTCTGTTATTACATGCAAGTTTAGCCGAAATGTATCTTAATAGAATAGAATCACTCAGTTTCAATCCGTTCTCGTCTAGGATTGAAACTGGCCGGGCCTGGAGACAGCTGAAGGTTGCCTTTATGGCTGCACGCGGATCGTTCTAGCTAGTGTTGGAGATCCATCATCAAGATGATCTGAACGTGCGGCCCAATCTATTGACATAATGTCATGTGCGGTAATGATAGGAAATACTGGCGGCCCACCTGCAGTGTATAGTCGAATGGCGCCATGCTCGGTATCTGGGAATACAGTTCTTGAATCATCAAACTTACGGACTTCTAAAATAGTAACCTCATTTATATCAGTGTTATGGCTACGCCATATAAAGGTCGGGTTAGACTGACGTGGTTTACCAAAAGGTGCTATCACTCTTTTCCAAATATCGGTATGTGGGCCGTAACGTTCCTTCATAAAATCAATGATTCTGTCGTGGTTTGCCGTCTTATAGAGAACGTGAAAGTGGGTGGCTTTACCGTTATCGTAGCGGGCAATCGCACGAGTTCCTTGGTAAAGGCTAGTATTAATAGAAAAGGTATTTTCAATTTTCTGTGGCCAATCGATTGGTACAATACAAAAAGAAATTTTCCCCCGGCGTTTCTGGACGCAAGGATTAGGTTCTGCAATACCGCGGGGCAACTTAGTTTGACCAGTAGTTACGGAATTTCCCAAGGTCAGAGAAACATTTGTTAATGGTTTTCGAAGTCGGGTGAGGGGCATCGAAACAGAATGTTGGCGTAGCGGACTATGGTTAGTTTCCCCACCGGTTGAATAGGCTTTTTTCTGTTTAGCCTCTACATAGAAATTAGGGTCCGACTGAAATAATTCATCAATAGCATTAAGCCGGTGTGGTGTAATTTCTTTTATACTTGGTTGTTTATCGTTAGTTTCGCGAGTTTTTGCCATGTGTTTTTTTAAGGAATAACTATTTAAAGCTTCAGTTGTTCCAGCCCATTTAAATTTTGGATTGGTTTTTTTATAATTACTGGGTGTTAGGACGAGTGAAAGTTGTGCTGTTGGCCGATTTTTGATGGGAGGTTCTAAAGGTTGTAATTTTTTTGACTTTTTTACAGGATTGTGGCTTTGGCGAGTTTTAGTTTTAGACTTATCTACAGAGAGTTTTATGTCTTTTTTATTGTCTTTAGTATCACTAGTGATACTAAAAAAATTAGTTACACCACTGAGAATTTTTCCGAAAATATTTTTCTCTTCGGCGTTACTTGTTTCCTTAATAGTTTCTATGCGCGCTTGCGGTGCAACTTTTGATATTTCTTTTGGATAAATTTTGACCGCCGGTAAGGGCGCTGTATTGATTTTCTTCCATAATTTTGGTGGGGTTATGGGTGAATTTAATTGCCTAACGGTAGCATTTTTTGTTTTCTCTGTATCCAAATTTCGCTGGAGTTTAGTTTTTTCGAGGCCATTGCGCAACTTTTTGAGTAGTTCGGGTGAAATGCGGCGGGTTGGTCTAATACGGTCAATTTTGGTAAATTTATTTTGGAGTGTTTGCAGGTTTGATGATTTATGAACATTCGGCAATTGACTTTTAGGTGCCGTTGGTTCCGGATTTTTTGAAGCAGTAATATTTAGCTTTCCCGCTAATTTGGAAATTTTATTTTGCCGAGTATGGGGTGGCCGCACAACGACTGGCGGGATAAAATTAGGTTTTGTTCTTGGCTTTGGGATAAAAAGCGACTTGCGGGTTTCTATGTCTGGTAACAAGCGCGCAGGCTTTTGCTTAATGGTCTTTTGGATACGCCGAATTTCTGCAGCTGTTGACTTGATTAGATAGCCGTCTACATCCATAAAAAAAATTGGTGTAGAGGATTTAAATTCTTGTTTTGTTATCTTGCTGACAGTTTTATCAATTTTCTTTCGCTGTTCGTTAAAATTCATGCTAGTTAATTTTTGCTGTGGCGTCTGAAATTTGGTTTTAGATATGTTTGTGGTAGCTTGATTTTTATTATCTAGTTCTTTTGCCAGTATCTTAGCTTGTATGATAGTTGTTTGCATAGGATCTTTTTTTGTTTTTTGTTCGTTTTTGTTGAGTGAAATATTTTTTTTGGTTGCGGGCACAGGGGCTGGCAAATTATAGCGCGATATATTTACAATGGGTGCAGCTTCAGGTGACCCGTGCTGTACAGAATAGATAGCGGCTGGTATTTTAAGCTCTGACTGTTGTTCAATACGGCGGGCAAAGACTAGATAATTTGCCATCTTAAAATGGTTATTGCTGATGGCTATATCAATAGTGGTTTGACCGTTCAAATTAATACGCGACAGTTCTGCTCCTGCTTCTATGGCAGTGCGTGCAGCATTAATATTATTAGTTCTTACAGCGTTGAACAGTAATTCAGTAAGAGTTGCTCGGGAGTTAATTTCTTGCGCTGAAAGAACGCTTATGGAAATTAAATTTAAATTCCAAATTAATAGTCCCGCGATGCATAGCGGTATCCAAAGGTATTTAGTAAACCTCAAGGTTCTTTCTTTTGAAGTTGTAGCATTGAAATTCAGCAGATTTATCTTAAACACATACCTACTCCTATCAGGGTTAGTAACCTGATATGAGCCTGCCAGCTGATTAAGTTTAACTTTAAAAATAGTATATTGCCGTCATTATATGGGGCTGTCTATTTATGTTCGATTTAAATAGTTTGATAACAATAATTTCTTATAAAAAAGCCTAATAATTTTTTATGAGTGGTATCCAGTCTGTCATTTTCTGGCGACCGCATTTGGTAAGCGCTAGTTTACGGTCTCGCCCTTTTAACCTATTGATTTTATTGTTATTACTTTTCACTGTAGAACCTTCTATTGGGGGGAATAAACCAAAGTTTATATTCATGGGTTGATAGTTTGATGGGTCGTTACCACCTGTTATGTGTCTAAGTAAAGATCCTATTGCCGTTTCCAATGGTGGTAATACAATTTCGTGTCCAAGACGCTCAAAAGCTGCGAATCGCCCAGCTAGTAGACCTATGCTTGCGCTTTCGACATATCCTTCGCAGCCGGTAATTTGTCCAGCAAAACGCAATATCGGTTTAGATTTTAGCTTGAGGGTTGGATTTAGAAGCTTAGGTCCATTGATAAAAGTGTTGCGGTGTAAGCCCCCAAATCTGGAGAACGTTGCATTTTCCAGCCCTGGGATTTTCTGAAAGACGCTTTTTTGCTCGCTATATGTTAATTTAGTTTGAAAGCCAACCATGTTGTAGGTCGTGCCAATAATATTATCCTGACGTAATTGCACAACTGCTGCTGGCTTTTGCGTTGGATTATGTGGATTAGTTAATCCAACGGGCTTCATTGGACCAAAGGCAAGGGTTTGAGGGCCTCGTTCTGCCATTACCTCGATTGGCAAGCAACCTTCAAAATAGGGCGTATTCTTTTCCCATTCGTGAAAGGATACTTTTTCGCTTTCTACCAAGTCTTGGATAAATAATTCGTATTGGCCTTGGTCCATTGGACAATTGATATAATCTGCGCTGTTGCCCTTGTCATAGCGCGATTGAAACCATGCTTTATCAAAGTCAATACTGTCCTTGTAAACGATTGGCGCGATGGCATCAAAAAAGGCTAAATTATCTCTCCCCGTAATATTTATGATTGCTTGACTTAAAGAGGGGGAAGTAAGGGGCCCAGTCGCTATAATTATGCTATCATTTTCTTGAAACTCGATCTTCGTTAATTCTTGTCGCAATAAAGTAATCAAAGGTTCAGATTCAATAGCTTTTTGAACTGATAAACTGAAACCATTTCTGTCTACTGCGAGTGCTCCGCCTGCGGGTAAACGATTTGAATCGGCGCTTTTAAGAATTAGAGAATTCAAACGTCGCATTTCCTCGTGGAGGAGCCCGACAGCATTATAATCGGCATCGTCAGATCGAAACGAGTTTGAGCAAACTAATTCAGCTAATCCATCCGTTATATGGGCATCGGTTTTACGATCTGGGCGCATTTCATATAAAATTACCGGTATTCCGTAGCGCGCAATTTGCCACGCAGCTTCAGATCCAGCTAATCCGCCTCCTACCACATGTATAGGTTTAAGCATATTTATTTCTTTCATTTTATCAAATGATTAGGCTTTATGATCAGATGACTCAATTCGTGCGGTGATAAAACCGAAATTTCTGACTGTTAAACCCAAACAGATATTATCAATCAATATAATTGTGGATGGGCCACTTTTTTTGATGAATCAACTTATTACTTAAGGGCGTCAAATAAAGTTTTATTAAAATTATACTTTGGCTCGTTTTTTTCTAGAAAGCTTTAAGTGCGGTGCTAAGTAATAGCCGGTATAGCTCTCTTTTACCATCGCAACATCCTCTGGTGTGCCAGTTGCAACGATGTTGCCACCTTTGTCCCCGCCTTCTGGACCAAGGTCTATCAACCAATCAGCTGTTTTTATTACTTCAAGGTTGTGCTCTATGACGATGACCGTATTTCCATTGTCTACTAGGGACTGCAGAACTTCGATCAGTTTTTTAATGTCTTCGAAATGCAATCCCGTTGTTGGCTCATCTAGAATATAAAGGGTTTTTCCAGTTGCCCGTCGGGAGAGTTCTTTGGCTAGCTTAACCCGCTGTGCCTCACCACCTGATAACGTGGTTGCTTGTTGACCAATATGAATGTAGCCGAGGCCAACTTGGAATAAGGTTTGCATTTTATCACGTATCGTAGGTACCGCCTTAAAGAAATCCAACCCTTCTTCAACCGTCAATTCTAAAACATCGGCGATTGACTTGCCACGGAAACAGATTTCTAATGTTTCCCGATTATAACGTTTGCCTTGGCAGATATCACATTTGACATAAACGTCCGGCAAAAAGTGCATTTCTATTTTTATTACGCCGTCACCTTGGCAGGCTTCACAACGTCCACCCTTAACGTTGAAAGAAAAACGCCCTGGCTTATAGCCACGCGCCTTTGCTTCTGGAAGACCAGAAAACCAATCTCTGATATGGGTGAAAGCGCCCGTATAAGTTGCCGGGTTTGAGCGTGGTGTGCGACCAATTGGTGATTGATCAATATCGACAACTTTATCCAAGAATTCAGCACCCGATATTCTCTTATGCTTGCCAGGATGGACCCTGGTTCCATTCAAGCGTCGAGCGAGTGCTTTGTACAATGTTTCTATTACTAGTGAAGATTTGCCGCCGCCAGAAACGCCAGTGATGCAGGTAAAGGTACCTAATGGAAATTCGGCCGTAATATTTTTTAGGTTGTTTTCTTCCGCACCTAAAACCTTAACCAACTGTCCTTTGTGGCCTGGACGACGTAGCTGAGGTATGTCGATTTGACGGGTGCCAGCGAGATATTGTCCGGTCAAGCTCTCACGCGTTTTCATAATAGAATTAGAAGTGCCGACTGCAATTACTTTACCTCCATGGATACCGGCTCCTATGCCAATGTCAATTACATGATCCGCCGACCTTATTGCATCTTCATCATGCTCAACAACGATCACAGTATTACCAAGGTCTCGCAAATGTTTGAGTGTTTCCAGTAGACGATTATTATCGCGTTGATGAAGTCCAATAGATGGTTCATCTAAGACATAAAGTACTCCGGTTAAACCTGACCCAATTTGCGAGGCTAGACGAATACGCTGACTTTCACCGCCGGATAATGTGCGAGATGACCGCGCTAATGTTAGGTACTCTAGGCCGACATTGTTTAAAAAACCTAGGCGTTCATTAATCTCGCGTAAAATACGGCGAGCGATCTCGTTCTGTTTTTTTGTTAGTTTTTTATCAAGGTTGGAAAACCATACCTCAGCCTCGTGGATTGATAAACGCGTGATTTCACTAATGTGTTTGTCATCTATTTTAACGGACAGCGCCTCGGGTTTAAGTCTGTATCCTTCGCAAATTTCGCACGTCGAAGTTGTTTGGAATTTTGCGAGGTCTTCGCGAATTAACGATGAATCTGTTTCTCGCCACCGTCTTTCCATGTTGGGTATGACACCTTCAAACGGCTTTATAAGCTCGTAGGATTGTTTGCCATCATCATAATTTAACGGAATTTTTTTTTCACCAGCGCCATAAAGTATAATATCACGTTCTTTTTGTTTGAGTTTGGCCCATGGTGTTTTAAGGTTAAACTTAAAAAATGTTGCTATGCTTTTTAATGTTTGATGATAATATTCCGAGCTTGAGTTAGACCATGGTGCTATTACTTTTTCTTCCAATGATAGCCGATCATCGGGTATTATAAGCTCTGGATCAAAATACATTTGTGTGCCGAGGCCATCGCATGTGGGACACGCACCGTAAGGGTTGTTAAATGAAAATAGACGGGGTTCTATTTCCTCGATGGTAAACCCTGAAACTGGGCAGGAAAATTTAGAAGAAAATGATACCCGTTCTCCATTATCCGCATTCTCGGTTAAGGCTAAACCATCAGCTAGTTCTAAGGCAGTCTCAAAGCTATCTGCCAGACGTTGACTTAGCCCTTTACGCACGACTAGCCTGTCAATGACAACTTCAATATCATGCTTGAAATTTTTCTTGAGTGCGGGAGCGTCTTCAATCTCGTAATGTTGACCATCGATTTTAACGCGCTGGAAACCTTTGCTGGAAAGCTCTTTTAGTTCTTTACGGTATTCACCTTTTCGGCCACGTATAATTGGTGCTAGTAAGTATAACTTTGTTCCTTCTTTCATACCTAATACGCGGTCGACCATCTGCGAGACAGATTGGGCCGTAATGGGAAGACCAGTAGCGGGCGAGTAAGGAATGCCAATACGAGAAAACATTAAGCGCATGTAGTCGTATATCTCTGTAACAGTGCCGACCGTTGAGCGCGGATTGCGACTTGTTGTTTTTTGTTCGATTGAGATTGCTGGAGAAAGTCCCTCGATAGAATCGACGTCAGGTTTCTGCATTAACTCTAAGAATTGCCGTGCATAAGCAGATAGACTTTCAACGTACCGCCGTTGACCTTCAGCATATATTGTATCAAACGCCAGTGACGATTTCCCTGAACCTGACAGCCCGGTGATGACTGTTAATGAATCTCTTGGAATTGTTACGTCAATATTTTGTAAATTGTGTTCGCGGGCACCGCTAATTATTATATCTGCCATAATAGTTTATATGGACTGCCAATTCGGAAAAAGCGAGTCTCAATAATTGCATTTTAAAATAAAATGGTTAGCTCTTATGACGAATAGATAAATTTTTTTGTTTGAGGCTTGTACATTTTAATCTTTGCAAGGACAATTAGACGCCCATTCCAAATTTCTCTTTATTTTTTTTTAATTTTGCGGAGAGAAACCGCTGTTAGCGCATAAAGTGCCATGAGCAGAGCCAAGGTAGCGGCTAGAATGTATAACTGTTTATAGCTGCTAAAAATCATCAGTAATCCTGCAAAAACAGGTGATATTGTTTGGGATACTCTCAAACCAAAATTTATAGCTGAGGCAAATGTGGATCGGAGGTCTTCTGGTGCATAATCAAGCAGTAAATATTGGAGTGAGGGCCTTAAAATGCCAAATGACCCGCCGTAGCACATAGCTGTAAATACTAGCATCCATTGGTTTCGGACAAAAGGGATGATAGCCAAGCCTAAAGCTAAAATCAAAAAAGCAAAACAAATCAAAGTACGGTAGGAAAAATAAAACGCTAAACCGGAGAGCTGTGATGCCACTAAAACCCCCATTATGGCTCGAGACCCAAGTATAATGCCGATTACGATTGCTGGTGAGTTAAATGTATCATTTAGAAATAATGGTAAATAAGTGATAAATGCGCCGAAACCGATAAATATAAAACCACCTGTCATAAATACCAACTCAATTACGATCCTGTTGTTTAATTTCGACCAAGCGTGTTTAAGAAAACCAAGGGTATCAGATTTTATTACATTACTATTTGGCTGAAGTTTATCCATTTTAAAAATCATATAAATTCCGACCGGTAATGCGAGTAAAGATGTCGCAAATGGGTAAAACCACATAATTGCAGCCAATGCTCCGCCAACCATTGGTAATAATCCGCTACCGATGTTTTGTGTTGCACCGATATAACTCATTATTTTTATTCGTTCGCGGCCTTTAAAAAAGTCTGCTGCCATGGATACGTTAATTGTCGAAAGTGCAGACGCACCAATACCTTGCAGAAAACGGAGGAAGAATAGCGTTTCCTGCTTGGTGGCAAAGATGCAAGCAGCACCGCTAAATGCAAATAAAAATAGTGAGGGCAATAAAACTTGTTTTTTTCCGATCCGATCGGCGATTAGTCCTACTAATGGAATGAATATTATTCCAGGTGCAGAATATGCTGCCATAACCCAGCCAATATTTTCTGTTGATATGTTGAGCGCATCTCGGACCGCTGGGAGGGCGGGCGCAACGACCGGAAAACCTAACAAAGAAGCAAATGTTAGGGAAATAACCATGAAAGTATTTTTGTTCAATCTAGGTCGGTCCATGGTGAGATCAATATAGCTTCGTTGTAATTGGTCAAACCAAATTGTCACTTGCTGTGGTTATTAGAAATTTAAGTCAAAGAATATATCTTGTTAGACAAGTGAGCTAATTTTCATATATATACTGTTCGGACCATAAAGAAAGAATGATCTAAAAAAAGGAATTTGCGATGTCCCTGATAAAACTTAAAGTATCGGATATCCAACAACTCACAATAAATATAAAAATGTTTGAGCTAAAATCAGCCAATGATGAACTGTTACCCTCATGGGATGCGGGTTCTCACATTGATCTTCAGATTGGCGATCATATGCGCCGATCATATTCACTAGCAAATAAACCCGGTGATACTGAAAGGTATGAAACAGCTATATTGCGTGAAGCTGACGGCGGAGGTGGCTCAAAATACATGCATGATGAGGTCTCCATTGGAGATGAGTTTATTATTGCAGAGCCGCCAACCAACCTATTTCCATTAGATGAAAAGGCTAGCCGACATCTCCTAATTGGTGGTGGCATTGGTATAACACCATTACGATCAATGGGGTATCGCTTGCGAGAATTAGGGGCAGATTTTCATTTGCATTATTGTACAAAGTCCAAAGAGGAAACGGCTTTTTACGAGGAAATTATTGAAATTTTTGGGGTGGATGGTGTCACGTTTCATCATGATGGTGGAAATCCTTCAAACGGAATTAAGCTAGACGATGTTCTTGGCGCACAAGAGGAAGGCCAGCACCTTTATATATGCGGGCCGGGTGGTTTAATTAATGCGGTCCGTGATGCGGCATCACATTGGCAAGATGATACGGTTCATTTTGAGCTTTTTTCTAGTGCCAACTCAGACCAAAAATCTGCAGAAGTTGGTTTGTCTGAAAAAAGTGATCAACCTTTTGAGGTTGAGTTAAAACAAAGCGGCATTTCATTTACGGTTCCAGAAGATAAATCGATTATAGAACTTTTATGGGCGAATAATGTAGATGTAATGTATGCCTGTGAAGACGGATGGTGCGGTAATTGTAAGGTTGGATTAATTTCGGGAAAAGTTGATCATCGAGATGAATTTCTGGATGAAAGTGATCGTGCAAACTTTATTCAAGTTTGTGTTTCTCGAGCAATGCCCGGTGAAAAACTAGTTCTCGATATCTAGATTCGGACGTTTTTTGAATTATTCTAAAATTAGTCTCTTTCTTATAGTCGGAAAACTCTTCCCCTTACCGCACAAACTCAACATAATAAGCGAACAGCCCTTTTTAAACGTGAGATGATGTTTAAAAAGGAGTACGTATGGTGTATTTAAAGTAACACAGAAACAGGGGAACCCAATGGCAGGTAGCGTCAATAAAGTCACATTGATAGGTAATCTTGGCCGCGATCCAGAAGTTCGCTTTTCACAAAGTGGTGATAAAATAGCAAATATATCAATTGCTACGTCAGAAACATGGAATGACAAAGCTAGTGGTGAACGTAAGGAGAAAACTGAATGGCATCGCGTCGTTATTTTTAACAAGTTTTTGGCCGATATTGCAGAGAAATATTTAAAAAAGGGGTCGAAGGTGTATTTGGAAGGCGCTCTCCAAACTCGTAAATGGACCGATAATTCGGGTATTGAGAAATATACAACAGAAGTGGTTCTTGGTAATTTTAAGGGTGAATTGACGATGCTTGATGGACGGGGTGAAAGCGGGGACACGAGTGCTGGAAATTATGGGGGAGCAGGGTCCCAAGAACCTGATTTTGGGCCCGGACCAAATGATATTAATGCTGGCGACAGCCCTAGTGATGACCTTGATGACGAAATTCCTTTTTAACTAGCTTATGAGGCTTGCATATAGTGATCTAGGTGCTGGTGGAAAACCTATCCTAATCTTACACGGCCTCTTTGGTTCAAGTAGAAATTGGGCTGCAATAGCCCGTAAACTCTCCGTTACCAATCGAATTTTAACACTAGATCTGCCTAATCATGGGGCGTCGAGTTGGACCGACTTTGTATCCTACGAGTCACTATCTCAAATAATTTCAGAGTTTATGGTTGAAAACGATTTAAAAGGCGCCACGGTTTTGGGACATTCGATGGGTGGTAAAATAGCCATGACTATCGCTCTCACTGAGCCGGAGTTAATTGGTCGATTAATTATCGCTGATATAGCTCCGGTTAAATACAATCACGATAATTTATCAATTATCGTTGCGCTTGAGAGTATCAATCTCTCGTCGGTAACCTCTCGGAGCGATGCTGATAAACTCCTAATGGAAAAAATTCCTGAACAAATACTGAGGTCGTTTTTATTGCAAAATTTAGTTCGTAGTGAAAATAAATATGAATGGCGGATTAATATTTCTGTCTTAAAAGCAGGTTTACCCAACCTGCATGGATTTCCATCTTTTTCAGAAAAGGTTTTTTTTGCTGGGCCCACCCTGTTTTTAGCCGGTGCTAGATCAGATTTTATTGAACCAAACCATCACCAAGAAATCACTCGCTTGTTTCCAAGATCATCAGTTATCAAGATAGCTAATGCGGGTCACTGGCTCCATGCGGATAATCCAGAAGTCTTTCTTCAGTCTGTTATGCGGTTTATGCAACCATAAATTATTCCATGGAAGAGCTTTTATTGTGCTTGTTCTTTCCGTCTTATGGTACGCAACCAGATTGCTGAGAGAAGTACGGCGATAATCATGGGTGTTGTTGCGAGATTAACCCACATCCAACCCATAAAATGATAAATTACTCCAGCAAATAAAGAAGACAAGGCGAGCCCGGTAAAGAGAATGAAGTCGTTAACACCTTGAACTTTAGCCCGCTCTGAGGGTGAGTGCACTTCGGTAATAAGGAGTGTACCTCCGGTAAATGTAAAGTTCCAGCCCACACCGATACAGAATAAAGTAATGAAGAAATGGGTGAGTGAATCGCCGGACAATGCTACACAAACGGAGATTAGCAGAAGAAAACTACCAACGACAATAATGCGAACTACACCAAAATATTTTATTAGACTTCCAGTAAAAAAACCGGGCGCAAACATACCTATAACGTGCCACTGGATGACCCTTGTAATATTATTGTCGGTAAAGGTTTCAGACCTCATGGTGACCGGTGTTGCCGTCATTAAAAGGTTCATCACTGCATAGCCAAATAGGGCCGCAATTAAGGCGACTATAAAAGTATGATTAAGCATAATCTTAGATAGAGGTCGGCCCGTATTTGAGTATTCTTTTTTGGTTAGCTTGGGAATATCTACACCAAGAACTATGACTGCGGATAATAAGCAAAAAACTCCGAGAGCCCAAAATGTGCCTTCAAATGGCAAAGCGCCGATAGTATTCTTTGTCAATAGAACTGTCTCAGGACCAATGATGCCGCCGACGACACCCATTGCAATAACGATGGCGACAGATTTTGCCTTGATGTGCTCCGGTGCTACGTCGGCTGCTGCAAATCGGTATTGCTGAGCTGCCCCGCCATACATTCCAAACATGAATATTCCGATATTGAATAACAAAAAAGTATCGATTGAGATCGCATAGGCTGCCACGGCACTTCCAAAAACGCCAACTAACGAGCCGATGGCGAAACCCCATTTTCGACCTAAGGCGCGCATTAAATACGCGGATGGTAACGTGCCGGCGGCAGTTCCGACTAACATCATTGTTACCGGCGCGGTTACAAAGGTCAGATTATCTTCCAACATCGAAATAGAGACTAATGAAGCCGCAATGAAGGTAAGCGTACGCCCGCTATTATGTAGTGCTTGGCATAGAGCTAATACAACAACATTGTTTATGTTTCGTTTCGAATTTTCTGAAGAACTCAGAGTTTCTTCCATATGTGTGATTTACGTGAACTGTATCCTTCGTGCAAGCTTCTAATATTTTATAATAATACTATAAAATATCTTATCTTTAACCTTTGAATATATGACAGCTGGGCTAGTTTATTTTTTTGATAATATTCCTGAAAACTTTTAATACCTTTCTTTTTAGTCTCTATGTGAAATAATTATTACGTCTGATTCGGAGAATTTTCGTGTACTTCTAAGGGATATATACTTTTTTTTATTTGTTAATTTAATAATTTAATAGAAAAGAAAATAATTATTTAGAATCAAAGTGTTATACCCTCTCAATTGTGTGTGAAATTATTAAATTCTAACCTTAGATTACATTGTGGGAAGCTCTAAAATTTGGTATGATTGAGTTACTAAATGAAGTTAATAACCAAAGCTTAATCATTGCAGTGGAACGCTAAAATTTGATTGGAATATTCCCTTGAGCCCACCTGACGATCTCCCCCCTGAAGATATATCTGATAATAATAATCCTGAGAAGGGTGGTGGTAGCGAACCTCAGTTTGATATATTACCGGTCAGTATCGTAGATGAGATGAGAACTTCGTATCTCGACTATGCGATGAGTGTGATTGTAAGTCGAGCTTTGCCAGATGTGCGTGATGGTCTTAAACCTGTTCATCGAAGAATTATCTATGCAATGAAAGAAGGTGGCTACGATTATAACCGTCCGTTTCGCAAATCGGCTCGTATAGTTGGTGATGTTATGGGTAAATATCATCCCCATGGTGATACTGCGATTTATGACTCGTTGGTTAGGATGGCACAGAACTTTTCTTTGCGTCTACCGCTTATTCAAGGCCAAGGTAACTTTGGCTCAATGGATGGTGATCGGGCGGCTGCAATGCGATATACAGAAGCCCGTTTAGCAAGGTCTGCTCATTCGCTTGTTGAGGACATTGACAAAGATACAGTCGATTTTCAACCCAACTATGACGACAGCGTGCGTGAGCCTACAGTATTACCAGCTGAATTCCCTAACTTGCTGGTCAACGGCGCAGGCGGGATAGCTGTCGGCATGGCAACTAATATCCCACCACATAATTTGGGTGAAGTAATTGATGCCTGCTGTGCGGTTATTGAAGATCGCGATATTGCTATTGAGCAACTAATTGAAAAGTATATTCCTGCACCTGATTTCCCGACGGGGGGTATCATTTTAGGTCGCACTGGTTCAATACAAGCCTTTCACACGGGACGTGGTTCAATTCGTATACGTGGGCGAACCCATATTGAACCATTTGGTAAAGATCGGGAAGCCATTATTGTTACCGAAATTCCATATCAGGTAAATAAATCTCGTATGATCGAAATCATGGCGGAATGTGTCCGGGATAAAAAGATTGAAGGAATTTCTGACTTAAGGGATGAATCTGATCGACATGGTGTTCGCGTTGTTATTGAAATTAAACGGGATGCAGTGGCTGAAGTAGTGCTCAACCAATTATTTAGGTTTACTCCGCTGCAAACAAGTTTTGGGGCCAACATGTTGGCCCTAAACGCAGGTAAGCCTGAGCAAATGAATCTAAAACAGATATTGTTAGCATTTATAGACTTCCGCGAGGAAGTGATCACGCGCCGAACTACATTTGAACTTAATAAAGCTCGGGATCGTGCTCATATAATGGCTGGCTTAGCTGTTGCTGTTGAAAATCTTGATCCTGTAATCAAATTAATCCGAGGTGCTAAAGATGCTGTCGAAGCTCGTGATAAGTTGATGGCAAAGGCTTGGCCAGTCGGAAACGTTGCTCCGCTGATAGCGCTCATAGATGATGTTGAGCACTTGGTTGTTAAGGGTAAGTACTCTCTATCGGAAGAACAGGCAAAGGCAATTCTTGAGATGCGTCTGCAGCGTTTAACTGGATTGGAACGTGGTAAAATTGCTATCGATTTAAAAGAACTTTGTAAGAAGATTGAGGAATATCTGAAAATCTTGAGTTCTAAAGAGCTTTTGTTCGAAATCTTGGTCGAAGAATTATTACGAATGAAGGAATTATTTGGAAATGAACGCCGGTCTAGTATTGAAGATTCAGAATTTGAAGGTGATATTGAAGACTTGATACAGAGGGAAGATATGGTCGTTACCGTTAGCGATAGTGGCTATATTAAGCGTGTTCCTCTATCAACGTATCGGGCCCAGAACCGCGGTGGCAAGGGGCGTTCTGGCATGAGCACTAAGGATGAAGATTTTGTTTCTCAAGTATTTATAGCAAATACTCATCAGCCGATGTTGTTTTTTTCATCAATTGGAATTGTCTATAAACTAAAGGTCTATAAGCTTCCGCAAGGTACACCGCAAGCACGAGGCAAGGCGCTCGTTAATATTCTGCCGCTGGATGAGAACGAGACAATCACCACAGTAATGGCCCTTCCTGAGGATGAAGAAACCTGGGATGATCTATACGTAATTTTCGCAACTGCCTCTGGAGGCGTGCGAAGAAATAAACTTTCCGATTTTACCAAAGTGAATGCTAACGGCAAGATAGCTATGAAGTTGGGCGAAGGCGACCACCTTGTACGGGTAAGAGTTTTTGAAGAAGGACACAACGTTTTCTTGGCAACTAGAAAGGGTAAATGTATTCGCTTTCCAGTTTCAGATGTGCGGGTGTTTTCTAGTCGAAATTCAACGGGCGTTCGGGGGGTACGCTTGGTCGATGATGATCAAGTCATTGCCATGTCCGGTCTTAATCATATCAAGGTAGAGGTTGCAGAACGGGATGAGTATCTCCGCTCGGTAAACGCTGCTCGGCGTTTGATCAGTGGTGATTATACGGATCGCGCTGAAGATAAAGCTAGAGATGAAACTGCGGCTGCACGGCTCAAGGAACCATTATTCCAAGAAATGCAGCAAGAGGAAGAATTTATTCTTACCGTCACAATTGATGGCTTTGGAAAGCGCTCCTCTGCGTATGGATATCGTATTTCCAAGCGTGGCGGCAAAGGTATCGATAGTATGGATATTAAGCGAGGAAAAGAACTGACCCAAGTCATTTCAACCATTCCGGTGGTCAATACGGATCAACTTGTTATGGTTTCAGATGGCGGTCAGCTTATTCGTATGCCCGTTGAAGGAATTAGTTTTACGGGCCGGAGTTCACGAGGTGTTACTTTGTTTAAAGTTGCTGATGAAGAACGGGTGGTTTCTGTGACCCGTTTTCGAGATTTGGATGGTGAAGAAGATGATGAAAATGATAATCAAGAGAAAAATACGACTAAAGTAGTCGGACCCGAGATTGTTAATGTTGCCGACGATGTTGAAATAAGTAAGAATTTAAAAGATACTTCGAGCACTGACGAAGGATAAGCGAAGAAATGGGCGCTAAATGGCACGCATAGGTATATATCCCGGAACTTTTGATCCCGTAACGAATGGTCATATGGATATTATCTCCCGTGCTGTTCGTGTCGTTGATCAGCTCATTATTGGTGTTGCAATTAATGCTGGAAAAGGCCCCCTGTTTAATCTGGATGACCGAGTGGAGATGGTAAATCATGAAATTTCATTACTACCTGATGGCGCTTCAGATCGGGTAAATGTTCAACCCTTTGAGGGTTTGCTGACAGACTTGGCTGTGTCCTGCAACGCTTCGCTGATTATCCGTGGTTTAAGGGCGGTATCGGATTTTGAATATGAATTTCAAATGACCGGAATGAACCGAAGACTTAACCCTGAAATTGAGACAGTATTTTTAACAGCATCAGAGAAACATCAATTTATTTCATCACGTTTGGTTAAAGAAATCGTTAGTATGGGAGGAGATATAACCCATTTTGTTGCGTTCAATGTTCGAAAAAAGCTTTTGAGGAAATTTTCTGTTAAATAGATAACTATTATTAGATAATAAGGGTAATTACTATTGACCAAGTGCAGCGCTCTGCTTATGTTGCCGCGCAAAAGATACTAAGAATTATGCTGATTTTTTTGATTTTGTAGTTTGAACAAGGTCTATTTTGGGGGCACGTAGCTCAGTCGGTAGAGCATCCGCCTTTTAAGCGGACGGTCACAGGTTCGAATCCTGTCGTGCCTACCATTTCCCCTAGAAATTTGTGGGTTATGGAGGGGTGAAAAATGGGGAAAAAACGGTAGCCACTTTTCGTTTGTTTTGTGTTCTCATTCCCTCCTAGTTAAACAATATCAGAGGAATGCCAGACGTTCTTGATGATCATATAGTTTTCAAGTCCTTCGGAACCGCCCTCGCGGCCATACCCGCTGGATTTGACCCCGCCGAATGGCGTTTCCGGCAAGGAGGCTTCGAGGGTATTGATTGACAAGTTACCCACTTCAACTTCATCAATCATACGGTCAATATAGTCGGCTCGATTGGTGAAAGCGTAGCCTGCTAGGCCATAGGGGGCAGAGTTAGCTTTCTCGATGGCATCATCAAGCGATGCGACAGGATTAATTACTGCGATCGGTCCAAAGGGCTCTTCATGCATAATCTGGGCGTCATCCGGCACATTGCTTAGTACTGTCGGTTGAAAAAAGTAACCTCTGTTGCCCATGCTGCCCACCGCCAGTTCTAACGTCAGCACCTTTGTCGCGTGCATCTTCGACAAGTTCTGACAGTGCGGACACGCGGCGATCATTGGCCAACGGTCCCATCTCAATCCACGTAAATCGTTTGTTTTCAAGGCTCTTCACCAATTTATAGCTCTATTTTGGTCATTAGATATCAATAGGGTGCAAGCAAAGTGGTGAATATTTCCGAGCATTTTCGTTCCCCAAGGTAGGGTATTTATAGGTTCGAACCAGTGACTAGGTATGATTCATTTCCAATTTTAATACCCGCTCTGCCCCCGAAAGCGGACATAGCGTATCAAGAAATTAAGGCTGATTGAGGGGGCTGTTGATACTCGTATTCGGTTGTAAAAAACTCGTGCTCTGTTCTGTTGATACTCATACTCAGTTGTAAAAAAACTCGTTCTCAGTTATAAAAAATGAGTGTTTGATCTAAATTTGATAGGAAGTTCGAAATTTAGCATTTTTTACAGATATTAGACAACTTAGGTATTTGATTTAAGATAGACCGGATAAAATATGAAAATTATATATTTCACATTAGCTTTGACATTTGCCTTTGGTTTCTCATTTGCTTCCCATGCATTCCACGACCCGGATAGGCTATTAAAACGTTTTAAAAACATGAGCGAATTAGCGCAGAGAAAAAAAAAGGGGGAGGAAGGATGGGTTCAAAAT
>DUBF01000123.1:0-62653 GCA_012960465.1 Rhodospirillales bacterium | reverse complement strand
GAAAAAATACGCCAGAAGATAGCCCTCAAGTCTCTTCTTCCAAGTACGACACCTTCCTAGCAGATAAGAATAATCTTGCAGCAATTGTCCTAAAGAAAGGAAAAATTACATACGAGCGTTACAACAGCGATGCAGGCATTACTATTAATTCACTGCTTTCGGGTCTATCCATGACCAAAACCGCGGCTGGCGCCGTAATTGGGCAGCTAATTTGCGAGGGCAAGATAAAATCTCTAGATGACACTGCCGGAGAATATTCAAAGTTTCTGTCTAAAACCCCATACTCTAACATTAAAATTAGAAACATCCTTCAAATGAACAGTGGGGTTAACCCGGAAGGACGCTCGGACGAAAAGATTTTTAATCTACGAATGCTGGGCAGAGGCAGGAAGTATGGCGGAAAAGCGAGTGTGCGCGGAGCAATTAATTTTTACGATGCGGCATCAAGAAAGCAAGGAACTATGATGAATTACCATTCATCAGACCCTGCAGCGCTGTCGGTGCTGGCGGAAGACATCACAGGTGAGCCGTTAAGCAAGACTTTCTACGAGCGAATTTTTACAAAATTTTCACCAAATGGATATTTCCATTGGACCTCTGATGCGGTCGGCACAACCGTAACTTTCGCTCATTTAGTTATGAAAGCAAGAGATTGGATGGCTTTTGGAAATTATGTAATGACCGGCATGAAAGAAAAAACATGTTTAGGTAATTTCTTTTCTGAAGGTGTGAACACCGCAGCTAAAACACCATCTGACCTCAGACAATATGGCTTCATGTCTTGGGTTTACTCAGTTAATGGTAAGCCATCAATGGTGTTTCAAGGACATGGTGGGCAATTTATGGTTCTTGATGCAGCCAAAGAAAATATCCTCCTAACTATTTCCAAACATGAAAAATACGAAGCTGGGAACCTCTTTTCGGTTATACCTGACCTTGCAGAAAGGCTTGAATAGTTCGGCAGAATAAGACTACTCAATCATTTAGATCAGCAATGATGTCAAATCGGTTAACTTGATTAGGTGTTTCCCTTAGAGTTCAATTCACTCTAAAATTACACCTCCTAAGCACTAAGGTCAGTGCTTCCTCTCGTGGAAAAGGGTGTGCCAATGTCCGCTTCTGGCCAATAGCTGCCGAAATCACAGAAGGTGAATAGCGTCTGTTCCACCCTCGAAAGCAGACATTATCGGTAATACAAAAATTCAGCAATATCAGACTAGGTGCTCAATCTATGAGCCAGATTAGATAAGTAACGAAAGCTTGCTAAATTACCTCTGAAAACGTACCTAGAATGAAACAAACTTACCTAAGGAACCAATCCAATGACCGATCCCGTTGTCGTCGAAATTTTCTCAGACTATGTCTGACCATGGTGTTATCTCAACACTATCAACAGAGCCGTCTCCAACAACGGTTTCGGCAGCGCGCTTTACAAAAGCGTCGGCATAGTCATCAAATATACTTTCATGCACAAAAAATCGCGTCGGTGAGGTACAGACTTGTCCGGCATTACGCATCTTACGTTCGGCACTACTTGATCGCGGCCCGATTCACGTCGGTGTCCTCACAAACGATCACCGGGGCGTGGCCACCCAATTCCATAAGCACTGACGTCATGTGCTCTGAGGCCAGCATGGTCAAATGACGCCCGACGTTGGTCGAACCAGTAAAAGCTACGAGCCGCACAGAGTCTTGCGGGATCAGGTACTCTGAAATTTCCGACGGAGTACCGAAAACTAAATTAAACACGCCAGGAGGCAAGCCTGCATCTTGAAACGCTCGGGCAATATATAACGCGCCGGCGGGCGTTTCCTCGGCGGCTTTAAGGATAATCGAGCATCCCGAAGCTAAAGCCCCAGCTATTTTACGTGCAGGTTGGCTCATCGGAAAATTCCAGGGCGAAAAGGCCGCAACAACTCCAATGGGATGATGGTGTACGGCGATTTTATGACCAGGCGCGGCGGGAATAATGCGACCATATGTCCTTAATGCTTCCCCGGCATCCCATTCAAAAAACTCTGTGCCGCGGATAACTTCCATGCGCGCCTGCCCCAGGGGTTTGCCCTGTTCTGCGGTAATAGCTTGGGCGATCTCTTCTTGCCGGTCGCGCATCAGTGCAGCAGCGCGGATAATGATATCCGAACGGTCACGGGGAGCAGTTCGGCTCCAAATTCGAAGACCGTTCTCGGCCGCGTCTAACGCATCGTTGAGATCGTTTTTGCCGGCACGCGGCAGGCGTCCAATCTCGTCTTCAGTCGCTGGGTTTACTACGGGCAAGTCACTCGTCGTTTTACGCCACTCGCCGCCAATGAACAGCTTTAAATCAGGATACATGAGTATGTTTCTCCAAAATTACCTGTCGCTAGTTCACACAATACGGAGCTACTTTACAAGTGAATTGAATGAAATTAGATATAAGACTGCGCAATACCAATAATGTTGGCAAAAAATATTTCTGAGATTAGAGGGCGGGGGCTATCGTGTGAATCTAATGAAACGTGTTACCATTGACATAGAGCATTTAAACTAATTCTTTCCGCCTTTTAAGCGGACGGTCATAGGTTCGAATCCTGTAGTGTCTACCATTTTTCACCGTTGTAACGATGAGTTCTGCTCCGCTTTAGCGGAGTATTCACCTTTTAATAAAAAAAAGTAACCCCAATTAAAGCAACTGTCCAAGTTCATCAGATTGTTTGAAGTAGGCGGTGATTCTGCCCTGGAAATCAGGAGGCCAATGATTTGGACGCACTCCTCGTGCTTCATTAAAAGATATTTTTTCAAAACCACTTGAAGTTAAGCGCATTGCCCAAAATCCAGAGAAACAAGAAACATCACCAAAGAATTCTCCAACTGCCAAGGTTACTCCGGGGTGAAACCCTTTTCCATTCGCTGGATTATTGACATAATCTGTTTTCTTATTAATTTTAACAAACTCTTGATCGCATTGTCCCAATTGCACTTCCAAGTCATCTCCACAGATTATTCCTCCTAACTTTAACAATCTTTTGCTTTCAACTATATCGTTCAAAACGTCTGCATAATGATGGCTACCATCTATAAATATAAGGTCATATTTATTAGGTTCCAGTTTAGGTAAGATGTCTTCGCTAATTTCTCTGATAGGTTTTATGTGGACATTGTCCCCGGACAAAGCTGCATTGTGACAGAATACCTCATAGACCCGGTTAGATGTTAACGGCACTGCCATTTCGTCGTCAAATAGTTCTGCTCCCGAGTTACCCCAAGGATCGATACAAGTTATGCAGCATTCACCACTTAATAATCTGTCCGCAGCATTTGACCAGGTGAGCAATGACGAACCCGCATAGGAGCCGATTTCTAGAATTTCAATTGTCGTCTCAGATGGATTTAACGTATCGAGTGCCGCTGACATAAATACCTGTCTTTCAGGGGCATGGCTCCCCTGCAAAAAACCGGTTAAGTAGCTATGAGGAAATTTAAAAAGTTCTTTTTTAAATGCTATAACGTTCTCAAATTCGGGGGTATTCCTATATTGATTGTCGAGGGCTATAGTATGATTAAAACTCATGACGGATTCAGAAATCTTACCGATAAAAAATAAGTTAAGGGATAGCGCTAAATTAAAATTAACATTATCAGGCGACAATTTGACAAGTTGTTTTAGATGAATAATTGCATTTTTATAGTCACCTTCTTCCATGAATTCCTTAGCATACGAAAATGTTACCTTAGGATCATCGAGTTTAGGTGGATGAAAAGTATCGGATTCTAAATTGATTTGTACATTTACCATGCTGAGCCCATAGCTATTATTTTTCAATTAGAGAATTTGTAGAGAAAAGAAGCTAAAATTTTATAAAGATTTTTATTGAAAAGTATCGTATATTAACAGGCTTGGTTGCCGGGGATATTGATTGTTTTTATCTTATTGCACTGGAATTTTCTGTTCTTGCCGATGGCCGCACATTTTCTTATGCGCGGCTCCTCAGGGAGAGGTATGGCTTTAAAGCTGAGTTGCGCGTTGTAGGTAAAGTTACTCAAGATCAGTTACATTTTATGCGTCGCTGTGGATTAGACACCTTTGAAATGTCTGAAGACGCGAATGTTGAAAAGTTAATTGGCGCGTTAACTTCATTCTGGGTTGCCTATCAGCTTGCTGCAGATGACCTTAAGCCGGCGCACCAATTACGTACGACATGAGGTTTGGCAACTTCCCTTTCCGGGTTAAAGTTGGTGTTTATTAGAAAGTTAGTCTGACCAGTTTATTCTAGTTTGCCGCCAAAATAATCTTTTCTAACGCTTCGCTTGAATGCATCACATCTTTGTCTGAAACGGGAAAGCTGCCGTTACCAGTAATTTGATCTGCAAACAGCTCAAGGCTGGTCCCCTCCATGTTAAAGTCTTCATTCTCGGTGACTTCTATTTTTGCAGTTTGATCTGTATACACAAATTCTCCTAAATCTGGATTTCTGACTTCTACCACGCCGTTCTCTCCAAAAAATCGAAGACTAAAATAGCCTGATGTTGCTATTGATGTCCCAATATATCCCGTAGCCCCAGCTTCAAACGTTAACAGCACAGAAGTCATGTCATCTAAAATACTATCATTATCTTGGAGTATTTTTTTGCTTTTAACCGTAACATCCTTAACTGCCCCTAAGACGCTAACCATACCATCTAACAAATGGATGCCCATTCCCGTCATGCCACCAGCTGGTTGCTCTTCCCGAGCTTGTCGCCAACTACCTTCTTTATATATTCGAAGCCCAGGAGCGGATTGGTGTCCTTCAACGTGAAGGATCCGACCTATTTTCCCGTCTCTGACCGCGTCTAATGCAGCTACCATAGAAGGATGACAACGTCGCTGGAATCCAACAGCAATTTCTACCCCAGCCGTCCTTGCCGCCTCGAGAGCGGCGCGTGTTTCGTTAAGCGTTAAAGCAATAGGCTTTTCCACATATATATGTTTTTTGTGTTCTGCTGCCAGCTTGATTTGCTCGACATGCATCGAATGGGGGGTTGCAAGAATAATAGCGTCTACATCTTTATCCTTAAGTAACTGCCCATATTCTTCATATAATTTAATACCGGTTTCAGCAATAAAGTCAGATGCATTGGACGGAGTTCGAGTAAATCCGGAGGTTATATTGATTTTCTTACTATCCTTGATGGAACGCGCTAACAATTGCCCCCACCAGCCTAATCCTACAACACCAGCTTTGATCATATTAAATGTACCCCTGTTTTGTTAAATTTCTTTACCTGTATTTTAGTATAGTATTCTTAACACTTTTACTCAATTCTTGGGCACAATAGGTAGGAGGATAAATGGTTTCCGATCCTTCCCAAAGTGAAGTGTCACTTCGTTATCAAAAACCTTGGGTGGCCGATCATCTGGATCATCATGCAGAAATGGTCCAACGCCAGTAAACGCATTTTTCATATTTGAAAGCCCAGAATCAACAGGCCCGGGGTAGATGTAGTCTTTGCCTCTTACACTTAATGCAATACGGTATCCTTTAGGGACAACAATACAAGTTGGCCAAACTTCAACATCTAGCTCATATATTTCCCCTGGTTTTAGGGACTGTTTTTCGTCATGTGTATGATAGGGTCGCCAAGATTTGGTTTTTTTATGGTCTAACTTCCTATGTGAGGCGCGCAACCAACCTTGAGCGATGGGTGTATGTGGGTCAAGAGCACCCTGATATGTAATTTCTTTTAAGTCTGGTGTAAAAATCCGAAATACTAAAAATAAATCAGCGTCTACTGTATCGGATGAAATCCAGAGTTTAGAAGCCATTGGACCGGTTATTTCCATCTCATTCTCAAGTGGCAGGGACATAAAAGTTAAGCCATCTGAGAGGCCTTTATATGATAGGGTGGTCTCTATAGTATTGGCTTCTTGAACAAGGCTTTGACTATCCCCATCAAGATAAAACTTGGTCCATTGGGTTTGTTCTAATGGCCAAGATTTTTCAAATCGTTCCACAAATTTTTCACCGGGATGCCGAATTTGCAATTGAACCTTGGGTCGTTCATTCCATCCATTCTTTTTACCTTTTAAGAAATGATCAAAAAAGGCTAGCTGAATTTCTCGCCCGTAATCAGTATAGAATTCGGTCCAATGCTCTATCCCATGTACTTCGAGCCATTTGTCTTCAGTTCCGGCTTCGCAAAAGCCTTCAAAGTTTCCGCGAGGGTGCAAACCATTTCCACCCCAGTTTGCGGATGAGAGTAATGGAATATTAATTTTCGAGAGGTCGGGGGTCCGCTCCTTCCAATAGTCATCCTCTAGGGTATGATTTTGAGCACTAGCTCCTAAATCTTCTCGATTAGCTCCAAGTTGTTCCTCAGTTAGAGTTTCTGGGCCGGAGACCCAATCTCCAGTCATACGTGAAAGTTCACCGCGAGAGCCAAGGCCATATTGGACACTATGAACCTGCTTGTCATACCAATTTTTTACGAAGGTAGTAAGTATCCCGCCGTGGTGGCTCATATCTCGATAAAAATCTGCGGCACCTTCCCAGACACACATTGCTGCAAGAGAGGGTGGCCGTTCGGCTGCAACTTGCCATTGATTAATCGCGTAATAGCTGATTCCATTAAGTCCGACTTTGCCTGAGGACCACTGCTGGGCTCCAGCCCATTCAATACAGGCGTAAAAATCTTTGGTTTCGCGTGGGCTCCAACACTCAACATATCCGGGAGAGCGGCCGCAACCTCTTGAATCTACGCGAACGCAAACATAACCTTCAGATACCCACTTTTCGGGATCTACAACTTCCCATTGTTGGTATTGATTTGTAGAGTTTGCTGTAACATCGGGATGCTCTTCTGCCATCCGCTGCCAGCAAGTCACATATCCATCTTCAAAGTGGAGCCATTTACCATACGGGCCATAACTTAATAAAACGGGATAATGGTTGTCATCCATAGGTCGAAAAACATCGCACCTTAAAATGATACCGTCATCCATTTTGATAGGAACATCCCAATCAATTGCCATATTATCACGATAATCTGTGACAAAATCCTCCATAATATTTATATCCTTATTTACCAAGTTCAGCCGGTTGGGATGACTGGTAACATAATAAATGCTTGTTGATCAGGTCCTGTATGCAATGTAACTTCGCCCCCAAAAACTTCAGCAGGTCGGTCGACGGGATCGTCATGTTTAAAAAGACCGCATCCCGTCCAACTTGCATATTCGCCAAAATTAGTACCACTATCTCCAGGGTAGACGTAGTCTTTTCCGCGTATTGAGAAGCCAATTCTGTGTCCTTTTGGCATGACAATACATGTTGGCCAAACTTCAACATCTACTTCATAGGTTTCATTTGGCGTAAGTAGTTGGATTTCATCGTGAGTATGGTACGGCCTATAGGGTAGGGTCAGGTCTTCATCAAGCTTTCGATGCGAGCATCGCAACCAACCCTGAGCAAGTGGTGTATGAGGATCGAGGGCGCCCTGGAAGGTAATTTCTTTCATGTCTGGAGTGAAAGCTCTGAGTACCAAAAATAAATCGGCATCATTTGTTTCAGAGGAAACCCATAATTTTGAGGAAATTGGGCCCGTGATCTCCATATCTTCTGTAAGCGGATCAGATAAAAAAGTTACACCATCCGATAGCCCCAGATATTCTACCGAAGATTTTGACGTTTGTTTTTCCTCTGAAATAGTCATGCTATCGGGATGGATATAGAATTTGGTCCAATCAGTTCGTGCTAATGGCCATTCGTTTTCATGGCGTTCGACAAATGTTTCACCGGGATAACGAATTTGGAGCTGAACTTTTGGCTGTCTTTCTATCCAACCGGTATCTTCACCTTTTAAAAAGTGACCAAAAAATCGCTTCTGTAAATCCAGACCATAATCTGTATAAAAATGGGTCCAATGTTCGATGCCATGGACCTCAAGCCATTTGTTCTTAGAGGCAGAGCGCACAAATCCTTCAAAATTACCCCGGGGATGAAGACCTTGACCACCCCAATTTGCGGTTGAAAGCATTGGCGTTTTGATTTTAGAATGATCCGGCATACGCGATTGCCAGAATTCATCTGTATCTAATTTATTTGCCAAACAGTCGGCATAAAAGTTCCGACGATTTCCACCGAGTTCTTCCTCGGTCAGTGTTTCGGGACCGGATACCCAATCTCCTGTCATACGAGAGCGATGCCCGCGAGACCCACGACCATTTTGCAACGTATAGACCTGAGCCGTTGACCAGTCTTGTACAAACCCACGACAAAAAATACCACCATGCCAAGCCATGTCACGGTAATAATCAAGGGCCCCTTCCCAGGCACACATAGCTGCTAAATGCTTGGGCTGCAGGGCAGCAGTTTGCCATTGATTTTCTGCATAATATGAAATGCCGTTTAGACCAACCTTACCGTTTGACCATGGTTGAACACCAGCCCAATCGACACAAATAGCCTGATCCTGAGCTTCACGTAATGACCATATATCAATAACGCCTTGGGATCGACCCGCACCCCTTGAATCTACCCGAATAACGATGTAATCATCAGGAACCCACTTTTCCGGGTCTACAACTTCCCATTGTTGGTACTTATTAGTCGAGTTGGCTGGAACATCAGGGCGCGATTCGCACATTCGTCTCCATTGGTCGCCATATCCATCCTCAAAGTGGAGCCACTTACCATAGGGTCCGTAAGAGAGAATTATCGGATATTGACCATCTTTTAGAGGTCGATAGACATCGCAACGTAAGACGATTCCATCATCCATTTTGATTGGTACATCCCAGTCAATGGCCATTCCATCGCGAAAGTCAGTTTTATAATTTTTGTTGGTTGACCCGTTATCGTCACTCATTTCACACCTCTCATCACTATCTAATCGTTTATTTCTTGGTATTTCTTATATTCGTTTAAGGTCTAATTATTTTTTTACTAAGGGCTGAACATTATATTTGTTCATATACGCATTGCGTAAACTATCCTCAGTCACACCTTTGACAAATTGGTACGCAGGTGACAGGACCTGTTTTGCTTCGAGGATCTCGATAAGGACGGCATCAAGAACAGGGATCCTTTTGCCATGTTCATTTTTAATTTCGAGAAGGAGATCACCGTGTATCTTACTACCAATCGAATGAACAATACCTCTACCTTTAAATCTGTAACCACGCCGGGAAAAAGTATCAACACAATTAATTTCGATACGGGGGTCTTGTTTTAGATTAGAAATTGTTTTTGGTGATGCGATATTTGCAAATATTAAGTGGTTATCGTCGAAAACTTTTAGGGTACTTTTTGGAGAGAGATTGGGGCTTCCGTCTTGATTAACTGTCGCAGCAAAACAAAGTATAGTTTCGCTAATGATTGCTCTCATATCTGTATCTAATATTTTCAAGGGTTCTTTCCTTAATAGTATTCAGGGTATTAGATTAGGAAAAAATTGATTTAGCGATAATCTTTGATTTTGGTAACTCACCTTTGCATTAAGTTTGATGCCAATGATAATAGTGCCTCATCTCCATCTGCCCAACCGATTAGTCCTAAACTGACTGGAATACCGTTTGAATGTGTTACTGGAATTGAAATTTGCGGTAATCCAGAGAGACTGGCTAAACAAACCAAGCTAAGTGTTTTGGCTCGGTAGGTATTCAGAATTTCTGGATCAGTATTGATGTCCACAGGAAGAGACGCCGTGACGGGTAGTGCTAGAACAGTGCCCAGCGGCACCATTTCCTGGAAAGCGGCAGTAACTTTCTTTTTGTATAATATTTGCGCATCTCGTTCTTCATCTGTAACAGTTTTAGCTATATCCATTCGTTCTTTAACCCCAGGACCGAAGGTGGGTTTGGTTTTTTCAATCCAAGAGCCAAAAGTTTGCCAAACTTCTCTGGCTTGAATAATACGAAATGCTTCACGAGCATTGTCGAGTATAATTTCGTCCGGTAGTTCTGTTACGGGACTTTGTAGAGATAAATTGCATTGATCAGATTCAATCCATTTTTGTAGTGGTATAGAAACTTCATCATCAGAAAAATCGAAAGCAAACTCAGCTACTCGTACTTTTTCAATTTCAGCCGTAGCCGAATGACGATCTAGAAGCACGTTGCCGACCTTTAAAAAAACATCAAGGTCCCGGGCAAACCAACCCGCTGTATCAAAGCTTGGTGCCATGGCTGTAGCTCCATGTAAATTAAGCCGTCCGTAAGTAGGTCTTAAGCCATAAAGCCCGCAAAACGCGGCTGGTATTCTAACTGAGCCACCGGTATCGCTTCCTAAGGAAAAATCGCATATTCCTCCGGCAACGGACGCGACTGAGCCCGATGATGAGCCTCCAGGGATTTTACCGGGTGCTGCGCTATTAAGGGGCGTGCCGTAATGAGCATTTTCCCCAATAAAGCTATAAAAAAATTCATCGCAAATTACTTTACCTATCATTGTTGCACCAGCGTTTAAGCAAGACTGAACGATTGCCGCCGTATTTGCCGCCGGTTCGTGGGTTTCTAACCACGTTGGATTGCCATTGCCAGTTTTATAGTCAGCAATATCGTAAAGGTCTTTTACTGTGAACGTTAGGCCTTGAAGTGGTCCTGAGGTCGAGCCTTTTATGATTGGAGGTGAATGGGGAACAAAACAGTTTACCGGATCTTTAATATTGTGATTAAGCTTAGCCATGTTTATGTCGCACTTGCTAAATTTACATCTTTGTTCTGCGTCAGATACCAATCCAAAATTTGTTCGCCGTCCATTGAGATTACACCTGGTTTTGACAAAAAATATTCGTATGCCTCTCGAACATATTTAATGCGATGTGGTACACCAGATATGTATGGGTGAGTAGCAACACACATGAAACGGGCATTTTCAGCACTTTCTTTATATAGGCAATCAAAGTGATCTTTCGCTCGTTTTAAGAAAATTTCGGACTCGTGAAATTGGATCATTTGTTGAGCTATATCATGAATTTCATAATTATAGGGTAAGGCAATAACGTCGCCATGAATTGTTTTAACGGGAATGGGGTGATCGTCTAACACCCAGTCACCAAAGTACTGGATCCCCGCTTTTGCAAGATGATCTAAAGTTTCAAATGTTTGTGTAAGCCCCGGCCCGAACCATCCGCGTGGTTTGCGTCCTGAAAATTTTGCAATGATGTCTAAAGTATTCTCAATCATTTCCTGCTGGTTTTCGACTTTATGCATTGCTATTTGATCATATGAATGTGCGTTGAATTCCCATCCCCTTTTTAAAATAGCTTCTGTGACCTGCGGGTAGTCTGTGCAGGCGCGCGCATTAAGGGTAACGCAAGGTCTGATATTCAAATCATCAAACATCTGGATTAGGCGCCAAATTCCTGAACGCATGCCGTACTCATGCCAACTCCAATTTGGTATGTCAGGTGTAAGCAAGTTTCCTTGTGGAGGAGCTAATACGACGCGCGGCATCGGACGATTAATATCCCATACCTCCATAGCCAGCAAAGGCCAAATTACCATGCGTGCGTCGTTTGGAAGACTTAATTTTGATCGTCCAAATACCGGGCTAAAAATGATGCGTTCACTTGGCGACATGCTCATATTTACGTTCCTAACAAAGCAGATGGCAACTGTCTGTAAGATTTAGTCCTATTTAATGCTTTATTGCTGTTTGTTTTTCAAGCTTATAGATGTTGTTATTATAGGGTTGAGCGAGCTAATCGCTGTGTAATTTTGTTATAGCGTAGTAAAAATTTCTATAAACACCGTTTTTAGCGCCTATTATTTAATCATAATATAGATAAGAGTAAAAATAGGGGTTTTATTGCGTATTTATCGTATTATTTTTCATAAAAGCTATGGAAACTGTTTAGAAGGAGAAAAAAATGTCGATACGCAAGCTTCGCACCAAACGTGATAACCAACAATGGATGCTTGATCTTGCACTTAATATGCGGGGTCGTGTTCAGAATTTTGAGCGTGATGATTTAGAGACGCCAACGCGCGCGCATAATTATCGTATGTTGCCAAAGCAATGGCGTTTAAAGGCTGAACATGATGAAAGTCTTGGGTGCCGAGCACAGGCTGAGGGCTTTGATGCGACAGCATGTGAACACTATGACCACGCTATCGAAGCTTATCGAATGGCACAACACCCGATATTTTATGATGATAATCCGGTTAAATTGGAGCTTTATGATTGTTTGAATAAGGTTGTTGATCTTCGATCTGCAGTTGCTCCCTATCCTGTAGAGCGTGTGGAAGTTCCTTTTGATGATGGAAAAACAATTTCTTGTTTGCTTCATCTCCTTCCAGATCGGCGTAAAGCACCTTGTGTAATTTATGTGCCTGGGATGGATCAAACAAAGGAAGCTTTTCCTAAAGTGCATGGTAATCCTGCAATTGCTCGCGGTATGCACATTCTGTCGATGGACGGACCGGGTCAAGGTAATTCTAATATCCAGAAAATTCGTGCCGTTGGTGATAATTATGAACGCGCTGGCGCCGCGGTAATTGATTATTTACAGTCTAGAGAGGAAATAATATCGGATAAAATTGGAATTTATGGTGTGAGTATGGGTAGCTATTGGTCCCTGCGTCTTGCGAGTTATGACCATCGCCCAGCGGCATTGGCCAGTGGAGTAGCCTGTTTCAATCCAAATAATACAATTTTTACCCAGTCTTCGCCCCGTTTCAAACAGCAGTTTATGTATATGGCGGGCATGGATGACGAAGATGAGTTTGATAAAATGGCGATCGGGATGACTGTAAAAGGCTATGCAGATAAAGTTAAATGTCCAACGTTGTTGGTTACGGGTGAGTTTGACCCCTTATGTCCTTTGGAAGATGCTGTTGAAGTTTACGGTGATATAACAGCTCGCAAAGAAATGTGGGTTATTGAGGATCAATTTCACCCGCTTTGGGGTATTCCAAATCTAGGAAAATTAGACTGTCATCATTATATTATTGATTGGCTTTCTCGGGCCTTATTGAAAAATAAGACCAATGAAGATCGGATAACTTATGTTGGAGTCAAAGGTGCCGGTCCATTTAGTGATTGTGAATGGGAACCGCCCGTGGGACCTGGCGAGGCGTACTTCTAACTAGATAGATTGTAAAAATATTTGTTGGTAATATCTAGAATTCTGACTAATATTTATTTTATTGTAGAGCTATATCTAAATAAATTTGGTGGGAAATTTTTAAATGGATAAAGTTATCAAAATATCTGATAAACAGATTACTGTTGCAGAAACCTTTCTCGCTGCGCTCATGGATAATGGTATTGAGTATGTATTTGCCAATGGTGGAACCGACTTTGCTCCTATTATTGAAGCTTTAGTAGCATCTTCGCAGGCGGGATTTAAGGTTCCGCAGTTTGTAACGGTGCCCCATGAAAATGTCGCAATGGCGATGGCGGAGGGCTATTACCGGGTTTCTGGAAAGCCTGCGGCAGTGATGGTACACGTGACGGTTGGGACAGCAAATACAATTTGTGGGGTGATGAATGCATCTCGTGATAACGTACCAATTTTGGTTATGGCCGGACGTACACCACTTACTGAAACTGGCGATATTGGATCGAGAAATATTGGAATTCACTGGAGCCAGGAGAATTTTGACCAAGGCGGTATGTTGCGTGAATACGTTAAATGGGACTATGAATTACGGGATAATCAACCTGTTGAGAAAATAGTTAATCGCGCCTTAGATATAGCAATGTCCGAGCCTCGTGGTCCGGTCTATTTGAATTTACCACGTGAAGTATTAGGTCATATGGTAAGTAAAGATAGGATATTGCCAAGGAAACGTCCTTTGGGTAATACCGTGGCTGTTCCCTCAGAATCAGTTATAGAGCAAGCAGCAAATTTAATTGTTGCTTCGACAAACCCATTGATTATCGCTGGGGCAGTTGGACAACGATCAGGTGTGACTGAAATCTTGGGCAGTTTAGCTAAACGTTTTGCCTTACCGGTTATCCAGGTTGGAGGTCCAAGTTTGCTCTCTGATCATCCGATGAACCTCGGGTTTGCCGTTGGTGAATATCTTCCCGATGCCGATTTGGTTTTGGTGCTTGAGAGTGCAGTCCCATGGGTCCCGAGAAATGTAGAGCCCAATAAAAAAGCTAAACTCATTCATCTCTCTCCTGACCCTCATTATTCTGGATTACCCTACCGGGGTTTTGAGATGGATGTCGCAATTTCAGGTGAGCCCTTACAAAGTATTGAACTAATAGGAAAGGCCCTAAGACTTCATAAAGATCTAAAGTCGTCTGATATTAAAACCCGTCTAGCTAAAATAACAAAAATCCATAATGAGCATATGGCAAAGAAAAAGAAAGTAATGGATATGGCAGGGAGCAATACTCCAATCTTGGCAAGTTGGGTTGCGGCATGTCTAAATAAAGTTAAGGCCGATAATAGTATTATCGTAAGTGAACTCGGTCTTAATATTGATCACATAGATTATAAAGTACCTGGAAGTATTGTAAGTGGTGCACAAGCCGGTGGTTTGGGATTTGGTTTAGGTGCAGCATTGGGAGCAAAATTAGCGGAACCCGATCGCGATGTTATTTTATTTGTAGGCGATGGTTCTTATATGTTCGGCGGCCCCACACCAGCTCATTTTGTAGCCAAAGCGCAGAATTTAGCGACGCTGACGGTGGTTATGAATAATGCTCAATGGTTTGCTGTTAATCGATCTACACGAGTAATGTACCCGAATGGAAAGGCCGTCAAGGCAAATGAAATGCCAATCACTAGTTTAGCTCCTAGTCCGAATTATGAAATGATAATGGAAGCTTGCGGAGGGTATGGTGAAATGGTCGATGATCCGGCAAAGCTTGAAGGCGCGATGCGAGGGGCATTAGAAAAAGTACGTAGCGGTACTTCAGTTCTATTGAACGTGATTACTACTCCGGGCGGAAGGGATTAAGCTAACTTCAGGTTAATTTAAAAAAAGGGTGGTAAAATGAACTGGACCAACGACAAGATCTCAGCCCTGGTGGAACCAGATCGAGCGCACCGGAAAGCTTACGTAGACGAGGACTTATTTGATCTAGAAATGGAGCGCATTTTTGAGCGCCTCTGGGTCTACATTGGACATGAAAGTCAGGTAAAAAATCCAGGTGATTATTATTTGGCTCGTGTCGGCCGACAGCCGATGATGATGACCCGTGATCATAATGGTGAAATCCACGTGCTCTATAACCGGTGTCCTCACAGGGGAGCCCAGTTATGTACTGCCCGAAAAGGGAATGCCGGTCGACGCATTCGGTGTTCTTATCATGCCTGGTTTTTTGATTTAGATGGCAGACTTGATCAAATTCCTGCCTCAGAAGGATATGATGGTACTAATCTAAAAATGGATGATCCGGAATTTCAGGTACAAAAAGCTCCGCGTGTTGATAATTATCGTGGGTTTTGGTTTGCATCGTTAGCTGAAGACGGTCCCAGCTTAGAGAGCCATCTTGGTAATTCAAAAGTTGCCTTTGATCAGTTGATCGATCGAGCGCCAGGCGGTGAAACTGAGGTGGTTGGTGAATGCTTTCAGATGGTGCAACAATCTAATTGGAAAATATTTTTGGAAAACCAGTTAGATGCATCTCATCCGGGTGCAACTCATGAGTCGACGGGCATTGCAGCCATGACTATTGAAAAAGATATGAGGAGTGCAGGTGAAGAGCCGCCCATAGCATACGGGTTTTTATCAGATTTTGCGCGCATCGGCATTGATGGATGGGGCAAATTTGGTACCGTTGCTCATCCACAGGGACATTGTAGTTTGGAGGGTTATATGGGGATACGTCCTGATGATCCAGATACCAATGAATACGTAAGGTTAATGTATGATGCTTACGGTGAAAAGAAAGCAGAGGAAATTCTTGGTGTAAATTTACACCATGTTTTGGTCTATCCGTGTCTTTCAGTTCAACCACCCTTGCAACAGTTAAGAACTATCAGACCATTGGGTCCGGATCGTACGTTGACCGAAATTTGGCACTTTAGATTAAAAGGTGCGCCAGAGGCTATTTATAAGCGAGCACTTGGCTATTACTATTTGGTCAATTCCCCTTCGACTATGGTCAATGCTGATGACCTTTTTAATTGGTGGAAAGTCCAGCATGGACTTGAATCTCAAGGTGGTGATTGGGTTAGTTTTCATCGGAATGCTGGCTTTGACGTAGTGGAAGGTGAGGTTAGGAAGTCAACACCAGGCTCAATGAGCGAATTGCCCCTTCGCCATATGATGCAGGCATGGAAAAATTATATGATGTCAAATGGCGGTGGGAGTTGATTATGAGTAATGCAACTGAAATACTTGCTAATTCAGATCGCTTCAAATTTGCTGACGTTACTACTAAAACGCAGTTATCGGTTGAGCGGTTTCTGCATCAGCAGGCCGAATTCCTTGATGAAAAGCGGTGGGATCAGTGGCTCTCTCTTTTTACCGCTGATGGACACTATTGGATGCCAGCTGAAGAAGAACAAACTGAAGGGGAGGGCGTTCCCAATATATTTTGGGAGAACCTCGATATGATGAAGATGCGTATTCGACGGAATGAACATCCTCAGGCACACAGTCAGGCACCCAATAATCGTTTATGTCACGTAGTTTCAAATGTTATCATTGAAAATCAAGATAATAACGGGAATATTATTGTTCGTTCCCGTTTTCATTGTGCTGAGTACTTCCGTTACGAAGTTCGAAATTTCACAGGAAAATACCGACATTATCTAGAAAAAACTTCTAATGGATATAGGATTAAGCTGCAACGGACCGATTTGGTAAATCGTGAGGGTCCTTATGAATATGTTCTGCAGTGGTGGTTGTAATTTAATCTTTTGAATAAGTCGTTTTCACGAATAGATCGAATAATTAGGTGAACAAGTTTAATTGGTCTAAAACTGCAACAATTCTACGATAAATAGACCATTTTTTCCGGGTAAATTTGCCATTAAGTTGCTTATCTTAAGTTCCGCTTGTAACTGTATTAACCTCATTTGGTGTGATATTTCTTTGACCTTCAGCCCCACTGGGTTCTATGTGTATTACCCGTTGAGGGAATGGTATATCAATACCTTCTTCTTTGAACAGTTGCCATATCCGCAAGTAAACTGCACTTTTTATATTAGAAATACCATTTTGAGGGTCTCTAATCCAAATCCGGAGCTCTAGATCAATTGAACTATCTCCAAACGCTTTGACCAGGCAAGCTGGTTCGGGCGACGCTAGAATTCGGCCTTCTGTACGAGCTGCTTTGAGGCAAGTTTCGATTGCGTGTGGTAAGTCACTTGAATATGAAACGCCAATTGCTAGTTTAATGCGAATTTCGGAGTCATTAAAAGTCCAATTTGCTACTCGTTGATTTATGAGTTCTTCATTTGGGATTAAATGCTCAACGCCATCACGGGTTACAACAGACGCGTAACGTCCACCAAGTGTATTGACCCAGCCATAAGTATCAGCAACTTCGATGACGTCGCCTGGTTTGATTGATTTATCAGCTAGGATCAGCAAACCACTAATAAGATTAGCAAACACTTTTTGCAAACCAAAACCTATACCGACACCAACCGCACCACTAAAGACAGCCAATCCGGTTAAATCTATGCCGACACTGTTCATCGCAGCCACAATAGCAATGGTGATTACAAATATTTTAAATAGTTTGGTGAGCAAAACCTGAACGGATGGTGTCATGTTTGGTAACTTGCTAACTCTTTTCTCGAGCATGCGTGATGCCATACGGGCTAACCATAATAAGACTGCCAGCGCCATCATTCCCTTTATAATTGTTAGGGCAGAAATATGTAATTCGCCCATATCCATCGCGAGACTGTCGAGGAAGGCGACTGTTTTCTCCATTAAACCTAGGATATTAAGGGCTGCGATTGTCCAAGCCGTAATCGAAATTAACTTTGACCAGCTTTTGTCACGAATTAAGGTCGCGGTTAATCGAATAATAATCCAAGCTGTAATTAAGCTGACTGTCACAGTTAGAAGGTGATGGGGCCAACCAGCGTACTCAGCAACAAGTGAAGACACCCATTGTAGAAGTATCCAAATAAATGGTAATGCCATGAGGACCGCGGCTTCCGATAGTTTCGAAACCCAAAATTCAGCTTCCTTTGATTCACTAAAATCAGCAATCCATTCGCCAAGTTTGGTGATCCAAGGAGTGATTATAGGGCGGGCTATCCACGCCGCCATAAAAGCACCAACAATGATAATTAGCTGACTGAGACTACTTAGGATGAATACCTCAGATAAAAGCACCTCAGTTAATGCTATAAGCTGGGTCTCTATATACTGCGGATCAAAGAGTTTCCCCATGGTTTATCATGCTCCCTAAAACACAAATTTACTAATTTGACATAATTGCAGAAAGCAATGAAAGACCGGTTAACGGGCTGTGGTTCTTTTAAATTATTCTTACGCTTGCCAGTTTACTTGTAAATGGACCTAAACAGGCTAAGTAAGGTGATCAGGGATTGACTGATATTATGATAGTCTGGGCTGTTTAACCCATGGTGCTTGGAAGCCAGAGCGCAATTTGTGGGAAAAACACGATTAGGGATATAAGGATAAGTTGAGCTATAACGAATGGCAGAACGCCTTTATAAATCTTACTAAGGGGGACTTCTGGTGCCATTCCTTTAATAATAAAGACGTTCATTCCCACCGGAGGGGTAATTAATCCAAGCTCAACAACCATGACGACTATAATACCAAACCAAATTGGATCAAACCCAAGATTAGCAACGACAGGAAAAAAAATTGGAATAGTCAATAAAATCATAGCTAGAGAATCTAAAGCGCAACCCATAATGAGATATATCAATAAGATAATGAGCATTATGACCGTACTTGAAAATGGCAGGGTGCCAATCCAGGTTCCGATAGCATCGGGTACAGCGCTCAATACCAAAAAGTTATTAAATAATATAGCACCTATCAAAATGGTGAAAATCATTGCTGATGTATTCACCGTTTTCATCAAACAATCAATGAATATGGACCACGTCATCGTTCGTGCAAGCAGTGCTAATGCGAGCGCTCCTGTGGCGCCAATACCAGCAGCTTCTTCGGGAGAAAATGTTCCAGTATAGATTCCGCCTATGACCAACACGAACAAAATAACTGTTCCCCAGACATCTTTAAATGCTGCTAATTTTTGCATGAGCGTGGTTTTTTTACCACGGGGACCGATGCTTGGGAAAATTCGGGTAACAATTGAAATGGTCGCCATGAAAAAGATAATTGTTAATATTCCTGGCACGAATCCTGCCAGGAATAATTCACCAATATTTGTTTCTGTAAGGATGCCGTAGAGCACTAAAATAACACTAGGCGGGATAAGAATTCCGATAGTACCCCCTGCAGCGATAGAACCAGTTGCCAAGCTATAATCATAATTGAAGCGCTTCATTTCAGGCAAAGCGACTTGCGTCATAGTTGCTGCCGTCGCAATACTAGATCCGCAGACAGCGGCAAAGGCTCCGCAACCTCCGATTGTCGCGAGAGCTAGTCCGCCACGGCGATAGCCAAGCCAGGTGTTGCAGGCGCGGAATAGGGCCTCGCTAAGTCCGGAATTACTGGCAAAATAACCCATGAGAATGAACATGGGTACTATACTTAAATTAAATGTGATGGGTGTTTCATAAGCTGTTTGACCAAGCAAGGAGAGAGCAGCATTTAAATCAATTAACACCACGCTTCCCAAAAATCCTGTTATGGCCATTGCAAACCCAATCGGGAGGCCAATCGCGAGTAATAAAAATAAAAGTAAAAATATAAGAATTGAAAGTGTTATTGGATCCATAATATTGCTGATTACTCTATTGCTGAATTAGTTGCAGGGGCTACGGCTTTATCGATACCAAATGCCATACGACCGGTTGTGTAGATGTAGAGGAGAAGTGAAGTTACCATCAGCATACTCGAAAAAGCCATTATGAATGCATAGGGCCATACGGGCACTTCACCGATTTGTGTCAAATCACCATTAATAAGACGGGAATTTGCATAAATCCAAAGTCTCCAGCTAACCAGAACAGCGATTAAAAGGGCAATAATACCTGTGATAAAATCAAATACTGACTGAATTCGTGGAGACATGTTTATAATAAGTATATCAACGCGAATATGGCCACGAAGAAATGTCGTATAGCCTAGGCCCAGGTAAATCATCATACCCATGATAATTTCTGTAACCTCAACTGAAACTGCAATGGGATTGCAAACCCAACAATCCCAATGGCTCAAAGCACGGCCAATAACATCAAACAAGGTCAGGAACATCATACCGGCAAGGCCCACAGAACCAATGCGAGCGA
Organism: Rhodospirillales bacterium; assembly: GCA_012960465.1. Classification (GTDB taxonomy): domain Bacteria; phylum Pseudomonadota; class Alphaproteobacteria; order Rhodospirillales; family UBA2165; genus TMED23. The sequence continues at coordinate 42,370 of DUBF01000123.1, read as the reverse complement.
GCCACAACGTGACCCGCTCGTTAAGGTTGTTCAATTTCTGATTTGATTGAACCATCATTATGAAGGTTTAGCCCTTCATCATTGTTAGTAACTCACTTAATAGAGCTTCACCGTTCATACCTTCTTTATTGGCTTTTGCAATCCAACCAGCTTTAATAGATTGAAGAGTTTTAGCCCAGGCTTTCTGGTTACTCGCAGAAATAGTTTGGATTTTATTTCCAGCCTTTTCAGCAGCTTGCTTTCCAGCTCTATCGGCAGCATCCCAACCTTGGCCGATCAATTTAGAGCCAGTAGCCCCGCCAGCTTTGTTGAAGGCATCTTTTGCCCAACCAGGGAGGCCATCCCACTTTTTTCCGCTCATTGCGACATAAAATGATGTCGTATAGAGCCCACCTGGGATTTCCAAATGATGCTTGACAAGTTTCGCAAGTTTGAACCCCTTAACGGCTTCGTATGGAAAAAAGGCCGCATCAGTCGTACCTCGTTGGAGGCTCTCATGCGCCTTAGTTGCTGACATTGCCACGGGTACTCCACCTAGACTTTTTGCAATTAGAACACCACCACCGCCAACACGTATTTTCACACCTTTGATATCGGCTAGAGATTTAATTTCCTTTTTGCTGTGCAACAAGCCCGGCCCATGGACAAATGCGGAAATAAGTTTAGTACCTGTAAACTCTTTTTTGTCGAAACCATGCTTGGTGTACCACTTATGGAGACCAGGGCTGCCAGTCTCAGCATTTTTAGTAGCGAAAGGTACCTCAGCCATCCTGAACAACTTGTGACGACCGGGTGTGTAAGCCGAGACGCCCATAACCATGTCGCGGATACCATTTTTGGCAAGGTCATACTGCCCTGGTGGTTTTGCTGGCGAGTTTTTGGTTACGATAATTTTGATCTTACCGCCAGATTGCTTTTCAATTGAGTCAGCAAATCGACGGGCAGTTTTTGTCCAATGATGGAAAGGGGGTAGCCAGTTTGCAAATTGAAGTGTTATATCTGCAGCCAATGCAGGCTGGGCACTCATCGTAGTCCCGATAAGAACCGCACCTGACAATAGTACTCCCGTGGTTAATTGTTTCATTTTATTCTCCTGTTGTATCACGTCTTCCAGCCTCATTGCTGGTTATCTGATTTTAACGTAAATTAGGTCCCAGTTACAGCGCGACATCATAGATAAATTGATATGTTAATCAAGTTCATGAAATAAATAATTCTGATTTCACATGATCATATCATAATGCTTCGCAGAATTTGAGTTTTAATAAAAAAATAAAATTAATGCGAGCAAGAATCAAATATTACAGAATTACAAATTGGATATTATGAATATAGATAGGACTGACTACCAAACACCAATATAGACAGGTTTTTTTGCGTCATTGTCTAGTGAACGCCGTGCTCTTGTTTCCATTGCTTTATCACTAAAAGTTGTTCGGGATTTTCGCTTCTGTAAAAACTCAAACATGTGCTTGCGCATCTCTATCCGGATTTCTTCATAAGATCGGTCTTCACCTAAATCTGTTAATTCATTAGGATCATTCGTTAGGTCAAATAATTCTGGCCTAAAGGCTTGATGATGGATGTACTTCCATTTGTCCGTGCGTACCATTGTGCCGCGGGCTTCGCTCGGTTTGATATTATATTCCCAATTGGCAAAGCGGGCACCATATTCTGACTCACAAATAGCATATTGCCGCCAATCATCTGGTTTTTTGCCATTAAGAAGAGGTAGAAGTGAACGCCCTTCTAAAATATGTTCTGGAATTTCCCCGCCAACCGCTTCTATGAAAGTCGGCACAAGATCGATTGATTCCATAAAGTGGTCATCAATTGATCCTCGAGTTGAATCGGATGCTTTATCCGGATCATAAACAATCATGGGTATACGAACGCTTTCCTCGTGGAAAAGATCTTTTTCAGCCAGGTAATGATCGCCCAAATAATCACCATGATCGGATGTAAAAATAATCATTGTATCATCCATCCGTCCGGCATCTTCTAGGAATTTGAATAATCTACCCATATGATCATCGATTTGCTTTATTAAGCCCATATATGCCGGGATAACATTATTACGAGTTTCATCTCGCGAAAATGTTTTACTATCAGATCGGTTCATAAAGAATTTATAAACTGGATGGCTATTTTCTTTCTCGTTTGGATGTCGATTTACCGGGATCATATCGTTATGACCGTACATATTATGATATGGCGCTGGCGCGACATACGGCCAGTGGGGTTTAATATAACTTAAATGCAGGCACCACGGGTTATTTCCTGTTTCCGTAATAAATTCCATTGCCCTGTTCGTCATATAGGCTGTTTCAGAATGCTGTTCTTTGACCCGTGCAGGTAAATGGTTATTGCGGATATGCCAGCCTGAGAGGATTTCACCGTTTGGTCCTTCATGGGAGTTGGCAAAGTCATGCCACGGATTTTTACCTTCATACCCTTGGGTGTTTAAGTAATTATTGTAAGCTAGGTCATCTGGCGCAAAATCATCATTACCCCAAAGTCCGTCATCTCGCTCGTATGGCTCAAAACCACATTCACTTGCAAATACGCCAAAGGGAGAATGAGGGTCAACGCCTAGCCGTTCCATTGCGCCTATGTCTCCATTCATATGAGTTTTACCAACCAGAGCGACGCGATAATCTAACGGGCGTAAATAATCGCCAATGGTCTGCTCACCTAAATTAAGTGGGACACCATTCCAAGTAGCGCCATGGGTGAAATTATAACGACCCGTATAAAAGCTCATACGAGAGCCACCACAAACTGGAGCTTGGCAATAAGCTTTAGAAAACAATACTCCGCGTGCAGCTAATGAGTCGATGTTCGGAGTTTCGAGCCTGGGATGGCCAGCGCAAGATAGATAGTCGGCGCGTAATTGATCGCACATTATAAACAAAATATTTTTTACTTTAGCCATAAAGCTTATCGTCCTTAAAATTACAAAACTTATATCGTTAAACGCATATCTAACAAGGAAACCCGCATCTAACAAGAGGCGGGTTCTGAAATTTTATCTGACTTTTTGCAGCGTTTATTTGTTGCCGCGGTGCTCCCGATACAAACCAAGTTTAGTTTGGACTACTTTGTCTGAGAAGCTGAAAATTGTTGCATTCTCGTCTGCTTCTAGTTGATGCGGGTACCAACACGGTACGACAAATATATCGCGATCCTCCCATTCAATGGTTTTTGTTGAATCCCCCATATTGACTATAATACGGCCCTTGCCTTCAATAACAGAGTAGGTCGTATTTTCAGTTGTTTGGTATTTTTCAGTTTTGAAGCCTTTTGGCAGTAACTGAAGGAACGTAGATATTGTGGACATCGCGGGGCCACCACTCGTTGGGTCTATATATTCGAGTTTAAGACCGTGATATGGATCCCATTCCGTTGTTTTACTAAGCTCTTCCAAGGTCTCGCGTGATTTAGAATATGGATAGCTGAAAATAGGTGAATCAAGGCCGTCGGGTCCTTCGCCGATGGGACGCATATTATTTCCATATCGGACTGAACTATCCCCTTGCGGTTGGCCTTCTGGAAATTGTTCATCCGGGTAATGATCCATAAACATGGCCCCAATATGATTTACCAAGGGTAAATCTAATCCATCCATCCAAATGACCGGATCACTTCCATCATTACCGTGGTCATGCCAGGCCATAGAAGGTGTTATTATGAAATCTCCTGGTTCCATGTATGTTTTTTCGCCGTTTACGGCAGTGTAACCTCCAGAGCCTTCAACTATAAATCTTAGGGCAGCGGGTGAGTGACGGTGCGCACGAGCAACTTCACCCGGCATGATTAACTGTAATCCTGCGTACATACTCTCTGTGATTCGGGCCTTTCCTTCTAAAGTAGGGTTCTCGAGCATTAACACTCTTCTCTCTGCTTCCTCTGCAGAAATAACTTTTGCAGAATGCAATAGGTCTTCTCGAATTTCAGAATAATCCCAAAGATAAGGAATCGCCGTAATAACTGGCTCTGGTGTTATAAGGTGCGCCAGATTTTCCCACAATGGAGCACAACTATGACCGCGCAGTTTACCGTAATATTCCTTACGATCTTCAGAAATCTTTTTACCATCTAGAGGTTTTGTACCCATGGAGTGCTTTCGATTCTGTAGTTTTAAGGCTAAGTATAACTCCAATATCTAATATAGTGTAACCCCAGCAAAGCATTTAAACAAGAATCTCATTATATAAGAATTAAATGACGTGAGCATCAGGAATGTGGCTGTTTAGAGTTTTTTTTTGGACTAACCTGAAGGTTCATACAGCATGAAAATTCCGAAATTCTTATTTGTTTGCATTACTGAAATCAAAGGCTGATATGTCAATTATGAATCAGACATCAATTAATGTAAATCCAACGTGGGGTGATTTGTTCTCTGGAAAATTTCTATTACCCACAATTATAACCAATTTGGGCATCCTTTTATTTGCAGTGGATACGTTCATCATTACCACAATCATGCCTACGGTTATTGAGGATATTGGAGGCACATCTCTTTACGCATGGCCGGTCATGATTTTCACCGTTGGTGCAATTGTTGGTGCTGCAAGTGCTGGTCCGATAAAAGTTAAATTTGGTCAGCGTGATGGTTTTATTTTTGCGGGTTTGCTCTTTCTATCTGGCAACCTTGGGGCTGCTTATGCCGCGAATATTGAAATTTTAATTGCCTGGCGTTTGCTCCAAGGGTTGGGAGGAGGGTTGATAATTTCTCAATCCTTTGGCCTGGTTGGAGAGTTTTATCCATCAGATCTTCGCCCCCGGATGTTTTCTATAATTTCTACAACGTGGGGTTTGGCAACGATTTTTGGTCCTGCTTTTGGGGGTGTATTTGCCGAACTCGGATCTTGGCGACTAGCTTTCTTGGCCATCGTTCCCCTTACTCTAATTTTTTGTGTTCTTGTGTGGCGTCATATCGAACACACCGGTAAAGGAGATAAAGCTGAAAAATTCCCGGTGACACGACTTGTTTTATTTGCATCAGGTATAATGAGTATCGGCTTCACATCCCAAACTGATGATAATTTTTTGAGGTTAGGATTGCTCGCAATCGCAATTATAATGGTTAGTTATGCAATGAAACGCGACGTGACTTCGGTTAATCCGATGTTTCCTAAAAAGACTCTTGTTCCAAATTCGGCGATTGGTTCTTCTTACTGGTTTAATTTATTTTTTACCTGCACTTTTATTTTAGCTCTTTTGTACTCCACGCTTTATCTACAGGTGCTTCATAATCAGACACCTATTATCGCAGCATATACCAGTGCAACCCTATCATTTTGCTGGACAATTGGAGCGTTGATATGTGCCTCGTGGAAAGGACAGAAAGTAAAGTTCGCAATAATTGGTGGTGGCTTATTGATGGTTTTTGGTGCTATCGGCCTAGTATTGTTTGCTGTTAAAGGACCAATAATTTTAATAGTTTTATCCTTAGGTATAATGGGGTTTGGAATTGGTTTCTCAAATATCCACGTTACGTCTTTAACAATTGACTGTGCTGAGGAAGGGGACGGTGCGCTGGTTGCTTCCTCTATTCAAACGATGCGCAATTTGGGGGTGGCATTCGGCTCAGCTCTGGCTGGATTAATTGCCAATATTGCAGGGCTCACCGAGGGCGTTGAAGTCGATGTTATTTCGCGGGCAGTCGGCCTTATTCACATTGCCGATATCATTATGGCTACGTTATCATTGGGGTCGCTAATAACGTTTGTTATTTTTTACAAGAAAGAAAGGCAAAATCATTGATATCAAGTTATTTTTGCGTGTAGCGGCTTTGTTTTCTCATAAATTTCTTGTTGTTCTTTCGATGCCTCATGTTGATACTTTTCTTTCCACTCTGCATATGGCATGCCGTATACAACTTCCCGGGCAGCATCAAAGTCAAGTTTAATATTGCGTTCCTTGGCCGCCGCCAAGTACCATTTGGACAAACAGTTTCTGCAAAAACCGGCCAAGTTCATAATATCGATGTTTTGCGCATCTGTCCGTTTTTGAAGGTGTGCTACCAGCCCCCTAAACGCTGCAGCCTCAAGTTCTGCTCTTGTTTGATCATTCATCTTTAGATCCTTTTTTTTGATATCGCGATTAATTTGTACCTGTCTTATTTCAACATGCAAAGTGGTTTTTATAAATAGCTTCTCCTATTTACACACACTTTATGCACTATCTATTCATAGTTTGGGTACTCGTTATCAACAAACTTTTATACAATTGGTTATAATAGGGTAATTGTGAAGAATTGCGAAATTATGTTAGAGTGAATTCGTTCCGGTTTAAAAACGGGGCGCCACTAAGATTTTTGAACCTATTTGGGAGCTAAAGTATGGTGAATAATGCACCTGATAGAACAGATAAGCAAAAGAAAGAGAGTATGGAAAATAAAACGATAGAAGTTGTTCACGACGCAGATAGTAACAACTACGATCCTGTAGAAGCGGAAATTTCTGATGTTTCAGAGAATTCGGATTGGTCAGAGCAAAACGGGCTAAATTCTTTCGATAACTTGGAAGCGCCAGAGTTCGAGCCGCCGTTTTATGCACGCTATCGTTTACTTACAGTGGCGGCTATTGCCATAACTATTTTCTGGCTTGTGATTTCGTTAAATTTTTTATTTAAAGACTCAACAATGGTAGATATTTTTCAATTACTGCCTCATGAGTTGGGGGGGGTAGCAGCGGGTATCGTGACACCAATTGCGTTAATGTGGATTGTTGTCGCCTTTTTTGAAAAAACACGGATCTATCAGATAGAATCAAAGGCATTACGATGGCATTTGCAGCAGCTTACGTATCCTTCGGATAATGCCGAAAGCCGAGTGACAGAGATTACTCAATCTCTACGCGCTCAAACGGTGGCGTTGACTTATGCATCTCAGGATTTGGGCTTACGTGCGAGTAATGCGACTGATTTGATTAAAAGACAAACATCTGCACTTTCAGTGGCATCTGAAGAGGCATCCACAAAAGCAGATAGCGCTGGTAATAAACTTCGGCAGCAAGCCGAAGACCTTGTGAATGCCTCTGATCAAGCTATTGCTCGGGCTCGAGAAGCAGGGAATGTATTGCATCACCAAAGCCTTGATCTAATTAACGTATCTCAGAAAGCGGCGGCTCGAACTGAAGACATCACAGGTGCCTTACAAAAAAGTGGTGAAGAATTGATGAGGGTCGCTGAGGAATCTTCTAAGAAAGCCCATGATACAGCAGAGGTTTATAAAAATCGTTCGGAACATATGGCGTCAATATCTGCAGAAGCAACAGCTCGTGCCCAACAAATGAATAATGATCTCTCAAGTAATACAGAAGCACTCTCAGGTGCAACCGAGTTGGCATCTCAACGGGTTGCATCGACGACCGAGAATTTGCGAGATTTTACCCAAGAGTTAAAGCTTCGATCTGACCAAATGGTTATTCAATCTGATCAAGTAGCGGCTCAACTCACAAATCAAGCAGAGAGTCTCACAGATGCTATAGAAAACGCGACCGCAAAGACATCAACAATCGTCTCTGCGATTAGCACTGAGACACGAAATCTAGGGGCGAGAACAGATACTATAATGTCGCAAGTCAAACAGGCCGGTGAAGAAGTTAAAGAGGATACAAAAGAATTGCTTGCAGCAAGTGGTGCCGCGGCAGATCGTTTAGATGAGGTTACAGATAAATATCGCCAGCACATAGATATGCTTGGAGAAACAACTGACCAAGCTTCCATCAGAACTAGTGTTGTGTCGTCTCAAATTGAAGACGTCAGAACCGCTCTTAAAGAAACAATCGAAGATACTTCTATAAAGATAGATGAAGTAGCGGCGACGCTCAGCATTAAAAGTGAGGAGATCTCTTCGAGTTCGGAAAAAGCCGTCATGGATATTGCTGAGGTGAGTGATGAGCTTCAGAAAAAGTCAGATCACATTGTGAAATTGAATGATTTAGTCACCTTACGTATGGGCAATACTTCTGACGCGTTTCAAAAACGAGCAACTGAATTATCAGAGGCTTCAAAAGAAGCTAACGTTAATATAGATGCGACAGCTGAACGTCTAAACCAAGCTCGTTTGGAACTTAAAGATGTTTCAGATAATAGTGTTGGTAACGTCGATAAAGTGGCAGCCGCACTGCGGCGCGATCTCCAAGAATTACTTCAAGTTGCTGACAATGTCAGTGGTGTTAATAATGAATTTAGCAATCGTCTATCTACGCTTGCTGCCGAATCAGATTCTGCGACAACCAATCTGCAAAAACTTACCGAGAAAGTTGAGGATAAAATTAGAGAAATTTCCTCGGTATCTGACGATGCTAGCGTAAATATTGCAGAAATCAGCGATAGAATAATGGATCAAACGCGACAGTTAAACGACGCGTCTGCTGTGGCTGTTGATAAAGTTGGTGAAGTTGGAGAAGCACTTCGCGACGGAGGAGAGATTGTAGGAGAGTTGTCTACAAAAACAACAGACCGTTTGCGTTCTATTGGATTTGTTCTAGGTCGTCGCACGGCGGAATTGTCTAATGCTGCAACTGATGCGACTGAAAAAGTAAAGAATGTTGCTGAAATCCTCAGGCAAAATTCAACTGACCTCACAGCTTCGTCGGACAAGGCGGTTTCCGATATTGATACCGCAGGGGAAACAATGGCGTATCGCTCAGCAGAAGTTACTGGATCGGCGGATAAAGCAGCGCGTTTAATAGGTTTGGTAACAGATGCGTTACGGCAGCAATCCCGAGATCTTAGCCGAACAACAGATAATGCTGCCGATCAAATTGAGAATGTTGGTGAGAAATTGCATCAACGTTCTCGTGAGTTAACAGATATTACGGATGATGCTGTAATGCGAATGGATGAAACCTGGGAGACCTTTGAAGATAGGGCTGACAAAATGCGCGTCTTATCCAGTGATTTAATTGGTCAGGTAAGTGACGCAGCAGCTGCCCTCCATGATCGTTCTCGTGAATTAGCTTCCGCTTCTGAAAATGCGGTTTCTGATGTTGGCTCTGTTGGCGATACCTTATTACGTCAATCTCGTGAAGCTGCGACGGCTGCAGATGAGGCAGCTAAGCGTTTAACTAATATTGCCGAAGATTTAAATAGTAACTTTGGAGAGATTAAAGGTAATTCCGAAGATACAGAGGAACGTCTAAATCGTTTGGGGGCGAATTTTCGTCAAAGAGCTGAAGAGTTTGCGCAGTCTGCAATTGAGTCAAATGCACATGTGCAGGCTTTTGCAGATACATTGCAAGAGAGAAGTTCACAGATCTCAGGGGTCTCCGATGAAGCCTCTGCGAAAGTTGATGCAGTTGGAGGCGCGCTCCAAGAACGGTCTCGCGAAGTTGCTCTTGCAGTAGATAGGGCGGCAAAATTGCTCTCGGCTGTAACTTCTGGATTGCAACGACATTCAGATGAAATCCATTCTGTATCCGATAGAGCCGTTGAGAAAACCGCCGGTGTCAATGAGTTTCTAAAAAGTGGTGCAGAGGAATTATCGAAGTTGTCTGAGCAAAGTGTTGATCGTCTCGAAGATACCAGTAATGCTGTTCGTCAACGCCTAGATGATCTTACGCTTTCTTCAGATAGGGCAATCGCAAAACTTGGTGGTGCTGCGGATATGATGGATGTGCGGGCTAATCAAATGGCAGAAACGGCTCGCCTCGCGACAGATGCAACAAGGTCAGCTCATGACGCTATGAAGGAAACAGCACATGCAACGGGTACTGCGGCGGATAATAATCTGGAAAAACTAAAAACGATTAGCGATGCGCTCAATAAACAGACCAAGGATGTTAGTGATGCATCTTACAAACTATCACAGAATATGGGCGGTGCTGGGGCCGGTCTTCGCAAGCAACTTGAAGACCTAACCAAGACTTTTAACGAAGCGCTAAACGGAATCAATATGGTTGGAGAGACGGTTACTCGTCGAGCTGATGAAGCGAGTGTAGCTTCAAACCGTGCTGTTGATAATATGGAAGTTTGGGGACAATCAATCAAGAAAGGTACGGATGAGTTGACGGCGGCTTCGGGTAAGCTTGCTAATGATGCCAAAGACGTTGCTAGTACCGTTGCTCGTCAGACTGAGGATTTATCTCATACGTCAAAGCAAGCTGTGGAAATTACGGATGCTCTTAAAGAATTGGTAACGAAATCTGGCCATGAGGATTTTTTAAGCCGGATGGCTCTAGTGTCTGAAGGGCTGGCGTCCATTGCTATAGATATTAATAGAATTATGGAAACCCGAATTACAGAGGATGACTGGAAGCGTTATAGCCGAGGTGATAATAGTATTTTCTTGCGTAAAATATTGGGTATGCGGAATAAGGCTAGGCTCGCAAAAATCAATCAATTATATCGGGGCGATTCTAATTTCCGTAACTATGTCACTCGCTATTTGGCCCAATTCGATGAGTTAATAGAAAGTGCGCGGCGCAGCGGTCAAGAGGGTGTATTGGGTGCGAGTTTTATGACTTCAGATGCAGGCAAGGTCTATATGATCTTACAATCGGCATTAGCGAGAGAGTTTGGTGGAACAGCATTGGGCACGGAATAAAATTTTTTTGGTAAGTCTAGTTCATTTCTATAACACGCTCTAAAATAACCTCCTGAATGATTTGGTCTGCACTTATTAAAGGACACAACCATAATTGTTTGCCATTTGCACAAATTGGCCCTATCGGCTGGTTATTAATAAAGCGCTCTTTGGCGTTAGTAGGTTCAAATCCCATGAGTTTGGGTAAATCTATAGTCTCATGGCTACCACCAGAGAAAAGGTAGCTTAGAACTATAGCATTGGTCGTTTTACAATGGGCGTTCCAGTCGGCAAGGTTTGGCGCTTGATCTAAAAACATTACAATAACTTTGTTTGAGAGCTTTAAATGATTTATCTGTTTTGCGACGGCCCGTGTGTTAGTCTCGGATTGCCGATTATGGATTGAGCCGTGTCCAATAACTATTATAGTAGTATCTTTTTTGGGTAATTTTGAAATTAGCATTGTATTCTGGACTAACTCACACATACGATTTATAATTTTTGCATGATTGCCCACGGGTTTGCTGTAATAAATTACTTGGTTTCTTTTCTTAGTTACTGAACCTGAAAGTCCTAATTCTTCTGGTATGGTAGAATTTGTAAGACCACCAGGACCGGCAAAACATGGTACAACATATACTGATTCACTTTTAGTAGCTAATAGCTGTTCAGTAAAAAATGGCCTTAGTTTTAAGAAACCACATCGAACTTCTTTGAATAGATTCCGATTCTTGATTCCTTTGGCATGACCCTTAATTAGAATGGTACTTTCTTGTGATCCCGAGCGACCATGACCAACTATTAGTAATTCCGAATTGGCAATATTTTTCTCAAACACGGTCATTTTATTGTACCTCGAACTAATTTTTTACTAATCTCAGAAAACTTAAGAGATTTTGCTTGGGGTTTTATATTATTAATCTTGTTCATTTTGTGTCTTTGTCTCTAAAGGGTCGTATCATCATGCGTAAGATACGGTATAATAAGGGTTCTGAAAATGACTGAAAATACATAATGAATTCGCTAGAAGATATTGAAAAAGCCAGAGATCTAATTAGAAAAGCTAAATTTGCCGAAGCTGAAAGACTTCTGAGGGCTACGCCGGACAGTGAGAACAATGCTGAAGCCCAGCAACTTCTAGGCGTAGTGGCTTTTCAAACTAATCGGGTAGCTGAAGCTGTTATTTATTTACAGAAAGCGGCAATTGACCTTCCAGAAGACGGGTATCTTCAAAATAATTTAGCTCAAGCCTATAAACTGATGGGTTCTTTAGACGAAGCAAAACTAGCCTTTGAAAGAGCCTCAGAATTGCAAGTTAAGTTTGCAGACCCACTTAATCACTTGGGTGTATTGTATATGCAAGAAGGAAAAACAGAGCGAGCTGAAACAGCTTTTTTAGCTGCAATTTCACGTCATTCCAATTATGCCGAGGCTCATTATAATTTAGGGGTGTTATTGGGAGAAGTTAATCGTTTACCAGAAGCACGCGAACATTATCAACTCGCCCTTAAAGCTAAACCGGATTATGTACAAGCGATAAATAATTTAGGTACTGTGTTAGATGATTTAGGAGAACATAAAGCGGCTGAGAAATTTTATCGGCAGGGCATTGTGAATTCACCTAATACACCTGAGCTATATTGTAGTCTAGGCTTATGTCTTCGCCAGCAAGGTAAGTATTCGGAAGCATGCTCTGAGTTTAAAAGGGGAGCAGAAGTTGCGCCTGATTTTTTTGTAAATAAATGGAACTTGGGATTTCTTCAATTAGCAATGGCTGAACTGAGTGAGGGCTGGAAAAATTATCGCTATCGTCATACGGTCGATCGCCAAAGTTTTTTATTACCAAATGAACGTCTTTCTCCTAATCTATCCGGGCGAACAATTCACGTTGCGGCAGAGCAGGGGCTGGGTGATCAAATATTTTTTTCTCGTTTTCTGCCTGAATTAAAAAACCGTGGGGCTACTGTTAAATTTCAACCAGATTCTAAGGCCAAAAGTTTATTTGAGCGGGTTGATGGAATAATAGTTGAAGACCTTAAAGAACCTGATTTTTCTATCGCTGACCTTCCCTATCTATTGGGAAATAGTACTGTTGTTCCTAGTGTTACCATAAAACCAAAGGAAAAAATAAGGCTTAATATGCTGGCTAGATTGACCGATTGTGGGCCCGCTCCTTATATCGGTATTACCTACAGGGCAGGGGGTGCGGGTGCTAATACTTTATTTAAAAATGCTCCGCCCAAAAATATCGGCTCAGTACTCAGCAAAATTTCTGCCACCGTTATTAGTGTGCAACGACATTCCAAGCCTAGTGAGTTAATGCAGATTTCTTCGCTTCTAGGACGGGAGATTTACGATTTTTCCGATGTCAATGTGAGGCTTGAAGATGCGTTAGCTTTAATGGCAGTATTGGATGACTATATTGGGGTTAGTAATACTAATATGCATTTACGCGCAGCGACTGGCAGAACTGCGAGAGTTTTAGTCACGCATCCAGGAGAATTCCGGTGGCAAGTTTATGGAGATACCTCGCCATGGTTTCCTGATTTTACACTTTATCGTCAAGATGTTAATGCAAGCTGGGCGCGGGCTTTCCTGCAATTAGAAATAGATTTAAAACAAGATTATGGATGATGTAAAAAATTTATATCAAGAAGGGCTCGTTGCTTTTGCATCTGGTAATATCGAGTTAGCGAATGATTTACTTGCTCGGGTGATAGAAGCCGGTGGCGCGTCAGCAGAGGTTTTTGCAAATTCAGGCGTCATTAATCGAGAATTGGGTAATTTTGAAATTGCGCGTGATCTCTTAAAAATAGCCATAGATCGTGTGCCAGATAATTCAGATTTTTATTATAATCTCGCGTTGGTCTATGGTGATCTTGGCGAGTTTATTTTTGCTGAGAATAATTATCAGGTGGCTATTAGTATTAACCCAGATATGACTACGGCATATAATAACCTTGGCAATATAAGAAAGAATAATAAGGATTTTGAGGGAGCCCTATCTTGCTATAGACAAGCGATTAAAATAGATCCTAACTATATTGCGGCTTATAAGAATTTAGCAGATCTCTATGAAACAACAGGCGATCACACAGCTGCTAAAAGTACGTATAATAAGGCTATATATTTGCGGGCAGATATTGGGCTTCGTATTCGGGAGGCCTTAGTTCTACCCGTAATTGTCGATTCTAAAGAGCAAATACTTGAATGCCGCAACCAACTTATATCTAAATTAGATAATCTAATGAGTGAGGATTTAATCGTTGAAGATCCAATTAACGAGGTTGGAGCGACGAATTTCTTACTTCCTTATCATGGACTTGATGATAAGGAAATTCAGTTGAAAATTTCTGAAATGTATTTAAAGGTCTGCCCTTTTTTATCATTCGAGGCCCCACATGTTCGCAGTTGGATGGCGGGTCTAGAAGGTGGTATTCCGCGGATAGGTTTTGTGTCCTCATTTTTTCATACCCACACAATATCTTTGTTGAATAAGAGTTTAATCAATGGACTCCCAAAAGCGCGCTTTGAGGTGTTTATATTTTCTTTTTCTGAGGTTGAAGATTCACACTCGCAAGGTTTTAAAACAGGGGGCCTAAAATTTATATCCTTACCAAAACGTATTGATGAAGCACGGCAGAGGATTGCTGAGGCTGAATTGGATATCTTGTATTTTACAGATATTGGCATGGAGCCACTGACTTATTTTTTGGGCTTTGCCCGATTGGCTCCGGTTCAATGCGTAACTTGGGGGCATCCTGTAACTACGGGGTTACCTAATATCGACTATTTTGTATCTAGTCATTTAATAGAACCTGAAAATGCCCAAGAGTCGTATAGTGAAAAGCTATTAAAGTTAAATTCTCTCCCATCGTGTGTTACCAAGCCAAACGAATTCCAGAATATCTTAAAACATGAGCGTTCGGATGGACAGCGAATATTTTGTCCGCAATCCTTGTTTAAATACCACCCTGATTTTGATAAAATCTTAGGTAAAATTTTACGTGCCCTGCCGGATGCCAGTATTCAAATCATCGATGGCAGCCATCCTGCTTGGAGTGACTTGTTAAAAACTCGTATGCTGAAACAAACATACGATGTGAGTGATCGTATAGAAATACTGCCTCGCCAGAATAAAAAAGAGATCGCTGATCTTATGCGCACGGCAGACGTAATTCTCGACACGCCCCATTTTTCTGGTGGCATGACTACTTTTGAATCACTGGCTGCTGGTACGCCTGTTGTTACTCTGCCTGGAAAATTTATGCGTAGTCGTGTTAGTTTCGGTATTTATAAACAAATGAATGTGATGGAGTGTGTGTCAAAAAACCCAGAAGATTATATTGAAATCACAAAACGTCTATGTCTGGATATTACTTTCTCTAAAATGGTTAAGGAAAAAATAAAAGAAGGACATAGAAATATTTTTGATAACAGAACCGCGATAGATCATCATGCAAAGTTTTTTGAAAAAGTAATGTTTGAGCAATGATGTAGATTTAGATGTAAATGCGTAGGCTAGTGATCAAAACGGAGTGATATAAAAAATTTAAATATTTAATTTAGTCTCGGGACTGAATCATTATCCGTTGTAGTAGAAAGATTTTCTGTTAGAAAATAAATACAGAATGTTTAGGACAGAGTATTATTCGTTTTTGTTTAACTCATTAGCTAAACTCACATAAGCTGATACATTGCAAAATCGATCAATAATGTTTGTGTATTCGCTGTTAACGCGAGCAATTGTATTTTGAAGATTTTGTTCTGATGTTAATGTTGGTGTTTTTTCTGTGCGTTGGACCAGAATTCCATCGCAGTATAGTGCGTCTAAGCCTGTTCGCAAAAAACAATTAGCTGCATCTTCATAGGTTTCAACTATTGGTTCGGCCCGATCATTAAAAGATGTGTTGGTTAATACTGGGCAGCCAGTTATATCCCCAAAGGCCTCGATTAAATCATAGTAGTCACTGTTTTGTTCTCGGTTTACAGTCTGAACTCGACAGGAACCATCGGTATGAGTGACAGCAGGAACTTTATTGCGACTATTTTCATTTACGGTTCCCGCAATAACCATGAATGGACTTTTGGCCGGTGAATTAAAGTAGTCAGGTATTTTATCTTCAAGGCAAGACGGTGCAAAAGGGCGAAAACTCTCGCGGTGTTTAATTTTAGTGTTAAGACGGTCTTTCATGTTAGATCGCCTGGGATCTGCAAGAATACTGCGATTGCCTAGCGCTCGTGGACCATACTCTGATCTATCCGCAACGCGACCTATAATTTTTCCGTCTGCCAATAAACGCGCGATTTCTTGGGTAGACGTTTTAGTAGCTTTTAATTTCCATTTTTCTATCACTACTGATAATGTCCTTGGTTCATTTTTTTGCCCCAAATAAGCATCGGACATGTGGTGCCTAACGTATCCTCCATTCGAATAATATCCAGACAATGCGCACCCAAGGGCTATACCCTCGTCCGAGGCTGCTGGTTGGACAAAAATCTCATCAAATACGCCGCTTTCAATTAGTTTTTTGTTGATAATACAGTTAAGTGCAGCGCCACCAGCGAGGCAAATTTTCTTAGCCCCTGTTTTTTTTTGTGCTAGCCTGGCAAGATAAAGAATGTCGTCTTCTAAAGTTTTCTGTGCTTGATAAGCGAGGCTGATCCAAGGATTTGAAATTAGTTTTTCACTATGTTGACTTTTAAAGGTTGGTATATCTTTCATACTGAAAACTGTTTTGTTGTGGTTAATTATAAAATCATCGTATCGATGTGGATCAATGTTAATTAGAGGCTCGTATGGAAATTGGTGAGCAAAGCCAGCGAGAGCCATTGTTTGACCTGCGCCAAATATATCATAGCCTAAATGAGCTGATATTTTATCATAAAAGAAAGATGAATTAACAAAATGGTCGCGCCGTTCAGCAAGCTTTTTACCGTTTTGGAGGGTCGCGCCTAAATAGCCTATTCTATCGATAATTTTTAGGTTGGAACCTTGTCCGTGATAAATACCTGTTCCGCCCTCGGCAATAAGGACTGCGGCATCATTGAATGGAGAGGCAAAGTACGCGCTTGCGGCATGAGCGTCTATATGATTAATCAGACGGCATTTTGATTGGTCAAATTTAATACTTTGTTCGATGAGGTAATTCCATCGATGGTTATCGTCGTAACGTGGTTGGTAGCGCTTAAGGGCATTTTGGTAACCAAATTGGGAGTTTCTATCCGGCCATATTTCCATATGGCGATCTATACAAATCAAGTCTACGTCATCTAAACTATCTAGACCCAGACTGGCAAGGCAATAGGCTATTGACATTAGTGGGTAGGCAAATGAATGTTTCCGCCGGTTAAGCCGCGCTTCAGAAATCGCAACAACTTTTAATTTGCCCTCGTGATCCGAAAGTATGGCAGCGCCCGTATCATGACTAAAGCATTTAAGTCCTAAAACAATCATTTGATTTTATATTACATTATTTAAGTATATTGGCATCGGCAAGTTTGTATGAGACAAAACTACTATGAAAACTGCAAGCGTTAATCTCCCAGATCAAGATCTAATTTCTCAACATCATGCAACGGACAAAGTTATTGCTAAATGGCTTTTTGTTATGTGCGGTATGGTTTTCTTTATGATGATCTTAGGAGGGTTAACTCGATTAACTCACTCCGGATTATCAATGGTAAATTGGCGTCCTGTAATGGGTTGGTTGCCGCCAATAGGTCTTCAGGAGTGGCAGTATGTTTTTGATCTATATAAAGAATCGCCTGAATTTAAAAAACTAAACGACGGTATGACAATCGAAGGTTTTAAATCAATATTTTGGCTCGAATATAGTCATCGCTTATGGGGCCGGATCATGGGGGTCGTGTTTCTTTTGCCGTTTATTTTTTTTCTCGTTAAAGGTTGGGTAAACCGCAGGCTTATGCTTCGTCTGATTATAATTTTTTTAATGGGCGCTTTCCAAGGAGTGCTTGGATGGTACATGGTAAAAAGTGGTTTAATAGATAATCCAGATGTAAGTCAGTACCGTTTAACCGCGCATCTTTCAGCAGCTATTGCTATATATGGTTATATGTTTTGGGTCGCGATGTCGTTAGTGAAAATCGGGCATGGAGTGTTGATACTTACTTCACCAAGACTTATGATTGCCAGCATTTTTACAGTATTTTGGATATTCTTAACGATGATATCTGGAGGTTTTGTTGCCGGATTGGATGCAGGATTGACTTATAACACCTTTCCCCTGATGGACGGCCAATTTGTACCAGACGGCTTGTGGAATAGGAATCCATGGTATAGCAATTTTTTTGAAAATATTACGACCGTGCAGTTTGATCATCGTATTTTGGCTGAAACATCCTTATTCTTGATTGTTGGCGTTTGGTTGGCTTCTCGAAAAACGAATATCTCAAATTCTGCACGCGCACTTTTTAATGCCATGCTCATCATGGTATTGGTTCAGTTTGTTTTAGGCATAATTACATTAATGTTTGTTGTGCCAATTTTTGTTGCTTCGCTTCATCAAATTGGAGCTCTTGTTTTATTCACCTTTTTACTTTGTGCTATTCATACTTTAATAGATCATAGCAATTAAATTCGAATACAAGAATAAATCAAATGTGTCTTAGCTAATTTATTATCAATAAATCTCTTTCAAGTAAGAGAGGTTAATCAATTTGCGTAGCACAATTGAAGTGGAAAGACCCTAACTGTATTTGAAAAGAATTGGTTGCTCGGAATACATCTGTTGACTAAATTTCTAATTTATAAAAAGAAAGTAGAAAATACGTGAATAAAAACTGGATGCCCAGGACATTAACAACAATGTCATTTGTTGTTTTTCTTCTTTTCACCCTATCAAATAGCTTAACCGGTTGCTCCGGCGGAACAACGATGGCGCGGGTCGTTGGAGGTCTAAACGCACCTTTTGGTAATCTACAACAATCTACAATGGATTATCAACGGTTTGAGAAAATTTATAGGCAATTGGCTGCTAATGATACAGCTCGAGCTACCCAGCTAAGGCATTTTTCAGATGCTTATCATAGAGTTCGAGCTGAGTACGTTCATGCAATAAGTGATAAAAAATTGATTGATTTTGCTATTAAGGGATTGAACGCAATAGAGGGTAGACCAGGAACTATACCTTCAGAAATTGTAATTGAGGCGGCACTCGACTCAATGTTAAGTTCGCTTGACCCTCATTCAGGTTATATGAACCCCCAAGAATTTAGAGATTCACAGGCATCGACTAGTGGTGAATTTGGGGGTTTGGGTATTGAAATTAAGATGACAGATGGTCTTATTGAAATTATTTCACCGATGGTGGATACGCCGGCATACCAAGCGGGATTAAAATCTGGTGATTTGATTACTCATGTTAATGGAAATTCTATCAAACAGATGAGTTTAGGGAGCGCCGTTCGGCGTTTACGTGGCAAACCCGGGAGCGATGTGCGTATTACAATCCGTCGATCAGGTGTAGGAAGTTTTTTAGTAACAATTACGCGTGCTATAATCAAAGTTATACCAGTGAAATGGCATATTGAGGGTAATATTGGTGTCGTACGAATTACGCGCTTTAATTTACGTTCTTTAAATGCTCTTGAAGATGCAGTTCGAAATATCCGCTCGCAATTAGGACCTACTTTAGCTGGATTAGTCGTTGATCTTCGTAATAATCCAGGTGGTCTGTTGAACCAGTCTGTCGCAATAACAGATGCTTTTTTAAGTCAAGGTAAAATAGTGTCAGTTAGAGATCGCGAAGGTGAGATGCGTCGCTTCGATGCTGAAAATGGGGATATCACTGGTGGGTTACCAATTGTTGTCTTAATTAATCGAGGTTCTGCATCTGCTTCCGAGATTGTGGCAGGGGCTTTGCAAGATCATCGACGGGCGACACTTATGGGACTAAGGTCATTTGGTAAAGGCTCTGTTCAAACGATTGCCCCACTCGATTGGGACGGAGCGCTACGATTAACAACAGCTCTTTACTACTTGCCGTCGGGAAGGACAATACAAGGTGCTGGCATTGATCCAGATCTTGTCGTGCTAGGAAAGGAAGAGACTGAAGGCAAACGCGAGGCTGATTTGCCCAATGCCTTGTTGACAACAGGCCAAGTAAGAAAAAATATCAAGAGCCGCCAATTACAAGTTGATAAGTGCCCTGCGGCTGGTAATGAGAAAAAAGATAAACTCCTTGGTTGTGCTGTCTTGTTTTTGACCTCAGGTTCCAAAGAAAACTTCATTGCGTTATTAAATGCCCGCAAGAATCTTTGAGAGAATTTGTACTGCAATGTTGGTTTACGAACATGCCATTAATATGAGAATAATATTGGTAAAAAGACTATTAATCGTGTGAATAAATAAGGCATTTCAAATTTTATAAATCGTTTGGCGTATTGAGTTTCGACTGGTTGACACTAACTTCAATTTAATTAACATGTTAATTAATAAACTTGGTTATAAAATTTATAGGAGGATTATGTGGCTGAAATGAAAGCGGCTGAGGCGCTCGTTGAATCGCTTAAACAATATAAAATTGATACAATATTCACAGTTCCAGGCGTTCAGTTAGATAATCTTTTTGACGTTCTCTACGACTACCAAAAAGATTTTAATATTATACATTGTCGTCATGAGCAGGCGACAGCTTATATGGCATTTGGTTATGCACAATCTACCGGAAAAGTTGGGACCAACCTAGTTGTTCCAGGTCCGGGTCTCTTGAATGCTGGTGCCGGTTTGGCAACGGCTCATGCATGCAGTGCTCCAGTTCTTTGTATTGCAGGGCAAATACCGTCTAATGCTATTGGTAAAGGAACTGGAATGTTGCATGAACTGGATGATCAACCGGGAGCTGTTGCCTCTGTCACAAAATGGCAAGGCCGTGCAGAAACGCCGGCAGCGACACCAGATATTATACGGGAAGCTTTTGCACAGCTTAATACGGGTCGCCGCCAGCCTGTTTTATTTGAAATGTCTCCAGATATCATGAGTAAGAAAGAAGAGGTTGAGCTTCTTAGCCCCATTACTGATTTTTCAGATCAGGAGGTCGAACCTGATCCCTCTTTGCTGGAACAGGCAGCGGTCCTTTTAGGCAATGCAAAAAATCCAGCAATATGCACTGGCGGCGGTGTATTTGGTGCTGAAGAGGGTTTATTAGCATTAGCTGAGAAAATTCAGGCGCCAGTTATTATGTCACAAAATGGACAAGGTGCTGTGGATCAGCGGCACTATATTGGTCAAAATCAGGTTGCCGGCCAGGAGATGTGGAAAAATTTTGACGTTGTGTTGGCTGTGGGCACACGTTTTCATCCGCCAATGTTAATGTGGGAAGGATACGAAGACAAAAAATTAATTCGTATTGATACAGATCCACGCCGAGTGAAGGATCCATGGGTGGCTGATGTACATATTATGGCAATAGCTAAAACATCTCTGGCTGGCATAAATGATAGAATTGGTCGACATAACGGCAAGCGTATATCGCGTAAAGATGAATTTAATATAGTCAAGGAGGCTGCTGTTAAGAAATTCTCTCAAGGTCAGCCTCAAGCAAGTTATGGTGAGGCTATTCGTAACGTTTTGCCAGAGGATGGAATTATTTGTTTTGGTGTCACCCAAATGGGTTTTTACTCCTGGTTCGGCTTTCCAACCTACTTTCCAAGAACGAATATTCAGCCTGGGTACCAAGGAACCCTTGGTTATGCATTTCCAACAGGTTTGGGTGCGCAAGTTGCAAATCCAGGTAAGAAAGTCGTTACTGTTACCGGTGACGGCGGCTTTATGTTCAATGTCCAAGAAATGGCCACCGCCGTACTACATAAAATTCCGTTAGTGACAATTTTATTCAACGATAATACTTTTGGTAACGTAAAAAGGAACCAGAAAGAACGTTATAATGAGCGGTATATTTGCAGTGATCTCCTTAATCCCGATTTTATGAAGCTTGCAGAGAGTTTTGGTATGGTGGGTTTTAGGGTGGATACGCCGCAAGGTTTACAAGGTGTTTTAGACAAAGCATTTACTGAAGATGGGCCGGTACTCATTGAAGTTGCAGTAGGTGAGATGGATTCTCTTTGGCCGTATATGCCGCTGGCCGTGCTAAAAGCTAATCTCCCTGGCAAATAATGATACTTGTTTTAGATTGCTATTGATCTCCTTTAAGAGTTTATCTGGTAATATTCAAGGCATAGCTTTAATGCTAGTATCTAGTGTTTGTGCCGCGGGAATGCATGCCGCGATTAAGTATATTGCTTTTAGAATCCATCCTTTTGAAATATTTTTTCTGCGACAATCAATCGCTTTATTTTTACTTATTCCTATTTTTATAAATATTGGTTTTGCCGCTCTTAGAACCGATCGCCTTACGGGACATATTTTGCGAGGTGCCTGTATGACAGTAGGTGGAATGGCCTGGTTTTGGGCAATTAGTCTCGTACCCCTAGCGAAGGTAACGGCACTTAATCTGTCTGCGGTATTATTCACCATTTTAGGGGCAATTATTTTTTTAAAGGAAGTTTCTGAGTTAAAGCGCTGGGCAGCTTTAATTTTTGGTTTCGCTGGGGTGGTGGCTATTATTCGTCCAGGCTACGAGATTATATCATTCGGTATTATTTTGGTTCTTGCCACTCGTCTTTTCCCTGCAGTTGCCCGGTTGCTTTCAAAGGTATTATCTAAAACTGAAAAACACCAACTGTTGTAATTTATGGTACATTGACTATGGCAATTTTATCTTCTATTCCAGCAGCAGTAGTTTGGGTAACTCCAAATTTATATCAATTTGGATTAATTTTAATAATCTCGATTTGTGGAACTTGTTCCCAATTATCTATGGTACATGCATACAAATTAGGTGATATGGGTGCAGTTGAGCCCTTTCATTTTGTTCGTTTGATTTGGGCGGCACTTTTTGGATTTATTTTATTTGGCGAAATCCCAAGTTTGTGGGTTTGGATTGGGGCCGCGATGATTATCATAGCCGTGAGCTATCTTGCCCATGGAGAAGCTAAAAAGAGAGATCCATTAGTAGAGCAGCCCGGAGCTACTTCAAATTAAAAAGATTAGAGGTTAATTTTAAATTATTGATCGCTATGAAAAAATTCGGCAAAAGATCTACTTTATAAATCGTACAAAGAAAAATTATTAAGAGGAACGAAACGTGCGTGTAATAGCTTATAGACATAATGGTATTGATAATCTTGGCGTAATGGTCGATGAAAAAAAGTTTCTATCTCTTGCATCGGTTACTCCTGAGTTACCAGTGACGATGATGGGTCTTTTGAATGTTAATGAATGGCAAGCCAAAGTGGAGGCTTTTGTGCATGGAAAATCCGGTGATTTATCAATTAAGGATGTACAACTTTTACCTCTAATTTCAGATACACCGGTTATTTGGTGTGTTGGGGTTAACTATAAAGAACATCAAGAAGAAACTGGTCGAGGAGCTCAAGAAGAACCCATGTTTTTTATTCGCACTAATCATGGTTTAATTGGTCCATATGATCCGATCATTCGTCCCAATATCTCCAATATGCTTGATTTTGAGGGCGAGTTAGCGGTTATCATTGGTAAAGGAGGTCGCCATATTAGCAAAGAAGATGCGCATGAGCATATCGCGGGGTATGCGATTTTTAACGATGCGACGATCCGAGATTGGCAGCGCCATACAATTCAATTCTGTCCAGGGAAAAATTTTGAAGGTACGGGTCCGCTTGGTCCTTGGATGATGACACCAGATGAATTTGGTGATCCTTATGCTCAATCATTAACTACACGCCTAAACGGTGAAGAAGTTCAGTATACAAGCATAGCTGATATGGATCATAAAATTGATAAGCAGATTGAATATTTATCAACGATACATACTTTACGGCCAGGAGATATTATAAGTACAGGAACTCCCGGTGGGGTTGGATCGCGCCGTGAACCCCCATTATGGATGGAGCCTGGAGATACAGTGTCAGTTGAAATCACAGGCCTTGGTATAATCGAAAATAAAATTGAACAAGAAGGTTAGGCAGGCTAATTATAAGGTAGGAGAATACCTTGAAAACGGTATTATTTAACATTCTCTAGTTTGTATTCTTTGGTTCCTTTGGGGTATCTTGACGCAGTCCCCTTCTAGTCATAGCCTATAATGTTATTACAACAACACTGAGACACCTTTTATGTCAAAATCGTTACATGCATCTGTACCTTCAATAGATGCTATTCTGCGTTTGGATGGCATGATAGTTTTAATCGAACAATATGGCCGGACATTGGTGACGGATGCCGTTCGAACCGTAATTGATAATATACGCATTAAAATTCCTGAATTAGAAGAAAAAATAATACCACTTATTGAAGAACCGGCCATTGTTTCTGCAGTAATACAGTTTCTAAAAACAGAAAAAAAACCCTCCTTGCGCACTGTATATAATCTCACCGGTACCGTTTTACATACTAATCTCGGGCGTGCCGTTTTGGCGGACGAGGCAATCGAGGCAATGGTTAAAGTTGCGAGTGGATTTTCCAATTTGGAGTACGATATTGAGAATGGTAAACGTGGTGATCGGGATAATCATATTGATAATTTACTGTGTAAACTAACAGGTGCAGAAGCTGCTACTGTGGTCAATAATAATGCAGCAGCCGTATTACTGGTTTTGAATACACTGGGCCAACGTAAAGAGGTGCTGGTTTCCAGAGGTGAATTGATAGAGATTGGCGGAGCTTTTCGAATACCCGATATTATGTCGCGTGCCGGCTGTAAGCTCGTAGAAGTTGGAACTACAAACCGGACGCATCTTAGTGATTTTGAAAGTGCCATTACGACCAAGACAGGTTGCTTGATGAAAGTGCATACAAGTAATTATGTTGTTCAGGGCTTTACAAAAGAAGTGTCAACAAAGGAAATGTCGAAAGTTGCTCGCTCTCATGATCTTCCGTTGATTGAGGATCTCGGCAGCGGCTCACTAATCAATCTGACAAGATTTGGCCTTCCACATGAACCATTAGTTGAGGATGCAATTAAAAACGGCGTAGACATTGTAATGTTCAGCGGTGATAAGCTTTTAGGAGGGCCGCAGGCGGGTCTTATTGTTGGTCGAAAGGATTTGATTGCCAAAATTAAAAAAAATCCTATGAAGCGAGCGATGAGGCTTGATAAAGTTACCATAGCGGCGCTATCAGCAACGCTCCATCTTTATCAGGATCCAGATAAAGCTGCGGAACGAATACCAACGCTCAAGTTGCTTACCAGAACAGCTGATGAAATTAGGAAAATAGCACAACTCATTGAGAAAAATCTTAGAGCGGCACTTGGTGATGAGATTGGTATAAAGCAAATCGAGTGTTTAAGCCAAATAGGAAGTGGATCTCTTCCTGTGGATCGTTTACCGAGTGTGGCTCTTTCAATTAGCCCTATAAAAGGTAAACGAGGCAGCCAACTAAAGAAATATGCAGAATCATTTCGTGCGTTGCCAATACCTGTAATTGGTCGAATTCAAGATGATGCTTTTATCTTGGATATGCGGTGTCTTGATGACGTTGATGGATTTCTGGCACAGTTGAGCGAACTCAAAATATGATTATTGCGACGGCTGGCCATATTGATCATGGTAAGACATCGCTGGTCAAAGCTATTACGGGCATCAATACGGATCGTTTACCTGAAGAAAAAAAACGAGGCATGTCTATTGATCTTGGATTTGCTTATCGGGCAACGGAGAACAGCAGGACCTTGGGCTTTGTCGACGTTCCGGGCCATGAGAAGTTTATTAGAAATATGTTGGCAGGCGTCACGGGTATTGATTGCGCGATGTTGATTATAGCTGCCGACGATGGGCCTATGCCGCAGACTGTTGAACATTTGGCAATTCTTGATCTGTTAGGAGTGTCAGAGGGGATTATTGCTTTAACGAAGATTGACCGAGTAAGTCAAGAGCGCCTCAAGCAAGTTGAACTTGAGATTTCGAACTCTATCGCGGGCACGTTTCTTGAGAATAGTGATGTCTTTCCGGTTTCCGCGATTACTGGTGATGGTGTCCAGAATATTTGCGATTACCTTGAAACGATGTCCGAACTTCTTGGTGATAGGCCTCTGGCGGGAAACTTTCGTCTGGCTATTGATCGATCTTTTACAGTACCCGGAGCGGGGCTGGTTGTAACGGGTAGTGTCTTTTCAGGGAAAGTAAATGTAGGGGATAACCTCATTTTATCTCCCCAAGGAACGCATGTGCGCGTCCGAGGAATCCATGCTCAAAATAAGGAATCTGAGTCGGGTGTGATAGGCCAGAGATGCGCGGTTAATATAACGGGAGGCCAATTAAATAAGGCTAATATACATCGGGGTGGTTGGCTTTTAGCTAAAGAAGTTCATGACCCTATTCCGCGCTTTGATGCGCGCATCCGGGTATTATCGAGTGAAGTTCGATCTCTTGCGCATTGGACGCCTGTTCACGTTCATTTGGGCGCAGCTGAAGTTCCCGGCCGGGTGGCTATTTTGGAAAATAGATCGATTGAACCTGGTGAAACCGGCCTCATTCAGATTGTCCTTGATCGTCGGGTTGGAGCTCTTAAAAGCGATGGTTTTATTCTTAGAGATCAATCCGCGCGAAGGACCATTGCGGGAGGGCGTGTAGTTGACCCATTTAGCCCTGCACGAGGCCGTGCCAAGCCCGAGCGTATTGATTTTTTGCGTACGATGGAAATGGATAAGCCCGATCAAGCATTGGCACAGCTTTTGATTCAATCACCTTTGGGTATCGATTTATCTCATTTTATTACCGCTTGGAATTTAACGGAGAGGGAGCAAACTATAACCTTTGATTCAACTAAAATGGTTAAAGTGGGTGTTGGTTCCAATATAATAGCATTATCGCCAGAAAACTCCGACAAAATTGGATCTATGGTCTTAGGTATATTAGAAACTTGGCATGGAAATAATCCAGATAAACCTGGACCAGGGTTTGATGCGTTACGGAAGTTTCTAAAGCCCCGTGTTCCATTGGTTGTATCAGAGGGCGTATTGCGGAGTCTCGTTGCAGAGAAAAAGATTATACATTTGGGCGCTAATTATTGTCTTCCAGGGTTTGAGTCAAAACTCAATAGTAAAGATGATGTACTTTGGAAGCGTATTTTGCCAATCTTAGAAAATGGTTATATGCAACCGCCTGTGGTTCACGCATTGTCAGAGGAGCTTAAACTGGATCCACGTATACTAGAAAAGTTTCTCATTCGTTCAGCTAAGCTCGGCCTTGTTTGCCAAGTGGCCAAAAACCGTTTCTTATTGCCAGAAGCAATCCTTGAACTTGGAAGTATTGTTGAAGTACTTGGTGAACACAATGAGACGTTTGGCGTTAAGGATTTTAGGGATCGGAGCGGAATTGGCCGCAATCTAGCCATAGAAATTTTAGAATTTTTCGATAAATCCGGTTTTACCTGGCGGAGTGGTGATTTTCGTAAAGTCTTAAAGCCTATTTCCGAAGTTTTTTCTTCACTAGACTAATAATAAAATGTAGCTAAAGTTTCGGCTAATGGCGATATCCTTTTAGCCTTAATTCTGTTAAATATTAAAGTTCTATATGAATTAACAGGATTTGACATGATAACATTAACTACACCGTTTATTTACATCAGCGCCGCTATTGCGGAAATTGCGGGTTGCTTTGCATTTTGGATCTGGTTAAGGCAGGACAAATCTATCTTGTGGTTAATCCCAGGTTTTTTTTGTCTTTTAATATTTGCACTACTTTTAACTCGTAGTGAATTGGCTTTTGCGGGACGTTCATATGCTGCTTATGGTGGCATTTATATTTTTTTATCGCTCTGTTGGTTATGGATCTTAGAAGATGTTCAGCCTGATCAATGGGACATTATTGGTGGTTGTTTTTGTTTAATTGGCGCAGCTATTATTTTATATGGACCGAGAAACTTAGGTTCATAAATAACTAACAAACGTCGGTAGAGGAGATAATATTATTGACCACTTCATAGGAAAGTTGGTTAACTCTAAGTGTCCACGTGGTCAAAATTGTCTTGTTCGCTAAAATTCCCGCCACGTAGATTGATAAAATGGCGTTAGGAAATTCTTTTAGGAAAACTCAAGAGGCTAAGTGATATTTATATTATACCGTAATACGGCGGTACGTAATATTTATATTGTTTGTTCCAATGAGTTAGGCATTTGCCACGGAACTAGGAAACATAGCGCTAACATTAATTAGATTTATTTTTTTAATTTAAATATTTAGTGGCGCTGCAAATTTTCCAGAACCTCGTTGGGGCATCTTAGCAAGCGCAAAATTTTGCATATGACAGGCTTGTGTTATCACGATAGCTTTCCATAACACGCCGCCCATAATAGTTAAAAAGCCAGCAATTTGAGCTAGTAAAATCGATGAACTGAAATTTAAGAAAATGGTTCCAAATAATATCAGCGGAAGAATGTGTCCAGTAATATACAATTTAGGCGTAGTTCTGCGCAGAATATTATGATCGATTGGACCTACACCCCAGACTTTCGCATTTCTCAAATAGCGTCGCCAAAGAAAAGAATTCAACAAGATGAGTAATATTGCTAACGGAGGAATAGGCGAGCTAGTTGATATTTCTGTCTCCCAAGTAAAAGAAAGGAGAAAAAAGAGCCCGATGCCTTCGAGTAACCCAGTGGCGATTAACATTAAGGGCATTTGGCTAACTCTCCACGAGGGGATACCTTTCCCTGAATGTAAAATGCGTCCTTGACAATAAAGGAATGCTGCTGCACCGACCGCTGCGGTCGCATTTAGAATAGGACTGTGATAAATAAATTGTAGTCCTATTGAAAGAAAAATTAGCCCAACAGCATATATTTCACGGGACATCCAAGATGTTTGTGGGCGGAGAATTGCTAATGGCGCTCTCAGTTTTCTTCCAATTTTAAGCCAAACGAAAAACAGCCCTATGGCTATAATTACCCCAGATATCAAATTAATTCGAATTAATTCCGCATTATTAATTGGGGTGATGAAGCTAATCAAATAAGTCATGACAACTGTACCGGAACCAATACCCCCCATGATAAAGTTCATGGCCGCCCGCATATCCCAAAAGGTTTGGCGTTTTCCAACAAGAGCATTTTCTATATCCGATAAAGCTTCCTCATCCAGATCACTGTCATCAGATGGCCGTGCAGGAACTGCTGGCGTCTCGATTAAATATTTAATTTGTGGATCATTACCGAGTTCCTCATGCATTTGAAAGTAGTCGCGGTCTGCTATTAGTGTTGAAACGTTGCTTTCTGGATCATTGAAGTCTCCAAATTTAATAGCCTGAGATATACAAGAAGAGGCGCAGGCCGGTGTTGCTAGAGGGTCAATACCTGGCAGAAATCCTCCAGCCAACCCGTCATCTACCCTATCAATACAGAAAGTACATTTTTGTGCGACACCAACGCGCTCATCGTGAGCAACTTTTGTTTCTTGTGCTGTTGTGGTTCCAAAATAGGTTGGTTTATCGTGTACTATGGTGCGGGCCTGATAAGGACAGGCAACAGCGCAAGATCCGCAACCTATACATAAATCGTAATCCATTGTGACTAAGCCATCTTCGCGTTGTTTTGTTGCGCCGGTTGGGCAGACAGGGACGCAGGAGGGTTCGGCACAATGCTGACAGCCAGTGACCAAGAATAGGCGTTCAACATCTGGATATTGACCAACCTCGACGTCTAATACTTTACGCCACTGGACACCAGGTACAGTATCGTTCGCGTGTTTGCATGCGACGGTACATGTTTGACAGCCAACACATCGGTTTACGTCGATTGTCATACCCCAGCGTTTGTGCGTTATTTCATTCATAGATGTTTAGCACTTTCGACTCTTTTCTCAGACCGTTTAGGTCCGGTCGTTTTGGTAATTTTAACTCGCGCAAGATCGGATCCGCTGCCCGTTGAATCTGTAAGAGAAAGCGATAGTGAAGTTAATGAGTTTAAACTAGGAAGTTCAAGATCTTTAGCGAACGGTGTTTTCCAATGGTCAAACTGTCCAATCATAACAACCGTATCTGGACGTACACCTTCTCGTAATACAGCATACCCCCGGGTTATTCCAGTTATGGATTCAATTTCAACCGGATCACCCTCCGTCAGCCCCATTTCTTTTGCCTTGCCACGATTAATCAAGACCCCCTTATGACCTGTGATATTTTGGGCTACTTCGTTAATCATTGGAATTCCAACATTTAGACCCCATGAATATTGCATGCTTCGAGATGTTACTGCCCAGAAAGGATAGTCATCGGGATTACCACCTTCTTCCTTAACATGTTCGATCCAAATATCCGGAAAGGCGGCGTATTTTGGTAAAGGCTCATATTCTTCAAGTTGTTTATCCCACCATTCTATGCCAGTTTCATGGAGGCGTCGGGCAAGCTGAGTGCCGTGGCGTAGAATACGTTCCTGATAAGGAAGTTCAAATCTAATTTTATTTTTTTTCATATGTGGATAGAGATACCAGTTCTTAGTCGAGTAGGGTTTCAGCATATAACCATTTTCTTTAAACCAGTTTAGATCATGTATTTCTTCACCGTCTGATAATTTATGACTAGCTGCCCTGGCGGTTGCATCCCATATGTCATCATTTGAATGTTTTTCACTTTCACTGAGGCTATAATCGAAGTCATCGGTTACAAGACGTTGGCCTGCTGCACCCCGATTGATTGCATTATTATACTTTTCCAGCAATCCAGAGCGTGCCGCAAGTTCTGTCGCAATATCGCTCATATCCATATAGTCGACGGTTTTATCACAGGCTGGTTGACGAATTGCCCATCCCTCGTGCGCCCATAATTGTTCAACAAATTTAGCACTACCGATTTGTATGAGTTGAGTGCTTTCTAGGTCAGTAGCTTCGGGCAATAAAATATCGGCGAAGTGATTAGTTTCATCCATCGTATAGGCGAATGCACAGGTAAATGGAAATTCTGCAACCCGCTCGGCAACTTCGGGTGCATTCCACGACGAAATAGCTGGATTAGTTCGATAGCAAAACCAGATGTCTGGTTTTGTTGACTTAGGCCAATTTTTAGGTGATTTTTTTTGAAATAACCAAGGCAAGTGGGCTGGCCCTAGAGCTGGTGACCATGCTGAGTTGGCTGCAAGAGGGACTAGTGTTTGGAATCCATTTCGAATACTGGGATCCTTTTGCCAATCGGTTTTGCTTGTTTCATTAAAGGGATATTCCATGAAACCATCTGGACCTTTTATGGCTGATTTTTGTCTACTATCTGCAGGCCGGTTAAGTTTTACATTTGAACCAACGTTACCTCCTGGTACTTCAAGAGCTCCAACTAATGTCAGCAACATTGTGCGGGCCCAGCAACAGTTATACCCCCCCCAACCATTGTTAACCGTCTTACCCAATAGTATTGCAACGGGCCTGAAAGGCATTTCTTCCCCCTCAACTTCTATAGTTTGCCCAATACATGCATTGCTAACAAACTCATCGGCGACCGTGCGTATTCTTTCCGCTGGAACATCACTTTGTTCTTCCGCCCATTCGGGAGTGTATTCTTTCATATGCTCAATTAATTGTTGAAAGGATGTCGTAACTTCAATGTTATCGTGAATCCACTTATCTTCATCGGCACCTATCTCAATACCAGATACTACAAATTTACCTTCCATACCGGGCCGGTGTATATCAGTATCAAAAGGCTTTGCTGTCTGGTCTTCTAAGTCAAATATTAGTGGTTTTTGCGTTTTTGGATCTCGCATCCAATAGCCATTGGGCCCAATCAAATAGGGCGAGTTACTATCCTGTTCCAACCGCTCGACGTCACAAATTTCGCGCCAAT
The DNA here is from genome assembly GCA_012960465.1 of Rhodospirillales bacterium. Lineage (GTDB taxonomy): Bacteria > Pseudomonadota > Alphaproteobacteria > Rhodospirillales > UBA2165 > TMED23. The sequence goes on along the minus strand of DUBF01000123.1, from coordinate 11,006 downwards.
TACGTTCGATTAGAATGCGATGGATAACACCATATAGAAATGCTGAATCAGTTTTTGGTTTAATCGGTATCCACTCGGCAGCTACGCCACCAGTAATAGATTGATGGGGCTCAACTTGTACCCGTTTCATACCTCTAACACGAGCATCTGCATGACGCCAAATTCCAGCAACACCTGCAGCCGCGTCTCCATTATGACCACAAGAGAGAATATAATTCACAAGAGGACTGTCTACGGCTACAATAAAAGCTCGATGCCATAATTCGCCGTACAAATGCTCTGAATGATAACATTTAACGCCTTGTCCGGCCCCAAAGCCTAGATCGATTTTGCCGATAGCCGAGAGCAAAGCGGGGAAAGTACCCATATATTGGGTTGGCGTGCCACCACCACCAAAACTTGCTGCAATCCGTGGAAAACCTGATTCATCAAGTAAATTGGTATTGATTATTTTTCGCATTTTCTCAGCAACGGTATTTAGGGCTTCTTCCCAGGTAATTGCGACAAATCCAGGGTCCTCGTCCCGGCTTTTTATTGGATTCGTGCGTTTCATTGGAGTTTTGATACGATGTGGATTATAAGTTTTTTGAATTAAACCGTATGCTTTAACGCAAACCCGTCCACCACCTGGATGTTCGTCTTGGATGTCATAATTTGATTCCATTCTTGTCGCGATTCCGTCTTCCACCTCAACTTTCATAAGGTCGGGGCCTGCAACGCATTGATAACAGAACGTGGCTATAGATTTTTTATTTGTTTTGGTTGCAGTTGAATCCATTCGTGTGATCTTTCTTATCTAGAGGGCTTCGATTTTAGCCCGTTTTTCCTCCAGGCGCGCAAATGTTTTCGATTTATCCACAACAAAGCGGTTATGCGCCCCTATTCCTACATCTTCTATAGAATCTTTGACATGGGCGGTCATTATTATTGCACGTCCTTGTACTTCTTTAACCGTGATTGTTATTTCAACTTTGTCGCCCTCGACTGTTGCTCCAATGTGGTCTACAGAAACATGGGTCCCAACGGTGTCTTCACCTTCATCCAAATATTCCATGAGCCAATCACGTGCTATATACTCGATATCAAGAACCATTGATGGTGTAGCATAAACGCGCCCTTCGTTGCCCATGAAAGCTATGGTGCGATCACTGTCGATTGAAATATTGGCCGTTGTTGAAATGCCGGCCACTAAACTATCTTTCATGCGTTTCTCCCAATAACCTTTTTTATTGTAACATCCCATACAGCCTGATCAATGCTCCTATGTTGAACTATATTGCTTAACTTAATTTCACGGTATATTCATCTTATCTGGTAGATTAGAGAGAAATATGTCGAATATTGATGTTGATGTTATTATTGTTGGTGGCGGGCCTTCTGGTCTCATGTTGGCAAACGAATTGGGCCAACGGGAAGTGTCTGTGGCATTGTTTAATGATCGAGATGGAACATCCCCGGATCCACAAGCAAATGCAACTCAAGCCCGGACTATGGAACATTTTCGCCGATTAGGTTTTGCAGATAAGGTGCGTGAGCAAGGCCTCCCTTCAGATTATCCGACTGATATCACGTATTTTACTCGCTATACCGCATATGAGTTAGCACGTTTTTCATTACCCTCTTCGAACGAAGCAAAAAAAATTGTTAAAACCCTCTCAGGTTCATGGAGTGCTGCTGAACTGCCCCATAGAGTTTCGCAAATGCTGGTTGAACGCGTATTACGCGATCAGGCAGCCAACTTACCGTGCGTTGATCTGCATTTTGGTACGTCAGTGACTTCAGTATCAGATGAGGGGGATTTTGTTTCGGCAGCGATTGAACAGCAAGGCCAGAGGCGAACCATCCGGGCTAAATATATTGTGGGATGTGATGGGCCTCGGAGTTTAGTGCGGAAATACCTTGGTATTGAATATACTGGCGAGTCAGGGGTTATCCGGAATTTCTTAGGTGGAAGGATGCACGCTATTTATTTCCGAAGTCCAAATTTATATAATTTTCTCCCACCAAAAAAAGCGTGGATGTATTGGGCATTTAATAAAGATCGACGAAGTTTTATGGCGGCGATTGATGGAAAGTCCGAATTTGTATTTCATACTCAGTTAAAATCAAAAGAAGAGGATGCTGAAATAAGCGAGACTAAAGCGCGTGCTATGATTGGCGAAACTTTTGGCAAAAATATGGATTTAGAAATTATTTCTCGGACTTCATGGACGGCCGGTTTTGCTTTGGTTGCAGAACGTTTAAGTCAAGGTCGTATTTTTATAGCGGGTGACGCAGCCCATCTTTTTACACCGGCAGGTGGTCTTGGTTATAACACTGGTATAGAAGATGTTGTTAATCTGGGATGGAAATTAGCCGGTGTCATAAATGGATGGGGCGGCCGTAATCTCCTTAAAAGTTATCATATAGAGAGATATAAAAATAGTTTACGTAATACAGAGTTTGCCCGAAAATTTGCTGAGTCGATCGGAAGCTATAGCGCTGTACCAGAACTTGAAGATGACACTGAAGAGGGCAGGAAGGCTAGAAAAGAGGCGGGTATTTATCTTGAGGCACACGCGCGTGCTGAATTTAATATTCCCGGTATTACATTTGGATATCGTTATGATGGATCCTCGATTATTGCTCATGACGATGCAATCTTACCGCCAGATCTTGCAAATGAATATACGCCGACGGCGAGCCCAGGTGGTCGAGCCCCGCACGCTTGGTTGGGTGATGGAAGCTCGTTATATGATAAATTCGGTTTCGAGTTTACGTTAATGTGTCTTCGTCCTGATTTTGACATTTCGGAAATTAAAAAGGTTGTATCTGAAAAGGTCGTACCTGTAACATTTATAGAAGTTTACGATGAAAATGTGCGTTCTTTGTATGAGGCTGATTTAGTTTTGATTCGCCCTGATCAAGTCGTAGTTTGGAGGGGAAATAATGTTAACGAATTTGACGCCATCTTATCCCAGGTTACTGGATATTAAATTTATTCAAAATAATGTTTATAGGAAAAATTAACATGTAATAAAAATTATATGAATTTTGACGTATATTGTTGCTCACTGTACATTGTGGCTCAATTTGGTAGTTTAATTATTGCCTTTTAATTCTGTTCATACTTGGTGTTATTTACTCAAATTTTAGTCGTTAGGGAAGTTGCTAAATGGGTTTGATTGACGATGATTTAAAGCAAATTAAGAATATCTATTGGCAAACCTTCAGTATTGGTAAAAAGGCACGAGCCCAATTAAAAAATCAAAAACCAGTGGTCCTTTGGTTCACGGGATTGTCTGCATCTGGAAAAACGACGATTGCCAATCTTCTCGAGGAATACCTTCATGCGCGGGACCGACACACGTTTTTATTAGATGGCGACAATATTCGTCATGGTTTGAATAAAGACCTAAGCTTTACTGATCCTGACCGAGTGGAGAATATCCGTCGAATAGCAGAGATTTCAAAGCTTATGGTTGAAGCTGGCCTTATCGTAATCGCATCCTTCATATCGCCTTTTTATACCGACCGCCGCATGGCTCGAGGTTTAATGGAAGAAGGAGAATTTATTGAAATTTATATCAATGCCTCCATAGAGCTTTGTGCCAGTCGCGACCCAAAGGGACTATATAAAAAAGCACAAAATGGGCAAATTAAAAATTTTACAGGTATTGATTCCGGGTACGATATTCCAAAAAGGCCCGAAATCATAATTGATAGTAGCAATACTGAGGCTATTGATGCCGCAAATCAAATTTTGTTATATTTAGAATCTAACAATTATCTCGATGTATTAGATGATCAGATATAACTGGGTTTAATAGTTTAATTTTACTATTTTATATTACTAGAGTATTAGCCTTTAGTGTTTAAGTAATTATATAGATTTGTAAAACAGATCCTAAATAATGAATATAAATTTGATTAAATATCATTAGCTACTTTTGTATAGCTTATAGAAAAGTGCTAAAGCTGAGCATTTAACTATGAATAAAATGCTACCCTAAAAAGCGAAGACTAATATTAGCTTTACTGAGTTCTATTGAACTCGGAATATTCGGTGCCTATTTGCCGGCCAGTCCTAGTGTTATTCTTGCAAAGTCAAAAAAACCCTATAAAACCAGTTATGGAGGGGAAGCAGTCCCGGTGGGCTGGCCGGTCTTCAAAACCGGTGAAGGACGTCAGACGTTCTTAGTGGGTTCGACTCCCACTCTCTTCCGCCAATTGAAATTTGGAAAAAGGTTATTTTAGACCTGCAAATGACATATGATGAGGATCCCTATGACAACAGAAGATATTTTAATTGCCTGTAAAACGGGAGAAATTCCCGCATATTTAGCAGTACCGCCGGTCGGTAAAGCGGTTGGTATTATTGTAATAAGCGCAATCTTTGGCGTTGATGATGATACTAAAAAAATCAGCGAAAGGTTGGCTGAGGCTGGATTTCCGGCTATGGCACTTAATATGTTTTGGGAAGATGACGTTGATCCTGGTCCGCTCTCTACTGATGATTATGAAAGAGCCAAAGCTCGCGCCATCCGAGTTGATCGAAAGGATGGTAACGCTTATGTCGAGGCTGCGATTTCTGAGTTAAAATCTTTGAATAGCTGTAATGGGAAAGTCGTTGTATTTGGGTTTTGTTATGGAGGTCCTTACGTAGTTGAAGCCGCCGCACGGTATGGGATTGATGGTGGGGTCTCATTTCATGGGTCTTATGTCGAGAAATATCTCTCAGAATTTAAAAATATTAGCTGTCCTTTGGAGTTTCACTTTGGTGATAATGACGCAGTTGCGCCAATGACAGCTATTAAACAAGTAAAGGCTGAATGCGATAAGTTCGAAGATCGCGAGTTATTCGTATATCCTGGGGGAGAGCATGGTTATATGTTTCCTAATCGAGGATCCGGTTATCAAGCCGAGGCGGCTGAACTGTCCTGGGAGCGAGCGATTAAGTTTCTTGGTAAAGTGTAGTATTAAGGATAACGATCCAATATAGATTAAATCATGCGATTAATTTGAACTGGAACGATTAGATCATGGATCCTTTAACCCAGGGTGCCCTCGGCGCAGCATTGCCACAATCGACAGCAAGCAAATCTAATCTCATTACTGCGGGTATTTTTGGCTTTGTTGCAGGCATGGCGGCTGATTTAGATGTATTTATAAGATCCACTAAAGATCCTTTGCTGTTTCTTGAATATCATCGCCAGTTCACACATTCACTTATCTTCATTCCGGTTGGAGGGATTATTTGTGCGATTTTGCTCCATTGGGTAGTCGGGAGGCGGAGACAGTTAACTTTTAAGCAAAGCGCATTCTTTTGCACGTTAGGTTATGCGACACACGCCTTGTTAGATGCATGTACAAGTTATGGCACAATGCTTTTCTGGCCGTTTAGTAACGAAAGGATATCGTGGAGTACAATTTCGATTGTTGATCCACTCTTTACGCTCCCTATTTTGAGTTTAGTAATTATGGCAGGGATAAAAAAAAGTCGTAGTTATGGTCGGATGGCTTTAGTTTGGGCTGTTTTATATATGTCATTAGGAATGATCCAGCGCGACAATGCTATTGAAATGGGTAAGGGTATTGCAAAAAACAGAGGTCATGAAATCGTCCGTATTGAAGCTAAACCCAGTTTTGCCAATATTTTAGTCTGGAAAATAATATATGAGACGTCAGAACGGTTTTATGTGGACGCTATTCGCACAGGACCATCACCCCATATCTTTTTTGGAACCTCGCTCCCCAAACTTGACTTAGCCAGAGATTTTTTATGGCTGGATAAGACCGGACAGCAAGCCAAGGATGTTGAGCGTTTTCGCTGGTTTAGCGACGGTTACGTAGCTAAACATCCTAGATTTTCTGATCGGATTATTGATATTCGCTATTCTATGCTACCGAATGATATTACTGCACTTTGGTCGATCGAACTATCATCTTCCGCATCTAAGAGTGACCACGTAAATTACCTAACTAATCACGAACAAATATCTGATCGATTTAAGAAACTTATGAAAATGGTATTGGGGAGTTATTAGAATACGTATTATTATAACGGTATTGATTGAGTAATGGATAACATGGTTATGTGTTCCTTAAAGAATGGTTGAAGGTAACTCATGTAAAAGAATAGTTTTCGGAAGGTCGTAGTTTTAAAATATTTAGTAAAACCTATGTAGAGATTATAAATACATGACAGATAAAATTCTAAGTGAAGTAACAAATGGCATTGGTTGGATTATTTATAATAATCCTGAACGGAGAAATGCAGTTTCATTGGCGATGGCTGAGAAAGTAACCCAGATAATTTCGGATCATAGCGAGAACGAAGCTGTGCGGGTTGTCGTTATTAGAGGTGAGGGCGGTAAGTCTTTTGTTGCCGGTCAAGATATCTCTGAATTTGAAGAATTACGCTCGACGCCAGATGGTATCAAACGCTATGAGAGAATTACTAATGGCATGTATGATGGCGTTCGCCATTGCCCAAAACCCGTGATTGCAATGATAGAGGGCTATTGTATGGGTGGAGGTATGGCCTTGGCATGTGCGTGTGATATTAGAATTTGTTCCGATAATTCAGTTTTTGCTATACCAGCAGGGCGCCTAGGTATTAGTTATCGCCCGAACTTCACTCGCTGGATTTTGGAAACCGTTGGCGGTCCAACGACGAAAGAGATTTTGTTTACAGCTCGGCGCTATGACGCCGCCGAGGCACTTCAAATTGGTCTGGTCAATCGCGTGACTTCGGTTGATGAGTTGGATGGCTATGTCAGGGAGTATGCTAATTCAATAGCTCAAAACGCGCCGTTATCAATACGTGCTTCGAAAAGGATTACAAATACGGTGGCAAATAGCGCCAGTGAATGGGACCATGATGCAATGCAGGAATTTATCGATGCTTGTTCCAATAGTGATGATTACACAGAAGGTCGGCGTGCTTTCATGGAAAAGCGCACTCCAAATTTTAAAGGTAAGTAATAGTTAGGCTTTTTACCTTTCTCTCATAGCTGTATCACCAGCATTTAAGAATGGATCAAGGAGATATTCCATTATCGTGCGCTCACCCGTATGAATGCTGGCAATCACTTGCATACCCGGAAAAAGATCATAACGGTTTTCAGCACGGCGAAAATGGTTGCGCTCCGTTTGAATTCTTACTTTGTAATAAGGCTCCCCGTCATCGCCGGTTATTGTATCGGGACTTACCCTAACAACTATACCTTCAAGACCGTCAAACCGCATGGCGTCGGCTGAGGCTAGGGTAATACGGGCAGACTGTTTTTCTCTAACATAGCCTATGTCTTGAGGTTTAAGTTTGGCCTCAACGATCAATTGGTCGCCTTCAGGAACAATATCTATGACAGCGTCTCCGGCGCGGACAACGCCGCCAATGGTTACGACGTGCAGTGTTTTTACCACACCGTCAACCGGCGAACGCAATATTGTTCGTTTCAGACTATCCTCAAACTTAGACATTCGGGGAATGAATTCTTCAAGCTGTCGACGGGCTGCGTCTAATTTAGTACGGGCTTCTTCAGAAAATTTACTGCGTATACTATCTCTATTTGCACTTGCTTGCTTGAGTGCTGAACCCGCTCGTTGAAGCGCTACCTTATCCTCTTCTATCGAACCTGTGAGCCGCGCTAGTTCTTTTAGGAGATCTAAATGTTTATATCGGTTTGTTAGTTGCTCTTTGAGAAGATCATCACTAATCGCAATTTGCTCCTTAAGGAGTTTCATCGAGTTACGTTGGTTTTTGATACGTGCTGTAGCCTCCTGGATATCCTGCTTTCGTTGGTCCATAATAGCACGTTGACCGGCAAATTCATCGTCTAGCCGGCGTTTACTACTCTCAAACAGTTGTTTAGCCTCTCGTATTAATCGTGGATGAGATTTTATTAAATCAGCAGGAAAAGCAGGTTTTGGTGCGTTTGATGCGGCGGCTTGAAGACGGGTAATTTCAATTTTTAGCCCTACAATTCGGGTTTTTAATTCGCCAACATCGGCTCCTGTTGCAGTAGATTCCAGTGTAATTAGAGATTGTCCTGTTCGCACCCGTTCCCCTTCTCGTACTTTGATTTCTCTAACGATACCTCCTTCGAGATGTTGAATAGTTTTTACTTGAGTGGAAGGGACCACCTCACCTTCGGCAACACTCACTATTGCGAGGTTGCCTTTCCAAGCCCAGGCGCCAAATGCAATACATGCGACAATACAGATAAATAAAAATAAATGCGTACCTGTGTTTTTTTCATAATTATTTACTGTCGTTTGCATCGACGTTTGTTGAGCCTCATTCATTGGGAACCTCCGACGACGGTTTCTTTTGTCTGCGAATTTTTGGAACAGGCTTTGACGTTAGATCAACAAAAATATTAGCCTGATTGATCACGTTGGTATCATGACTGGTTATGATAATAGTGTGACCCTGGCTGTGGAGGGAGGAGAGAACGGAGGAGACGACCGCGCTTCCTTTTTTATCCATACCCTCGGTTGGCTCGTCGAAAACCAAAAGTTTTCCATTTGTTGTTAAGGCACGGGCAAGGGCGAGACGGCGACGAATACCTACGGCGAGTTTGCGTCCATTATCTGTTATTGGAGTTTCAAATCCATTAGGCGTTTCATCAAGAAATTGACGGAGATCTGACGCATCTATTATTTGATTAAGCTGACTGTTCTCTGTATCAGGAGCATTAACGGTCAGGTTTTCCTCCAGCGTCGCATTAAGAAATCCCGGCTCCTGGGGCATATACATTACTTGCTTACGCCACCACTCCGGATGGACTTGGCGAAGATCCAGCCCATCTGCTAAAATTTGTCCGCGACTAGGTTCAATCAGGCCAACAATCAGACGTGCGAGGGTTGTTTTCCCGGCACCGTTTGTGCCATTGATTACACAGATGGATCCAGCGGGGATTTTAACTGATAAAGATTCAAATAGGGGTCCCGTAGTCCCCTGATAACTAAACCCGATATCACGTAACTCAAGGGAGCCTGTATAATTTTGTTTTGCAGATCCAGTTTCTGCTTCACGAGGCAATTTAAAAAATTCGTTGAGCAATGTGGTCGATTGTTTTGCTTTTAGAAAAACTTCACCCATCTGCGAAAACCGTGAAATTGGTTGCAAGGCCCGGGCTGCTAAAATGTTTGCCCCGATGAGTGCTCCGACATCAAGTTTACCCTCAACGACCAAGATCGCGCCAACGGCCATTAATGTTGCTGCCATTAATCCGACGACGCTCTGTGAGATAGAGACGAGTAATCCCTGACGAGCAATGATGCTGCGATAGAGATTTTGTGCAAAGCTAATTTGAGTTTTCCAGGCCTTAGTGAGAAAATGTGTCGCATTAAACGCACGTAAAGTATCGCTTTCTTGAATAGCAGTAAAAGTTACAAGATTGGCGCGCCTTGCCGTATCTGTGAGCCGGTGAGTAGGGACGCGGATAGCGGCAGTCATAAGTAGCCCGATTAAAAATGCAATTACGGCAAACAGTGTCGCGATGATCCCAAGTTCAGGGGTAAGTAAATATAGAACCCCGAGGAAAAGAAGGGCAAATGGCAGATCGAGTACGCTCGAGATATTAGCGGCTCCATAAGCATTACGGATGTTATCGATGCCGGCGATGATTTCGCGCTGCTGGCCGGGCGGTAGACGCTCAATCGAGCCTGCCTTGGCAGTGGCCAAGACGCCAAAGCTCGCCAGAGCAATCTGCTCATCTTGTTTGGCGCTGATACCCTTGGCAAGCCTATTCCGGACCTGGCGAAAACTAAACTCAAGCGCGATGGCGATCGCAACTCCGATCGTTAGCGTCATAAGGGTAGAATTGACCCCATTGGCCACGTATCGGTTTAAAACTTGAATAACGAATAGGGAAGGAGCCAAAGCTAATACATTGGCAAAAAGGGACGCCAAGACTAACTCCAGCGTCAGTCCAGGTCGTATTAGTAATCGGCGAAGAAGTTCTTTCATAAGGGCGCCAATAGATTGTTCATATACTGATTATTTTAGGGTATACTGGTTTTTGATGTTAATAAACTAAACTTACGCGATAAAGTCTATGTCGCCTATAGCGACTGATGCGTTGAGATTGGCAACTAACACTCCGGTTCCTGGCCCATCAGCATCGACATCGTAGTATAAATTATTTGTTGCTGTGTCTCGGACCCAGTAAGTCTTGTCACTCCCAAATACGGATGTAATATTGCCCCACTGAAAATAATCTACAGCACCATTACTATTGTCATCGCCAAGAAAAGAAGACCGGCTAAATAGAAAATTATCGGTTCCAGAGACGAAGCCATTAATTGTGTCCCCAATTTCAGCGGTCGACTCATATTTAAACGTGAAGGAGGCCCCGGCTGTAGTAGGCAAGGTGTAGCTATCAACTCCCGAGCTACCCTTAATGACAGTTGAGCCAGAGCCCGTAAAAGTAACAGCATCTGAACCAGTTCCACCCTGGAGAAATTCTACGTTAGAAATAGTAATTGAACTGCCTCCACCATTGGCTAGTTTTAAAGAATCCGTACCAGCCATTAAATCAATCGTACCTACAGCACCCATTCCGCTCATGATGACATTGTCTGCCCCTGATCCACCGGTAAGCGAACCATTTGAGATGAACGAAGACGTATTAATAGTAATCGAATTGCCGCCATCAGCTAAAATCATAACAGAGCTGTATGGATCTGAATAAGCTATTGCCGCGCCTGCGGCTATAACAACGTCTGGTGCGTCATCGGGGTCCACATATGTGTACGCATAAGGGCTAAAAAAATCGATCGCTGCGTAGTTTTCTCCAAGGGGTCCACCCATACCGGGTATTCCACCCATACCGGGTATTCCACCCATACCGGGCATTCCACCCATACCGGGCATTCCACTCATGGCTCCACCAAGTGTTTGGCCTCCCCCGAAGGTTGTTCCAGGTCCACCAAAGCTGGGTCCGGGTCCACCAAAGCCGGGTCCAGGTCCACCATCATTCGGTCCACCAAAGCTGGGTCCGGGTCCACCATCATTC
>DUBF01000122.1:17654-18498 GCA_012960465.1 Rhodospirillales bacterium | reverse complement strand
GTGGCGGGAGGGATAAGTTACGCGGCCTTATTTATTGGATTGGGTTTAGGTCTTGTGAACGGTGACCTAGGCATTTGGGCAATAGTTTTGGGTGGGGCAGGCGCTGCTGCTGCCATAATTTCGTTATTTTCAAATTTAGGTATTGATGAACGGACCGATGACTTGGGTGTTGGTGAGGCAATTGGATATCCTGGATTTGGTGGTTTTGAGCTCGAAGATGGTATTTATTTGATAGCTCCTGTGACCTGGTTTGGTTTTTTGACTCCATTTTTTATCGCTTCCGGGATCGGCGCGATAATTTATTGTTTATGGACGATTTGGACATATTTTAGATTAGGGTCGCAATAAATGTTTAAACTTGAAAAAGAAGAAAATTGCGAAGACAGATGCGCCGAAAGCTGCGGCGATGATTAATTCATTACAAAAGTCTAACATCATAGCAACCGGAACTAATAGCATTGCGTCGTCCGGATCGAATCCCGCTGAACTTTTTATCTCAGCCGCTCGATTACCTTTTCGAGTTTCTACCCTCGTAACGAAAAAGAAAACTGTGGTAACGGCTAAGCCGGCCACAAACCCGAGAGGGATGGCTAGATCTCCAAACTGGCTATGACGCAGCCCCACACCAATTCCAATAAATACAAATGCATTTGAGATAGTGTCAGCGATTAAATCGTATTTATGGCCAACCATTGAAGTTTTTGCAGTTAGTCGTGCTAATATCCCATCCGCACGGTCTAATAATAGAGATAGTATAAAAACCCCACTACCAATTGTTGTAAAGTTGTCTTCGCCCACTGCAAAGCAAAGCGCCGCGCTGGCCCCGGTTATTAGCCTGACCGTC
>DUBF01000122.1:7628-17534 GCA_012960465.1 Rhodospirillales bacterium | reverse complement strand
ATTAAATGACAGATAAACCACTCCTATTCACGCCGGGGCCTCTATCTACCTCAAAAGCGACAAAAAGTGCTATGTTGAGGGATTGGGGGTCGAGAGATACTGAATTTATAGCATTGACTCGAGAAATTAGTTTAACACTGGAGAAAATAGCAGGTGTTGAACAAGGGGCACCTTCCCACAATTGTGTGCTAATCCAAGGTAGTGGTACTTTTGTTGTTGAGGCAACAATTGATACATTAATACCTAGAGACGCCAACATCTTAGTATTGGTTAATGGCGCCTACGGCAGGCGAATGGCCAAAATTTGTCAGATTCATGAACGTTCATATATTACGTTAGAAACTGATGAAGATACTCCGCCTACAGCAAATCAAGTTACCCAACTTTTAAAGAAAGATAAAAGCATAACGCACGTACTTGCAGTTCATTGTGAGACGACGTCCGGTATTTTGAATCCGATTTCTGAGATAGCTAGCGCCGTTGCTAAGGCCGGTCGGTTTTTAATAATTGATGCGATGAGTTCCTTTGGGGCGCTTCCTTTAAGGGTTTCCAACATCAAGTGCGCTGCAATCGTCGCATCTTCGAATAAATGTTTAGAGGGTGTTCCAGGGGTTGGTTTTGCTATTGTTGATAAGACTATTTTGTCAAATTCTGAGAAAAATGCGTCCTCACTCAGCCTTGATTTATTTGATCAATGGCAGAATTTTGAAAACACCGGACAATGGCGCTTCACTCCACCAACCCATGTATTAGCGGCGCTGAGACAGGCATTAATTGAACATGATGCGGACGGCGGCGTCGAAGGCCGGGGCTATCGCTATCTTGAGAATTGTGAGACGTTAATTCAGGGTATGAAAACACTTGGTTTTAAACCCTATCTTCGTAATGAACTGCAGGCTCCAATCATTGTGACTTTTCATCAACCAAGAATTAAGAATTTTAATTTTGCTGAGTTTTATAGTCGGTTGCTTGAAAGAGGATTCATGATCTATCCAGGTAAAATTACCAAAGTGGATAGTTTTCGTATTGGTTGTATTGGACAGATTCAAAAGTTTGATATGAAAAATCTGGTTGAGGCGGTTGCCGGTGTGGTCGCGGAGATGGGTGTAAAGTTGAAATAACCTCATAGCATTTTAAAGAATTCATAATCAGCGGCGTATTATTTGGTAAAATTAAGTTTTTGTGATGAAAGCTTTAAAGCGGCGAGCAACATCTTCAGGTTTTAACGTCGGTCGACCCAGGCCTTCTATAGAACCAGGGCTAATTTTTGCGTGAATGAGCGCCGGCCCTTTGTTTTTACGCGCTTCAGAAAATGCATCTGTAAAACCCATTAAACTATCAGTTGTCGCAGCAAAACGGTAACCACAAGCGAGGGCAACTTGCGAAAAGTTAACATGTGGACTTACAGTCGCCTGTCCACCGGTGGAATCGTGGACGCCATTGTCCAGTATGACGTGAATTAAATTTTTTGGTGAATTTGCTCCGATCGTTGCTAAGCTGCCCATTTTCATTAAAGCAGCACCGTCGCCATCTAATATGACTACTGATTTATCTGTATTCAGAGCTACGCCTAAGCCCATGCCAGATGCGCCTCCCATCGAACCGACTTGGTACATATGCTGTGGGCGGTCAGCGATCGTAAACAGTTCTCGACCACATTTTCCCGTCGTCGCTATAATAGCTGTCTCATCCGACGTTATTTCAATTACTTTCTCTAGCGTTTTATATCGATTAGTTTTTATAAAGCCGGCTTGCAGGTCTTTGTATAGGCCAACTTCCTTCACGTTAGGTATTAGCTGATCAAGCTTTTCTGCTTTGACTGAACCTTTTTTCATAATTAAGCCAAAAGGTAGCTTATTCTCTTCTATTATTAATTCTGCAGCATCCAACAATTCTACAATTTTCTCGGGCGTACGCGGGAAAGCCATGCAACGGATCCGCATCAACTCCATTAGAGATTGGCTAATTTGGCCCATAAGTTCGTGCTGTGGCTCATCTTTTACGCCAGGTTGTCCCCGCCAGGTGGTGATCAATAAGGTTGGAATTCGAAATGGATAATTGAGCGAGGTTATCGGGTTAACACAGTTACCTAAACCTGAGTTTTGACACATTACAACGGTCTTACGGCCTGCTAACCATGCTCCTGCGGCTATTGCGATAGCCTCCCCTTCGCTTGCAGCCCCTACGTAATCTATTTGTTGTGATGATATAGCACGGTTAATAAAAGGCGTTAAAAAGGAGCATGGAACGCCAGTGTAAAAGTCATAGCCTAGTTTGTGGGCGGGTATTATAAAATCATCGGCAGAAATCATATTCTTCTCATAGAAATTTTTGGGCGTCTGCTAGGTCATCAGCATTGTCGATATCGAGCCAATGCCCCGATATATATATGATGTGTATCGGTTCACGGTTTTTCAAAAGTCTGGCAAATAGATCTATCATTGATGCATTGCGTTCGGTACCATCTTGTTGCATTGCGATAATTTCACTACGAATTTTATTGGAACCTACCGCTGAAAACTTGGCTAAACCAATCCATTCACCCTGTATTTCCTCTGGTGTAAAGTCGTGACCTATCGCATTTAATGTTACCTCATCTTCGTCGAGGTACTTAATTGTGAAAGGTTCAGCACACTTTACTAGATCACGGGTTCTGGATTGAGGGTTTGGATCTCGATCTTGCCAAAGAGCATCTGCTACAAGAACAATATCACCATTGGTTTTCAATAATTGATCTAAAACGTAGTGACGAAATAAAATATCACCATAAGAAAAAATACAATTGCCCTCGATTTGACTTATAGCTCGGGAGAGAGAGGTGACTTCTCCCGTTGTCTCAAACTCATCATTATCTTTAAAGTCAATAGATGGAAGGTTTACCGTAGATTTTTTGTATCCCCGCACTGCAGAAATTTGTCTAATTCCAGCTTGATTGAAAGTCGTGGTAAGTCGATGAAGGAGAGGTTGTCCCCTAACATCAATCATACATTTGGGGCGGTCTACTGTAAGATCGTGCAGTTCCTTGCCTCGCGAAGCCGCCAATATAATGGCCTTTGTTTCGTCTTGGTTGTTTGGAAGATAAATTTTCTCAGCCGCAGCTAATTCACTATTATTAGCCAATTCAAATATTTCGTCCACACTAGATATACTATCTTCAATTCCTATCAACGATTGATCCCGGTATATACGAAGAGACGTTTCGCGCATCGCAGAGGTGGCGGCGCGAATATTATGATTTGCCCAAATAACTAGCGAAGCGTTTGCATCTCTAAATTCTTGGGTTGGGGTTTGGTAATAAGTCGTAGGAACTATGATAACTGGACAGCGGTTTGCCCACTCTTTTAAAAAGTTAATAATTTCATCCCCGTCGCGTTGTTTAGAGTGGATCAAAATTCCATCAGCACCGGCCTCAAAATAGGCACTGGCGCGTTTTAATGCTTCTTCCATCCCCCTTCCTGAAATTAAAGCCTCAACTCGCGCGATGATACTGAAGTCATCATCTAACTGGATATCTTTTCCAGCCTTTATCTTACCGCAAAATTCATCGATATCGGCGAGAGGTTGCCCTTCACCAATAAAGGAATTAGTTTTGGGAAAGAGTTTATCTTCGATACATATGCCCGCGATTCCACGTTGACATAGCTTTCGAACGGCGCGGCGTAGATTATTGAAATTGCCATATCCAGTATCACCGTCAACCAAAATTGGAATTCGGCTGGCATCTGCCATAAATTCGAGTATTTCTAGAATTTGTGTCCAAGAAGCTTCATTACTATCGCGAACGCCCAAGGCTGCTGACATAGCAAGACCAGATGCCCAAATTCCTTTAAACCCAGACTCCTCTACGATTTTTGCTGAAATTCCATCATGGGCTTCCATGAGAAATTCAGTATCTATTGAGTGTAAAAGTTTCTTGAGCTCAGTTGATTTTGTCATCGTTAGGCCTTTTGCCGGTTTAGCTGTAGAATAAGGTGCGATACTCATTCATATCCCAAATTCTATATATTTGCACCTAAGTCATAAAGGTTGCGTAATATTGATACAATTGGCAATTTTCAAATCGATATTTTTCAAGTATCTTAATGACTATGCTAGACACTGTAAAATTATCTAACCAACAGATTAGTTTATTCCATGAACAAGGCTTTCTTCTTTTGCCTGAAGCGTTTAGTGGTTCAGTCTCAAAAAATATCCAAAAGTGGGCTGATGAGATTTCTCGTCTTCCAGAAAAAATTGGTAAGCATTGGGTTTATCACGAAACTAGTTTGCTAGATGAAAAAAAGGATTTGATTAATCGTATTGAAAATATGACGCCTTTCCATAAAGGTCTATCCATCCTTGCAAATAGTTTTATTCCTTCATGTGGTCAATTATTAGGCGAAGAGGCAGTGTTATTTAAAGATAAAATTAACTTCAAAATGCCTGGTGGAGATGGCTTTAAACCACACCAAGATTCCCAAGCTGGTTGGGAAGCTTATGCTGCATATTTTATTAATGTGATGGTTTGCATTGATGAAGCGACGATTGAAAACGGATGTTTAGAACTGGCTAGTCGGCCTGTCGAAATGGCCAAAGTGGAATTGATGGGTAAGGAGTGGACGCCTTTGTCCGAAGAAGAAACAGCAATGATGAATTTTAAACCTTATCCCACCAAACCTGGTGATGTAATTTATTTTGATTCATACGCGCCGCACAAGTCGGCTCACAACTATACGGATAAGCCGCGAAGGTTATATTTTTCAACATACAATCGTTTGTCTGAGGGCAATCACTTGGAAACTTATTATGTTGATAAGCGCAAAAATTTTCCGCCAGATGTAGAACGTGAAGTTGATAAAGATTACGTTTACCGAGTATAGTTTTTAATAGCCGGTAGGATTAAATTATGAGCCCGGTCTATATCCTCGGGAAAATCTATCTCTATCCAAGGAATTCCGGTGATATCATCGCAGTAGATATTTTGGGTGTTTGATTTGAGCATATATTCTCTAAAAGCATCCTCACAAGGTAATTTTACTTGTCCTGAGTTAATTCTTCGTTCGATAATGTTGGATAATTCGATTGCTGCTTGAGATGACCATTTAACAAAGCCGGGCCATTCACCAATGCGATCACATATCATATTTGTTTTTTTTTTGAAATCTACAATTCTTTTACCATTTAAACACAGTAAAACTGGATCGTCACCAGGCTCATAGCCGCTGTCGTATAGTATATGACAATCTTTTGTTGACGAGCTTAATCGTTGGATTAGGTCTGAGTGGTACAGTACGTCTGCATCCATAAACAATATGTCTGTTCCGGATCGCATAGTTTTTATCGCGTATGATAAGGATACAATAGAACCTTCAAGATATTCTGAATTTATTATAGTTTCAACAAAACTTGAATTATCGATTTTAGATACTTCAGCCGTAATTTCGTCTGCACGATAGCCAATAACAAGTGTCAATTTTTTAATTCCGCAGAATTTAAGAACCTCAATATGGCGAGCGAGAAGACTTTTTCCATCAAATGTTATAAGACATTTGGGCGGATGATTTTTATCGTTTTTTGAGAGGCGCGAACCAATACCAGCGGCTAACATAATAGCTTCCATAATAACCACTAGTTAATGCAAATATCCATGTTCGCCAAACCATTTTATTGCATCTTGAATTGCCTCTTTAGCTGAGCGAAATTTATAGCCCAATTCTAATTTTGCTTTATTTGAATCATAATACATTATTTGCTTAGCCATTCGTACGCCGTCGACTGTAACGAATGGCTCTGATGATTTAGTGATTGTTGCCCAGGCTTGGACAAGGTACGCAACGGGTAATATGAGCTCGCGTGGGATGCTAATAGTAGGTGCGGGTTTGTCAGTATACACCGATACGAGTTCCAGAATTTTTTTGAAAGTTAAATTTTCACCGCCTAAAATATAGCGTTCGCCAATTACGCCTTTATCGAGTGCTAGCAAATGACCACGTGCCACATCATCAACGTGGACCACATTTAGGCCGGTTTCAATATAAGCGGGAATTTGACCATTGGCCGCTTTTACAATTATTTGACCCGTTGGGGTTGGTTTTAAATCACGTGGACCAATAGGAGCGCTTGGGTTGACGATGATCGCTGGTAATGAATTATCAAAGATCATACGTCGCACTTCTTTTTCTGCTAAGAATTTTGATTTTTTATAAACGCCTATCATATCTTTTAAAGATGAAGCTGTCTCTTCATTAGCCGGGGTGTTATCGCGATTTTTCCCAAGAGTAGCAACGCTGCTGGTATATACAATTCTCTCAACATTAGCAGCAATTGCAGCCGCCATAATATTTTGTGTACCAATCACATTCGTTCTAGTTATTTCCTCAGGATTTAGGGCCCATATACGATAGTCAGCTGCAACATGAATCAGAACCTGACAATCCTTTATAGCCGGTTCAATCGATTGAATATCGTTAAGATCACCTAGAAAAATTTCACAATCAAGACCATGCAAATTCTTTTGGTTACTGGTCGCGCGCACGAGCGTACGGACTCTATCACCGCGGTCTATTAATTGTCTCAATATTGCTGAGCCAATAAAACCGGTGGCTCCTGTTAAAAGAACTTTCAACTTTACCTCTTATATTGTGTATATCTAATTATAGGGCATTTTAATTGATTTGACAGTCTGTCCTCTGAGGATCATTTTAATATTGCAAATGGGTATTTTTACATTATCTAATAGTTAAGCGTTTTAGGTGAGATTTAGGGATATTGAATTTAAAGTACAAAGTTTTATTAGCACAACCACGCGGCTTTTGCGCTGGCGTTGAACGTGCTATTGAGATTGTAGAACGTGCCCTTGAAATTCATGGTGCTCCGATTTATGTTCGTCATGAAATTGTTCATAATAAACGCGTTGTGGAGACGCTTAGAAAAAAAGGCGCTATTTTTGTCAATGAAGTTTCTGAAATTCCTGACAAAGGTGTAACGATTTTCAGCGCTCACGGCATCTCGGAAGTTGTCGAAGGCCAGGCAATCTCTCGCAATTTACCAATAATTGATGCGACTTGTCCCCTAGTCTCTAAAGTCCACAAAGAGGGCCAAAATCATTCTAAAAGTAAGCGCTCTGTGGTATTGATTGGCCATGCTGGACACCCAGAAGTGGAAGGTACGATGGGTCGAATTTCTGGAAAGGTCCATTTGGTTACAAATGTTGAAGATGTAAAGAATTTGGTCCTACCAGATGAGAGCCAAGTTGCTTATGTAACACAAACAACGCTCAGCGTTGATGATACCCGTGATATTATTAGAGTCCTGAAGGATCGTTTCCCGGAGATCGTTGGACCGGATGTTCGCGATATTTGTTATGCCACTCAAAATCGCCAACAAGCGATTCGCCAAATTGTTGATCATATAGATGTATTATTAGTTGTTGGCGCACAAAATAGTTCCAATTCCAATCGTTTAAAAGAGATTGGTGCCGAGAAAGGTGTTCTTAGTTATTTAATTGATGATGCAAAGGGCCTTGATCCAAGTTGGCTTGAAGGCGCCAAAACTATTGGTATTACGGCAGGCGCTTCTGCGCCAGAAGAACTGGTGGCGGAATTATTAGAATATTTGCGTTCTTTTGCTGAAATAGATTTAAATCTGGTTTCCGGGGTTGAAGAAAATATACAATTTAAATTACCAACAACACTGATGAATACAGAGTTGAAGGATAAAGAGTTTAGGGCCTGATTAATGGCTATTCCAATAGTTCAAAGTTTCCGGGTTGGACAATATATTTTAGGGAAAAAATTAAGGGGTATCGAACGTTACCCACTTGTTCTAATGCTGGAACCTCTGTTTCGGTGTAATCTAGCTTGCCCCGGTTGCGGTAAAATTGATTATGAAGAGGGTATACTCAATCGGCGTTTAAGCGTTGAGGATTGTATCCAAGCTGTTGAAGAATGTGGAGCTCCAATAGTCTCAATACCTGGAGGGGAGCCACTTCTTCATAAAGAGATGCCGGAAATTGTTAAAGAGATTACGAAGCGAAAGAAATTTGTCTATCTTTGTACGAATGCGTTATTGTTAGAAAAGAAAATTAGTCAGTTTAATCCGACGCCATATTTAACGTTTTCAATTCATTTAGATGGGTTAGAAAAACACCACGATCATGCGGTCGCCCAAAAAGGCGTATTTTCTCGTGTGGTATCAGCAATACGTAAAGCTAAGTCTCTGGGCTTTCGGGTGAATGTAAATTGTACTTTGTTTGATCAAATGACAGCGGACGAGGTTGCAGAGTACTTTGATTTTGTTTGTTTTGATTTAGGTGTTGAAGGTGTCACAATATCACCTGGTTATGCGTATGAGAGGGCTCTTGATCAAAAACATTTTTTGAATCGTGAAAAAACAAAAAGACTTTTTCGAGATGTCTTTACTAAAGGAGCAAAACGGAATTGGAAATTTAGTCAATCATCACTATTTCTCGATTTTTTAGCTGGTAATCAATCCTATCATTGTACACCGTGGGGAAATCCTACGCGCAACATATTTGGTTGGCAGCGACCATGTTATTTATTGAGTGAAGGCTATGCGGATACATTCGAAGAGCTTATGGAAGATACTGAGTGGGAAAGGTATGGTACTGGAAATTATGAGAAATGTGCCGACTGTATGGTACATTGTGGGTATGAGCCGACAGCTGTCATTGATACCGTTTCCCATCCGTTTAAAGCGCTAAAAATTGCCATAAAAGGAGTAAGCACTGATCAGCCAATGGTTGCTGAAATATCGCTAAGTAAGCAACGCCCCTCTGATTTTGTCTTTGAAGAAGTTATTGCAGAGAGATTACATACCGAATCCCAGTCTGGCAACATCGCGTAGACAAGCTTGTGCCTTGTGACTATTTTGCGCAAGCCGCAATAAGCTAGGAAGTTCATTTAGATTTTTTGCTAAATCTTTTAAAATATATCCAATTTTAATATTACTATTCAGATCAATCGACTTGAGGCTCTCCACAGGGAGATTTTGGTTAGCGGTATCTGAAATAGCCCGTACTATTAAAAAAGAGCAGTTACTCTCATGCGCAGCTTGGGCTACTCCCAGAGACTCCATATCAACAGTTGCTGTACTATACATCTTGAATACGCGTTTTTTTTCGTCGGTATTCCAGATGATAGTTTCTGAACCAAATAATCTGCCGCTTGAAAGCTTAAATTTATTTGAAAAATGGCTCGTTATTTTTCGATGTAGATCATCATCAGTTTTAAAAATATTGCCCTCAGCATCTACAACCGATTTTGGGGTCACTAGATCACCAGCAGAGAGCTGTGGATCAAGTGCACCTGCAAAGCCAAAGCTGATCAAGATGTTGCAGCCACTTTTTACTAGTGTATTTGCTTGGGTGTAGGCGTTCCCTTGTTTATTACCCACCCAGCTTATTTTTGATTTAGAGTAATGGTGTGTTTTTCGGAGAATAATTGCTTCTTTTTCAATACCTGTAATGAATCCAATTCGCTTCATCGGGTTTGTTTTTCAAAGACCAAAAATTTGGTGATTTATCTTATCTTGTTCAAGATTTCGAAATCGTGCTAATGCTAAAAGAGGAAAATAAAGGCGGTATCCATGGTAGTGAAGAAAAAACACACGTGGAAAACCAACAGCATTAAAATGTTCTTCATCCCATTCCCCATCATTCTTGCATGTTTCAATAAGAAATTTTACACCTCGTACAACAGCGTCGCTTTTATGTTGGCCGGCGGCCATGAGCGTAAGTAGGGCCCACGCAGTTTGTGAAGGAAGAGATAAATTGAATTCTGTTTCAGATAATTTGTTATCATCTTGAGGCCAATAACTCTCGCAACCCTCACCCCAACCACCATTTTCACGTTGTGAGGATATGATCCACTCAATGGATTTTTTTAAATAAGGTGCATTCATATCTTC
>DUBF01000122.1:0-7548 GCA_012960465.1 Rhodospirillales bacterium | reverse complement strand
TGCCCCAGCGCCCGAACCAAGAACAAACTTCTTCTTGATTTTTTTTAAGATACTCTATCCCGCGCTTTATTGTCCCATTGGTTTGGTCATAACCCAATTGCGTTAAAAAACTGATGCAGCGTGCTGAAACATCCACGCTTGGTGGGTCCAACAAGGCCCCATGATCAGCAAAGGGCATATTTTCTAACAAATGATATTCGTTATCAGCATCGAAGGCTGCCCAACCTCCATTCTTTGACTGCATACCTATGATCCATTCAGCGGCTCGTAGCAAGGTAGGTTCATATATTTTGTTTCCAGTTCTATGGAGTGCCATTGCAACAACAGCTGTGTCATCAATATCAGGATAATAATCATTGTGGTATTGAAAGGCCCATCCTCCTGGACGCAGATTTGGTCGCCAGACAGCCCAGTCTCCAGCACAATCTTTAATTTGTAATTTTTCTAACCACTTGCAGGCTTTTGAGGTGCTATCATTTTCAAGTATTCTTGGTCCTGAAGAGAGGTTAGCTTCAAGCATGGCGTGAGTTGCAAGACTAGTATCCCAAACGGGCGAGAGACAAGGCTGGCAATATGCTTCATTATTTTTGAGAATAAGTAACTTATTTATAGCTTTACGGGCTGTAATAACGCGTGGGTCATTTTTATTTATACCTAATGCGTCAAAGGCCATTAATGTGTTGGCCATTGCTGGAAATATCCCCCCAAGGCCATCTTCATTGTTAAGCCGTTCGTTGATAAATTGCATCCCTTTTTTTATTCCCCGATTTACAAAATAATTGGGGATAAGTGAATCAAATGGTCTAGCCATACGGTCGAGAGCAATCATAAGGTGGCCAATCCAATGACCTGTCGGATTATCAATCCGGTAATTTTCTTTAAACCGTGATTTTGTGAATAGTTCATCTATTGTAATTTTTCGCGGGTTTTTTGCTTGAGGGCGAAGTGCTGTCAATATTAAAAGTGGTACCGTTACGGTTCTGGTCCAATATGAAACTTTATTGATGTGTAGTGGTAGCCATTTCGGTGCAAAGAGAATTTCGATCCGTGTGACCGGCGTTGCACGCCATGGGACCATTCCGAATAAAGCTAGAGTAATGCGAGTAAATACATTGGATTCTTTTGCGCCACCGTTTGCTAATATTCTGTCTCGTGCTTTGAGCATGTGTGGTAATTTAGGGTTGTCGCCGGCTAGCTTTAGGGCAAAATAAGCTTTGACCGACGCACTGACGTTTATATTGCCGCCGTGATATAGAGGCCATCCGCCATCTTCGTTCTGGATACGACGAATATAGTTTGCAAGTTTATGCTCAATCTCATCATTAATTTCGCCTAAGTAGTGATTGAGTAAAATATATTCCGCGGGAATAGTGACGTCAGCTTCTAATGGAAATGCCCAGTGCCCATCTTTTTTCTGATAACCATGCAAGCGAGATTGAGCTCTACGAATGGTTTCATCTAGAGAAGTCATGTTAGGTAATGAGCTATTACTCAGATTATCGTTAGTAGTTTCTTGCATCAAACATTAAAGCCTTTCTTTCTGAACCGCTTTTGAATAACAGGTTATTTTTTAAAAATCAAAACACGCGCAACTATCCAAAACTTAAACGATTTGGATACTTTTACTGGCACTTTGTAGTTTTCCCAACCGCGGCGCTCCAATAATACGAATAATTGGTAATATATTTTCATCATTATCAAGGCGGGACGAATGAGTTTTGTATCGCATTCTTTAATTAGAACTTCAGCCTGTTTATACTTTTCTCTGTTTAATTTGGCTAAATCATCGCAAGCGCCTGTTAATCCTGGATGTTCTAGAATTTCGTTTATTACTATCTTATCGTTTCCATGAAGGGATAGTAGGTCTTTTGGCAGGTATACGCGATCACGATCACCATCCTCATGGATATCGCGCAGAATATTAGTTAGTTGAAGTGCTTCTCCAAGAAATTTAGCTAATTTCTTACCTTGCTCTGGTTTAATCCCAAATACACTATTCGAAAGTCTACCAACGGCGCACGCAACTTGGTCACAATATACGGTAAGGGCTGCCTTATTGGGTATTCTAAGTTTTTTGACTGAATCGGTTTTCATCCCATCGATTATGGCAATAAAGTCCTCTTTATTTAAGTTATAATTTGTTATCGGCCCGGCTAAAGCATGTGTAATTAAATCCGTAGGTCTATGATTATATAATTTATCGATCTTAGTTCGCCATTCTTTGAGTTTTGACAACTTTCTTTTTGAGGGGTCTTTGCCATCGGCAATGTCATCGACTTTTCGACAAAATGCATAAATAGCAAACATCGCCTTGCGTTTTTTTTTCGGTAAAAATCTGATCGCCCAGTAGAAAGATGTTCCCGATTGTTTAATAATCGCGAGTATCTCTTTCTGGCTATTGGCAGGTTTATTTTTGAATGGCATTGTATTTTTTGCTTTCATCATAGGTCGTCCCTTCCAAGTAGGCACTTTACCAAACATATACTGCCACGCTGAAATTACTGTCATTGCAGAATAAAATAGTGCTGATATTGGTAGTAAACTGGCCTCCCAAATAGGGCGATTATAAAGTGTAAGTGTTGGGATGTAAGCAAGAAACATTACTATCCAACCCACTAGACCTAAAATACATAATGATATCTCTTTGCTTAACACACCAACGAGAACACTGATTAAAGGAATAATGTAAATAATCAGCATGCCCATTATCGCGCCAAATAAATTTAAGGGTGAGTACTTAAGCTGGACAAATGCTGTTCGACTGACCATTCGCGAGATATCAAACAAAGATTGATACTCCCTGAGGCTTTTTGTCGATTGTGTTAAGCCTATCCATATGGGATTGAATTGTTTAAGAAGTATTGCCAATGCACAATCGTCTATCACCGCTGTTTTAATTGCTTCTAGGCCTCCGACTTTTTCAAGGTCTTGGCAATTAACGAGCATGCAACCACCAGCAGCAGCTGCAACAGGATTTTTTGGGTTATTTACCAAAGCGAAAGGATAGAGTTTTTGGAAGAAAAATATGAAGGCCGGTATCAGAAGTGTTTCCCAGACTGAGGTGCAACGTAGTTTTGCCATCAGGGAAACCAGAGCTAGGCTTTCATTCACCGCCTTGTTGGTAAGTTCAGTGAGGTTTTCAGGATGATGAAGAATATCAGAATCGGTAAAAAGAAAGTATTTGGCATGGCGGAAGTTTTTTTTTGCTAATACGATACCTTGAGCCAAAGCCCATATTTTTCCAGTCCAGTCGCTAGGGGTTTTTGTACCATTAATTAGGTGAACATTATTATGCCCTTGGCTGGCAGACACAGCTACCTGAAAGGTATTATCGTTGCTGTTGTCATTAATCACGATTATTGACATAACCCCCTTATAATCCTGTTGTAAAAGGGATAAAATGCATTGATCTATAGTGCGTTCCTCGTTCCGAGCGGGAATAATAATCACGATTTCGGGTGGTTTTTTCAACGGAGTTTTAATATTTGGTAGATACCGGTCTGCACGCCAGAACTGTCCACGGAAAAAGATTAATAAGAACCAGATGATAACGGCCCCTGAAGCAAGTAATTGAAGAGTAAGAATAATAATTATCATCTGATCAAGGCTCTAACGCCGCCTAATATAAAACATCTGATATATGTAAACTTAGATAATTTTACTGTTGCGACTATAGGGTCAGATTTACGCAACTTTTTACTTAATTCGATTGCGATATTAATGATTATCTGAGATTCCATTCCTAGTCGCAGACTTTTTAACTTTAAGGGAAACTCTCCTGCCTCAGCTATAAGTATATCAATGCTATCTAACATATCGTCCACACAGTCCCTTAGGGTTGATGATATAGCACCAGCTGTTAAGTGATCTACGGTTGCGTTACGCTTTTTCATCATATCGAGGGGTAGATAAACTCGGTTTAGCAACTGAAAATCCTCCCGGCAATCTTGCAGGTGATTGAGGATTTGCAATGCGGTGCATAAGGCATCGGATGCCTTATAGTTATTTGAAGTTCCATTACGGAAACCACCATGCAAATCAATCATATAACGGCCGACAGGTGCGGCTGATAGATGACAGTAATCAATTAATTCCTGCCAATTATTATATCTAATCTTTCTTACATCCTGCTTAAAGGCTGAGAGTAGATCGAGACAATATTTTTCTGATATGTTGGTTTCCCGTAAGCTTTTTGCCATTTGCAAGGCGTTTAGGGGTAATCCATCCTCAGAATTAGTTTTGGTTATGCCCTCGATAAACTGATTGAGTTTTTTATCTTTTTCATCCGGATCAATATTTGCTGCGTCAGCAATATCATCAGCCGCTCTGGCAAAGTTGTAAAAAGTTATTATATGACGACGCAAGGCTCGGGGTAACAGCCAAGAGCCAACGGGAAAATTCTCGTATGAAATATTTTTTCCAGAAGCAATTTTTAAATTCGGTTTCAACATAATAATATGATGATTACAGAAGAAAGCTAGCATGTCTAATCCTGGTGCTATAATAAGTAAACTATGGAAAAAATATTGAGGCGTAAAACATTTGGTGTGAAAGTTGGTGAAATTACGATTGGCGATCAAGGGCCAGTTGTTGTGCAATCAATGACTAATACTGATACTGCTGATAAGGTGTCTACTGTGGCTCAAGTAGCGCGCCTAGCCAAGGCCGGATCTGAACTTGTTCGTTTAACTGTAAATACCGAAGAAGCAGCAGCTCAAGTTCCCTATATACGTGCTGAGTTAGATGAAATGGGTTGTGCGGTTCCCCTGGTGGGTGACTTCCATTATAATGGTCACGTATTACTCACTAAATATCCAGCGTGTGCTGAGGCTCTGTCTAAGTATAGGATTAATCCGGGTAATGTGGGCTTTAAAGATAAGAGAGATCCGCAGTTCACGACAATGATTGAGCAAGCAATTAAGTATGATAAGCCGGTAAGGATTGGTGTAAATTGGGGTAGCTTGGATCAAGTTCTGCTTGCCCGATTTATGGATAATAACGCTAAGCGTTCTATTCCAAAGGACGTTAAATTGGTCATGCATGATGCGTTGATAGCCTCAGCTATCGAAAGTGCAGCACTTGCTGAAAAAATTGGGCTTGGCAAGGATCACATTGTGCTATCTTGTAAAGTTAGCTCGGTTCAGGATCTTGTCGCCGTATATCAAAAATTAGCAAAAGAATCTGAATATGCATTGCACTTGGGCCTCACTGAAGCTGGAATGGGGTCTAAGGGCATTGTGGCATCAACTGCAGCTTTATCTGTTCTCTTACAGCAGGGGATTGGTGATACAATCCGAATATCGCTTACTCCAGAACCTGGTGGGGATAGAACACAAGAGGTAATTGTTGGTCAAGAAATTCTCCAAACAATGGGTATTCGCTCTTTTACACCGCAAATAGCCGCCTGTCCTGGCTGTGGGCGAACTACGAGTACTGTATTTCAAGAGCTTGCAGAGGAAATTCAGTCATATGTCAGACTTAGTATGCCAGAATGGGGTAAAAGGTATATAGGAGTTGAAGAAATGCAGGTGGCCGTGATGGGTTGTATTGTTAATGGTCCAGGTGAAAGTAAACATGCTAATATCGGTATTTCACTTCCAGGGACGGGTGAACAGCCAGCAGCACCCGTATTTATTGATGGTAAAAAGAAAGTAACTTTACGAGGAGGAAAAATAGCTCAAGAATTTAAAGAGATAGTTGATGATTATATCTCCTCGACCTATCAAGAAAAGATGACATAAAATGCTAGATTACGAGTAATTTGTTGGTGTTGGACAGATGCTGCCTTTTTTCCTATAAGCGCTTCTCACCAAGGGGGTTGTTATTTATACAGATAAGAGTTTTGTACCGCCAATGTGATTGTTTAATATGCCCGGGTAGCTCAGTTGGTAGAGCAGCGGACTGAAAATCTTATTGCCAGCAACCACCAGTAATACTTTGCGGTACAATTCGCTTTTCTTTTATATAGTTGGAGTTTGCCCAACAATACCTGCAAATTTCCATATTTCCACGGAGAGAAGGATCAAATTCAGAAAGGTAGTTTTGCTCTATCTTTTTATAAATACCGTTCAATTTCCATATATCTATACCCATTATCTGCGCTGCATCAAATACGGGAGGGCCGCAAAAAGGAAATACATTATTCTCTAAAATCATTGGGCCTGAACACATACATTTGCTGGGGATTTTAAATACCTCGGAATTGTTCTTTATGCGTGAAAAGAAGTAAGGGATATGTTCAACATGTATTTTATGACCGTACTTAGCAACGGTTGTATCTTCAAGCAGAGCGTTAGGTTGGTCATTATAGAAACTGATGTTTAGAGTATCTATATGTTGCCACGCTTCATTATCGATTCGTTTTATGGCTAGACCATTGGTTGTTACTACAATTGATTTAATTGCGGTAGATTTGCCAAAAAGGGGAAGTGCCTCATTGAAATTTTTCCAAAGTAGCGGTTCTCCCCCGCCATGGATGGATAATTGATGAATCAAGTAATTTGATTCTTCTGTAAATTTTATGAAATCTCTAACCTGTTCCATAGAGAGTTGATATTTTTTAGTTTGCAAACGGAGTTCCCCGTGAGCG
Organism: Rhodospirillales bacterium; assembly: GCA_012960465.1. Lineage (GTDB taxonomy): Bacteria > Pseudomonadota > Alphaproteobacteria > Rhodospirillales > UBA2165 > TMED23. The sequence goes on along the minus strand of DUBF01000122.1, from coordinate 959 downwards.
CACTCTGCACAATCATTTTGACAGACCGAACATACCTCCAGCTTTACTTCCGATATTTCTATGGTTTGATGGACTGCTCGATCCTTTCTTAGCGTTACGTTATCAAACAAGTTTCAGTTATTATTCTGACTTTAATGGCGAGAAGTAATAGCTTTATAGTCTTAACAAAGCCTTATTGTCGTCAAGTGGAGAGATATAATAGTGTGCTAGTATCTTAGTTTATAAATACTCCAGGTGGTATACACGTATTCTATCCCTATAATAGGGCTTTTGAGGATTAGCTATTTAGTGCCACTAATTACACCTAGGTAGACACGATGGTCTAGGGCTAGGTTCTACTGATTTTGTGAGAGCTAGGATATATATATTAGTGTGTTCGGGAGAATTTTACCCACCACCCTATGGTTTGTCGGATATGTGCAGGATTCTAAGACGATGGATACCTTTAATAGTATTGTCACACTTGATCTTTTATAATAAAAGTCACGAATGATAGTGGTTTGATAAGCTTTAGTATCACAGCAGCATCATAGGACATGGTTATTAGTAGTTTAGAAATAATTGTAATTAAATAATATCTTAATTAATTTTTTATTTCAATGACTTGTAGGCTATATGCCCGGGTAGCTCAGTTGGTAGAGCAGCGGACTGAAAATCCGCGTGTCGGTGGTTCAAATCCGCCCCCGGGCACCACGTTTTCCTAATATAATCAATAGATTAGGATGAATTTTCTATTGCAGCCTAAGTTGCTATGTTTATTGAGTACCCACTGAGTACCCATCAGAAGTGGCTGTTTTCTCTCAGTAACCTGTCACACACTCCGATGATGTGATTATCAATCTCTGTAGACGTTCAGCTCAAGGTTCCTCACGGATTCTTGGAGTGGAGGACACCTTTAACTGGCGGTGACACCGTGACACTTGAAACTTACCACCATACTTGTGGCGGTTCTGTAGACC
>DUBF01000121.1 GCA_012960465.1 Rhodospirillales bacterium | reverse complement strand
GCTGAGAAGATTGCTAAAGGAGCTTATAGCGGGGCCATTGCTGGAAGCACGGTTGCCGGTATTGCTTTGATTGCAGGACAAGGATTTCTTAACCCAGTGGCGATCCCATTTATTGCAGGAGCTTCATTGTTAGGTGTAGGGGTGGGCGCAATGTCTACGGAAGAACGCGAAGCAAGAGAAAACATCTTAATGCAGTGCCTGGCTAAACATGGCTATACAGTGTATTCACCGCGTTAGGTCTAGAGCTTAGTGCTGTGTGTCTGCACACTGCTGGATTATTGTCGAAGTTCTTCAAATTTAAATAATTTAAAAGGGAGAGGCACATGATTTTTATACGATACATATCACTGCTGTTAGTTGCACTATTACTAAGTTCTTGCGGATCTAATAAATATATAGGGTCCTACAAAGACGGATTGGAGCATGGTCAGGGAACCATGGAGTATTCCTACGGTAGCAGATATGTTGGGGGTTTTTCTCAAGGGAAACGAAGTGGAAAGGGTGTCCTAACACATTCCAATGGGGCTGAGTATGACGGGGATTTTTTTCAAGATCTACCTCATGGCCATGGGAGCATGACATATATTTCCGGAGGCAGATATGTCGGAGATTGGGTTCAAGATTTACCTCACGGGAAAGGCATAATGGACTATGCGGATGGTGCAAAATATACCGGCGGTTGGGAAAAGGGTGCTAGAAGCGGCAAGGGGACTTTGACCTTTGCTAACGGTGATAAATGTATTGGTCATTTTAAAGATGCATTAGATGGTAAAGCTTCTTGTTTTTTTTCAAACGGGAAGAAGATTACAGGGACCTTTGTTAATTCTGCGCCTTACGATGCAGAGGGAACATATTTTTCCAATAACGGAGACTCAAGAAAAGGATATGTTACTGGGGTATGGCGGAAAGGTGTGTTTACCGCGATAAAATAAATAACTACATAGACTAGTAACGCCAATAAGAGTGATTGTGGTTAGTGCTGAAATGATGCAAGGGAATACGGGGTGTGGAGTAGTCTGACCGTAAGGATAAATCTGATGGAGGATAATGATGAGTAGCTTGGAGTTAGAAAATAAGGGGAATCATGAATCGTGCATATTACTTCGCATCAACAGAACATTTTTTAAGTGATAAGCCTGATTCAATCTTAGGTGCATTAACTCGAGGTCATCAATTTGCGCTTGAAGATTTGCAAAGAAACGCTTGGTTATCACAAATTGATATTCTCAAAAAGGCATTAGCACATTTACCCAATTCCTTTATTGCATTTGAATACGCAATACCCAGAATGGGAAAAAGGGTTGATGTGATTATCTTATTCTCAGGTATTGTGTTTGTTCTCGAGTTTAAAGTGGGTGAAAAAAAATACACAAGTTCTGCAATGGTCCAGGCTTTAGATTATTCGATAGATTTAAAAAACTTTCATGCGGAGAGTCATTTTAGAGCAATCGTACCTATGGTTATTGCTACTAATGCACCAGACCATCAGTTAAAAGTGTCAGAGTATCCTGACAGGGTTTATGAGCCCGTTAAATCAAACAAAGAAAACGTTATTAACCACATTAAACAAATTGCACACACGATAGCTGAAACTAAACCAATAAAACCAGATGAATGGTTAGAATCTATTTATAAACCAACCCCAACAATTATTGAGGCAGCACAAGCGCTTTACAAAGGACATAACGTTAAAGAAATATCAAGGTCTGATGCAGGGAGAATAAATCTGGGTGCTACATCTGACGTAATTTCTGAAATTATAGATAATTCTAAAAAAGGTCATAGAAAATCAATCTGTTTTGTTACGGGTGTGCCTGGTGCAGGTAAGACCTTAGCAGGGTTAAATATTGCCAATGAACGTCATAATATTGATGAGGGTGAACACGCAGTTTTCCTATCGGGAAATGGGCCGCTGGTAGAGGTATTACAAGAAGCTTTGGCGAGAAACGAGGTTTTGGAAAAGAAAGGCACTGACCTTCAAGTTACAAAAAGTATGGCATTAACTAAAACCAAAGCTTTTATTCAGAATATCCATCATTTTCGTGATGATGCAATGCAAAGTACTAAGCCGCCTATTGAACGAGTTGCAGTTTTTGATGAGGCTCAACGCGCTTGGACATTAGAACAAACAAGTTCTTTTATGGTTAGAAAAAAAGGAATTGCGGAATTTAATATGTCAGAGCCTGAATTTCTAATCAGTGTTTTGGATAGGCATGAAGATTGGGCTATTATTATTTGTTTAATCGGTGGGGGGCAGGAAATAAATACAGGAGAGGCTGGGTTGCCCGAGTGGTTTTCGGCAATACAAAATGGCTATCCTCACTGGGATGTTTATGTTTCTAATAAACTGACCGACTCAGAATATACAAATGGAGAAGATATTTATTCTTCATTATCGAAGAAGCAACTGACGATTAAAAATGAACTCCATCTTTCTGTTTCAGTGAGATCATTCCGTTCTGAAAAGCTTTCGGCATTTGTAAAAGCATTTTTAGATCTTAATCTTGATGAAGCACGATTGTTATTTCAAGACTTAAGAAAAGATTACCCTATTGTTGTTACGCGAAATATTGAAACAGCAAAGCAGTGGGTTAGAGCTAAGGCGAGAGGAAGTGAAGGGCTTGGGGTTGTTGCTTCATCTGGAGCCTATAGATTAAAGCCCTATGGGCTTCATGTTAAATTTGCTATCGAACCCAAAACATGGTTTTTAAATGAAAATACGGATGTACGTTCGGCGGGGTTCTTAGAAGATGTCGCAACAGAATTTGATATTCAAGGGCTAGAGTTAGATTGGACCTGCGTAGCCTGGGATGCTAATTTAAGAAGGGGGTATGAAGGCTGGGAATATAAGAACTTTCGGGGCACGAAATGGCAAAATATTCATGATGAAATTAGAAGGCGATATCTGCTTAACGCGTACAGGGTTTTGCTGACAAGAGCAAGGCAAGGAATGGTAATCTTTATTCCAGAAGGTGATGATTCTGATAGAACCAGGCTTCCAGAGTTTTATGATCCGGTGTTTGATTATTTCATTCAGTGTGGAGTGCCTTGTGTATAAAAGTTTAAATTGAAGTAATTCGAGGCTAGTGGCTAGTGGCTGGGGGCAGGATGGTTTATTAGGGTTAAGAAAAGTTA
>DUBF01000120.1:1765-3152 GCA_012960465.1 Rhodospirillales bacterium | reverse complement strand
AAACTGAATATGACTTTACACCGCAGGCCTCAACCCGGCTGCTGAAAGGAGTTGAACGGGTTCTGGAGGAAATAAACAGCTCTTGAGGCATAGTTTAATGTTTTTGCAAAAAAGTCAAAATGGTTACAAGGTCGGATTAATTTTTGGTGAGAGACTTAGCCAGCTCTTTTTCGGTAATGTATCCAGAAGTGTTACCGTCTTTATCGATGACTTCCACCACAGCTCTCTTTTCAATTACCTGAGGTAGAAATTCCTCAATGAAACTATTTTCGAGGACCTTGATGGTTTCTCCCGAAACTTTGCCGTTAATGATAGAGTTATCTGGACTCAGCATGATGGTTTTGGCACGCAGTACTTTGGCTCGGTTGACATCCTTAACAAAGGCCGTAACGTAATCATCAGCCGGATTCATGATGATCTCTTCCGGCTTACCAACCTGTATCAATTTACCGCCGTTCAGAATTCCAATGTGATCGCCGAGTTTCAGAGATTCATCTAGGTCGTGGGTGATGAAGACGATGGTCTTGTGTAGTTTTGACTGCAGTTCCATCAACTGATTCTGCATATCGTTACGGATTAGTGGATCCAGCGCACTGAAAGCCTCATCCATCAGTAATATTCCGGGGTTGGTAACTAAGGCTCTTGCCAGCCCTACCCGCTGTTGCATTCCGCCAGACAATTGACTCGGGTATTGATGTTCAAATCCGTTTAGTCCTACTGCCTGGATCTGTTCTTCTGCAGTTTGATTTCTTTCTTCTATCGACTTACCCTGAACTTCCAAACCGTAAGAGATATTTTCCAACACCGTCTTGTGAGGAAAAAGCCCAAAGCGCTGGAAGACCATACTCATTTCGTGGCGCCGTAATTCGAGCAGTTCCTTTTCATTGAATTCGAGTACGTTAACTCCGTCCACCAGTACCACACCCTCGGTTGGCTCAATCAAACGGTTTATGTGCCGGATAAGAGTTGATTTTCCTGAGCCGGATAAGCCCATACAAACAAAAGTTTCACCTTCTTCGATACTGATGGAAACGTTATCAAGGCCAACCGTATGATCGGTTTCTGCCAGGATCTCTTTTTTTGTAGCACCTTTTTGTACTAAGGGAAGAACGCTATGAGGGTCTTCTCCAAAGATTTTGTAGACGTTCTTTAGCTCGATCTTAGGCATTATACCTTTTTAATATTTTTAGGCTTGGTCTTATCCTGAATTTTATCTCCATAGGCCTGAGTTACACGGTCAAATATTATAGCCAGCAGGACAATTGCTATTCCTGCTTCTGTTGCCATGCCCACGTTTAGTTGTTGTAATCCGAGTAGGACTTCGTCTCCAATCCCTCTTGTACCAATCATTGAAGCAATTACAACCATTGCCAATGCCATCATCACA
>DUBF01000120.1:0-1579 GCA_012960465.1 Rhodospirillales bacterium | reverse complement strand
CCCAGTCCAAATAACAAAATTCCTGGAATTAAATAACAGAAACTCGGAATAGTCTGCATCAGGTCCAATACAGGCAGGATCGTTTTTCTTAATTTAGGTTTTCTTGCCATCGCGATTCCAATGGGAATTCCTATCACTAAACAGAGAAATATTCCTATGAGCACAATACAGGTGGTCATAATGGCCTTGTCCCAGTATCTGGGACTGAGGAAGCCAATGAAAAATGTACAAAATCCTACCAGGATAGTTGTACTCATTTTTTTACCACTGACAAAATAAGTCATTAAGACGACCAGTATCACAACAAGTGGCCAGGGTAGCGCTACCACGGAATCCTTCATGGTGGTGTAGAGACCAAGTAGAAAGTTATTAATACCTTCAAAGAAAAGTCCATATTCCACTATCAGCCAGTCAAATCCGCTGTTGATGGGCTGCATCAAAGGAAAATCAAGCCATTTGGGCCAGTTTATCAACCAAGAAAAATCGTTTAATAGATCCGAAATATTGTCCGGCTTATATCGGGGTTTTGCGTAACGATAGCTGATAACTATCAATCCCCAAAAAGCCACAAAACAAATAGGGATCCAGTATTTCCAGTTTGTTTTCATTATTTCTGTATGCGAAATACTAAGAGCCCGAACGGGCTCTTAGATAAAAAGGCAAATTCAGTAATTTCAAAACAGATTAAAGTGCAGCTTTGACTTTACTAGCGACGTCTGAAGGTACCCAGTTTTCCCAGATATTTGAATTGGAGAGAAAATTTTTGGCTGTTTCTTCCATATCTCCACCGGATTCGTCCATGTAGAAAGCAAGAGAACTGTTCACCAGAGCAGTTGGTATAGAGTATTTTCTGATGAAATCAAGTATCGGCTTACTGGCAGGCTTGTTGGCAAAACGTGTTGATGCTGCTTTTGTCAGTGCCATATCTACGTAAGCTGCGGCACAAGTTGGTTTATAAACTTCCGGTCCATTGGCCTTAATGTCTTCAACAACTAACATCATCTCTGTCCAGCACTTTTTCTCATAAGCCGGTTCTTTGAGCTTTACCAGGTCTACTTTACCCATGAGTCCAGTAGGTTCCCAATAATATGTGAAGACAGGTTTGCCTTTCTTGAATCCACCTGCAATTGCTGCGTCAAGTGCTCCACCTGAACCTGGATCGAAGTTGGTATATAATTTGTCCAAGCCATAAACCTTGTGCTTCACGAAGTTGATTGTGTAGCAGGTCCAGCCTGAAATACAACTTGTCATCCTGCCTTTTCCAGGCGCTTCCGGATCAGCAAAAAGGGCGGCGATCTTTGCGTCCTTCATATCATTTACGTGCTTCAATCCATACTTGTCAGAAGTAGCTTTGTCCACGTAAAATCCCTGTCCGGATTCAGGAGTATTTATACCAAGTTCAATAATGTTACCTTTGGCAATATTATCCTTTATTTGTTGAACAATATTATCACGCCAGACTTCGGTGACGATATCCAACTGCTGATCGTACAATGCAGCCATGATTGGAGAAGTACTTCCCTTAGTTACTTCAACTTTACAGCCGTATCCTTTTTCAAGAATAAACTGAGTTATAGAA
>DUBF01000119.1:1250-3215 GCA_012960465.1 Rhodospirillales bacterium | reverse complement strand
ATTTAACATTTGTTTCGTAGCCAGATATAAGACTATTGCTTCAAAAAAAAGCAGGTCAAATAGTTCGTATTTATTGAGCCTGAGGGGGTTAGATCCTTTCTTATACGCTGGATTATCTGGCATTAAATCCGATAATTCCAACTCCAACACTCCCACAATGTCGTGAACACTACAGCCTGCAAAACAATGCAGAAGTGTTTTCCCATCTACTTCCTTGATAGCCAGTGAAGGAGATCTGTCATCATGGGCCGGACAGCGGGCCAACCATTTACCATCCCCTTTACCACTTACTTTTTCTAACCTGGATAAAACAACGCTAACATCCATCATAGGCGCCACCACCAATAATGACGTTTGAAGTCGTTAGGGGCCTGTAAACCTCGGCGGCTTTTTTTATTGTTTGTCATTTACCCCCCTTATTCATGTTTTCAATTAAGGTGCGAATGTCTTCAATGCGCCAAGCAGTCGTGCGTGGCCCAAGTTTTACCGACTGAGGAAAACGCCCGTCTTTGACACCCTGCCACCAGGTCGACTTACTAACGGGAATAATGGGCGGGATAGGCGGTTTAACTTTCGGGTTGCCGACAATTTGTGATAAACGTACATATCCTGTTTCTGGTAATTGGTGCATATAAATTTATATCCTGTTTGTTAATGTCCAGGATAATTTAGTGCCATCTAACCGCTTTGAAAAGGTGGGTAAGTTTAGAAAACTCGCCATAAAAACTCAGGGGTGGGTGGGTTAGCTCCCTATGCAATTAACCCGTAGGTTTAGTTCGCCACCCATTCAACAATACTTTATAAACATATACTTAAATGGTGTGTTGGTTATCGGTTTGGCATTTTAGGCGCCCCTCCACCTGGCTTCCAATTAGCAACTTTGGCAACTTCTTCTATACCTGTTTCATTGGGTTTTCCTTCATCATCGGACAAACCATAATCAGCCGCATGCTCTCGTAACCATTTAATAATAGCTTGTTTAGGCGTTTTTCCTTTTGGGTTAATTACGGCTTGCCATGCTTTGACCGCAGCCGCTAATTTTGGAGCGTATCGTGGGTTTTGAATATCAAGATAATCAGGAGCATCACTAAAACCAGGAAAGAAAAAACCGGTACGAAAACCATTATTTGATAACCACTTTTGTAGATCTTCAACAGCTAAAAAACTTATATTCCAGTCTGGATTATTTTTTACAAAATAACCATTGCTAAAATGTTCGCCTTCTAAAGCAACATGTTCATAAGAGACATTAAAATACTCGCCGCACTCCGTCATATCGGCATATTTTTGAGTACCCTCTTCGCCTTCTAGGCGCGAGTCATGAATTATTTTTGCTTGCAACTTCCCGCTATAAATAGCATTTTTTAATACTTCGTATGCTGTTTTTACTGATCTTCCATCCGTGTTATCAGTGACTCCACATTCATCTTCAAAATAAACTTCACCAATAAAGTTAAACCGAATCGAATTAGGTTCAAAGCCTGCTATTAAAGCTGCTGCTTGAACCACTGTAATCGTATCAGCAAGGTTCCAAAGTGGGTCTATGTAATTATGACCTTTCTTAAAATTGCCATCATCCATAACTAAATCTCCAAAGCCGGTAAATTATTATAATATTCATTATTCACAATGTTGCTATTTTTAACTGAGTCGTAGCTTTTCTTACTTCCAAGGAAAATAATTAACTAAAAAATCAATTCAGACTAAATCGTCTGATACTTCTTAAAATTCTCAATAGACGCGCGATTCATACGCCTAGCACACTTCGGATTGGCAAATTTCCGAGACTATCACTCCTTTGGGGCTGATAGCGAGTGATCATCCACGATTCCTTATTAAGCTAAGCACTTTGTCTAAAAGGAATAATTTCCGCTCTTTGTTTCAATGCATTCAGGTAGTCCGCCCAGGCTTGCATCATCCGCCTACGTTCATCCAAATATTGGGCACGGTTATACGCTGCGCGCA
>DUBF01000119.1:0-1075 GCA_012960465.1 Rhodospirillales bacterium | reverse complement strand
GGAAAACATATTGCCCATGACTTGTTAGCGGTTTAATGGCTTCCAATATCGCTATGGCTTGCTTGCTTAACGGTACGATATGATAAAAATCGGTTTTGGAGACATAAGGCCGCCATTCTTTTGTCTCTAAATCAACATCGTCCCACAGCATTTGCCGAATCTCGCCAGGCCTTTGAAATAGCAGTGGAGATAACTGGAATGCTAATTGCACAACAAAAGTGCCCTGGTAATTGAAAATATCTCTCAGCAATTGACCAACCTGTTTCGGGTCAATAATAGCGGCGCGATGTTTTACTTTTTGCGCAGGTATTTGTTTTGCTACGGGTTGCGCCGGATCGTAATCGGTAAAGCCATGTACTATGGCATAGGCAAATATCGCACTGATTTCAGAATGAAGACGATGAGCCGTTTCCAGTTGCCTTCTTTTAATAATCGGTTTTAATGCAGCCATTACATCCACCGAGTTTATTTCCTTAATCGACAAGTTACCCAACACTGGAAAAGCTAATCGTTCAATCCGACTTGTTTTTGTTCTATGCGTCCTGGCATTGGTTAAATGCTCGATTGATTCCAACCACTGCTTAGAAACATCAGCAAAACTATTCAAAACCGGTAAACCCTCTTTTATTCTTTCATTATTGAGTTTTTCAGTTTTTTTGACTTGTTTTGTTTTTTTTCTTAATTCAGCAGGGTCAATTCCAGTAGCAATTTGTTCGCGAGCTTCCTCAGCTTTTCGCCTGGCACTTTCAAGAGTTGTGTTTGGATAAGCGCCAAAAGAGATTTTCCTTCGTTTACCTTCGAATGAATAAACAAAGCGCCATAATTTAGTACCATTTTCCCCAACAAAAAAGTAAAGACCACCACCATCGTTAATACTGTAATCTTTTTCTTTGGGTTTAGTAGTTCTGTAGACCGTATCTTTATTGAGATTTATAGCCATTTTGTTACCCTCACTGTTACCCTTTTAAACTCATTATAAAGAAGGTAACAAAAAAGGTAACACTTTTAACCGAATTTGGCTATATTAGACTGGATTTCACTGGACATAAAAAAACCCGCAAATCCTTAAGACTGG
>DUBF01000118.1 GCA_012960465.1 Rhodospirillales bacterium | reverse complement strand
AAGTCGATTTTGCTAATTCATCCTGATCAATATCCACTATAATTTTTTTGGCAGCCCGAGCGAAGGCCTCAGTGTTTCGTCCAATTAACGGAATTGACAGTCGGGATCCAATGCAGAGCAACAAATCAGCATTTTGTATTATGAAATTTGCCTTTCGATGGCCATACACTCCTGGACGCCCAAAATATAATGGATGATCTTCCGTTAATAAATCGGCTCCTCGACGGCTAGTAAGGGTTGGAATTCCCAATTGGTCAATTAATTCCAAAAATGTTTTTTCTGCACCAGCTAACCGAATACCATTCCCCCCCAGTAAAACGGGGCGTTTTGCCTGAGCCAACAACTCTCTAATAGCGGAAATATTGTCATGAGATATGATTTTTACAACCGGTTGTTGTGGCTCTGGCGATTGGAGTTCTTTCTCATCGATGATTACCCCTTGAACATCAATTGGCAAATCTATCCAAACTGGTCCTGGACGGTCTGATTTAGCCAAAGAAACGGCTTTTTCCAGATGATAACGAATCGTTTTAGGGTCCGTCACTTTAACCGCATATTTAGTGATGGGTTTAACTATATCGACAATATTCAAAGATTTGGTGCCCAATTGACGAACCTTTGACTCATCCTCAAATTCGATTCTGTCTTGCCCGGAAATAACCAATATCGATGTTGAATCAACCCAGGCTCGAGCTACCCCAGAAATCGCATTCGTCCCAGATGAACCGGAAGAAAGGACTAACACTCCTAAATTTTCTGATATTTTACTATAGGCCTCCGCAGCCAGGGAGGCGCTATTTTCTCCTTCCGGACAAAAGAAGGATAACTTTTCACAACGACCAATTGAATCTAGCAGGTGTACATTGGCATTTCCAGGCGCAAGAAACACCGATTTCACGCCACATTCAACAAGAAATCGGGCAATGTAATCTGTCGTTTTAATTAAGGTATCAATTTTCTTAATAATGAGTAGTTCCGCATAATTAGCAACATGAGGCTCATCGGCTTGTTTAAGTTCTTCAACAGTTACCGTATCCCCTATATCAACTACGGTCTGGCCATTTTGATTAAGGATTTGCCCACAAAGGACACTAATGACATCTTCATTGTTCAAAGTAAATAGCTCGTCAATCCCTTGAGAGCGACTAATTTTTTTAAAAGTCAGGGAACATTGTCCAAACTGTTTCTTAAGATTATAATGGATTTCTGGTGTGTGCAGCGAAAGATAATTATAGTTTTGTAGGTTGGCTGAATGTTTATCTGATTTTTCATAGCCTTTGCCCTCTCGCCCGTATTTGTCCTTAAATCTGACCAAATCACGTTTATTAACAGGTGATTCGATCTCCATTATAAATGCTCCAGATTCCGATACCGACCTTGTTTGGTGAAATGCCCCTTTATCAATTAGCAACCCCTCACCCACAAAACGTTCAAACTGATTCGTCAGACTAGAACAGACTACCTTCCCTTGTAAAACCACCAACGATGTTTTTTTGCCAGGATGACAATGCATCGATGTGAGAGCCCCATTTTTGAGATATAAAATCCAAACTGCAACCGACTCATTTTCAAAAATCAGATACTCATATCCCCAAGGTTTTTTGACAACCACTTTCGAATAATTGAAAAAGTCATCTGATGTATCAGTGGCGTCATATGCGATCTGTGACAAAGATTCTTTATCTTTGTCTGTAATTAATAATCGTTCAATAATGGCAGAAGACATAAGCTATTTATTAATTCCAGTGACTAGTAAAAATCAAGTTATACGTCAAACGGACATGATTGAAACCCATTAACTATCCTTTATAAAATTTATGCACTTGTTCCAAAGTATATTCTATTTGTTCTTCATTGATATATTGATGAGCAGGAAGGGTAAGGATTTCGTCTGCTTGTTTCTCACTCTCCGGAAAATCGCCGCGCTTATAACCCAAGTTTTCTGCGGCCTTTTGCAAGTGCAGAGGAACTGGGTAGTGAATACAACATTCAATTTCCTTGGATCGTAAAAAATTCAATAACTCGTCTCGCCTTCGAGCTCGTATCACGTAAAGTTGGTATACTGATTTATATTTATCCGGTCGATCTGGTAATTCAATAGAATCAGGCAGATCACGTAGTCCTTCATCCAGAATCTTTGCGTTTCTTATTCTAACGCCATTGGAATGATCAACAGTATCTAAAACCCTTGATGCTACAACAGCTAGAATAGGTTGTATGCGGCTGTTTATACCCCACATTTCAATGTGGTCCCGATCCGTCATCCCATGATTTCGATACAAACGGAGATATTCATCCACTTTATCATCATTTGTCACAATCGCACCACCATCTCCCCAAACATTCAAAGGTTTGAGAGGATGAAAACTGAAGCCACTTGCTTTGCCGAACGTGCCACATCGTTTTCCGTTAATCTCAGCTCCTACAGCGGGACAAGCATCTTCGACGACTTCGATTCCATTCCGTTTGGCAATCTCTAGTATAGTGTCCATATCAGCAGGTACCCCCATCCAATGGACAGGAAGGATTGCTCTGGTTTTTTTCGTAATTGCACTTTCAATTTTTGTAACATCGATTTGCATACGTTTATCACAGTCAACAAAGACCGGAGTACCTCCAGCGGCTACGATTGCTCCTGCTGATGCGTAAAACGAATTTGCTACTGTAATAACTTCATCACCAGCTTTTACTCCAACAGCCTTTAGTGCCAGAATTAATGCATCCGTACCTGTATTGGTTGAAATTACGTGTTTGACACCGATATAATCGCCAAACTTCTTCTCAAATTTTTCTACATATGGGCCCAGGGTAAACTCACCAGTGCTAACGAGTTCACGTAAATCATTGAATATATGGTCAACTTCTGCGAATTGTTGGTGTAAATAGGGATAATTAACTCGCATAATTTCCTCGATTTCTATTTATAAAACGCTTTAAATAAATTAGCCACGTGGTCTTGTTGCTGTTCACTTAATTCCGGATACAGCGGAAGACTCATAATTTTTTTTGACATTTCCATCGTAACCGGAAAATCATTTTCTTGGTAACCAAGATTCTTTGCCGCAGGTTGTAAATGTAATGGCAAAGGATAGTGGACTAGCGCCTGCACACCGTTTTTTTTAAGATAACCCATCAATTCATCCCTCCTAGGAACCTGTACAACAAATGTTTGAAATACACAATATTCTCCTTCTCCTTCGTCTGGAACATCCGCGTA
>DUBF01000117.1 GCA_012960465.1 Rhodospirillales bacterium | reverse complement strand
CCAGTTGTTAAGCTCAATGAAGCAGGTGAGCATATATTTTCGAGCAGTGAATTGAAACCACGAGGAGAAAAATAATGGACTGGCTTTTTTTATTATTCGTAATATTTAAAATTGTATCATTGATATTTTGCTATTGGCTAATAGTGTATATCACAAGCTAATACTAGGGTGCGTAGATAAGTCTCTTCCTTAATCTGCGTTGTCGTTCCTCTTCACCCTCACGACCTGTCTCACGCATCCCTTGCCGCGATAAAGTTCCAAGAGTCGAGTTAGATACACCGTTAAAATGGTCTAACAAACCCCGATTCTGTATGTTAAATAATGTCTGCGCCATTCTTGCTTTTATTGCTGGCCGCCCAGCCACAGATGCTACAAATCCTAGACCTGTACCCAAAGGGCCTAAAAGCATAGTACCGCTACCAATCTTTGCCAACGGGTCTAATCCTATAAAATTTCTATTATTTATTCGGTTCGTACCTGACAAAAATCCATTATCCCGTAGCTCTATAAGGTTACCTATGTCTCTATTAATATCTACCGCCTCTGGAATGACACGTTCAACAGCATGTTTTGCTCCTCTAGCTTTGGTTTGTAGTAATTGATCTACAGAAGTAGGCAAAGCCCTCCTATTTGGCTCGTATTGATTAGATAATTTTTTATACAGATCTTTCTTCAGTGCCTGAACCTGGTTTGGGGTTAGGTACTCAGTATCAAAACTTTTATAGTGCTTTCGCAGTCTTTGAAGTTCTTTAACTATATCGCCCACATCAGCAGCAGCATTTATATTAGTAACTGAGTTCAGTTCTTTTATAAGTTCAGTTATATGCTGGTTAATCTCTTTAATAGGAACTTTAGCACCTGATTCAGTGGCTGCATCTAGTAACTTCTCTAATTTTATAGACCCTTCTTTTATGCCGTCGAATATTTTACCTACTCCTTTCATACTAGGGCTGATGTCATTTTCTAGCATGGTCTTAGCCATATTTACGTGCATAGCGGGTGTGACTTTTTTCGATGTAGGAAATTTCATGACTTCTTGAATCATATCAATGGGTGTATCTTTAGAAAAAAGTCTCCCACCTGTACTTACTACTGCGTTCGCTGCTATATTGATTGGGTCTACTGCTTTGCTAGCTTGTGCAACTGTATTTGCTACAGGAGCAACCTTATCAGCAACGACCCTAGTTTTATTAGCGACTTGACCAAGCAACCCAGTATTAGACTTCGCTATATCTCCTGCTATTTGGCTTGTCTTCTGTGCCGTTTTTGCAGCAGTTGTTCCGCCTAGCGTTAAAATACCCGTGGCATCTAACCACGCTCCTGCTGGATCTTGCTCAAGTGTATTTTTAATACCGTTCCAGCTACCATATCTATTTCCGTAATAATCGCCTACAGCGTCAACCACTTCTTCGTTCTCGGTCTGCCCAAAGTGAATGCCATTTATTTCATCAGAATTACCACCAGCCAAAGAATAGGCCCCAGATACTGCCTTTTCAAATAATCCCTGCCCCATTGATTGAATCCCATGTGCGGTATCTACAGCATTATCTACACTTCTAAAAGGAAAGGTGATGTCAGCTATTGCTTGACCCGCAGAGGGCAGTATATTACTGATAAGCTCTGTAGCGGATATATCTACGTCTGTATAGTTACCCTCGGCTATTGCTTTTGCTAATATCTTTGCATTTTTGGTATCTTCACGTTCATGGGCTTTAGCTAAAGCACGTTGGAGTTGATATTTATTAGCCATTGTCTATCTCCCTCGATTCAGCACTGGCGTATCAGGTACTGACGTGTTGTCTAGCTTTTTGTCATCCCCCAAGTAAAAATTTACTATGTCATCAGGACTGCTACTCTTTGGCCCTTCTTTAACTCTAGGAGCCAATGTCCCCAACCCTAATTCGATAACAACATCTAAGCCATGTTCATCAAGAATAGAATAATATAATGTTTTTAGATTTTTTCTCAATTGTTCGTTTGACTGCCCCTGTTTTAAACTCGTAAATTTAGCAGATAATAATTCCAACTCCCTATCTGACAAAGCTCCTAAAGTTCCGCCCTGCGCTTTAAGTTTTACTAGATTATCAAAGCCCATCTGAGCTTTTAAAGTCTTGAGGTTTTCTTGAACATCTACAGCAGCCTCATTTCCCCATCCTGCTAAATGTTCAGACATGAAACCTGTAGTTTCGTGGGGGTTTTCGCTTATCTGGTCAAGAATGTCTACAATAAGACCCTTTTGACGTGTAGCGGTTTTTTTATCCTCTTTAACTTTGGTGTCTGTTTTATCATTATCTGCTCTTTGTTTTATATCAGTTTTACTACCAGGGATAACTGTCATTATGGGCGCACCCTTACCATCTAGCGTTATTACATAATCACCATCAATTTCCATATCCGGTGGCAAGTTAACAGTGTTATTATTATTAGTAACTGGTTGCAGTTGCAGTCTTTGTGCAAGTTCTTCTGGAGATAATATCCGCTTATTTTGTGCCATTTTAACTCGCCACTCGGCAACTGTTCCTTCAAAACCATTTTCTACATCTCGCTGAAACTTTTCTTGTTCTGTTCTTGGACGTTTTTCTTCTTTGTGTATAGCTTCTAGTATTTTGTTATGAGTCTCCTTTTGAGCATAATACTGGGTAGGAAGTCCTTTATTGCTATACCCGTCCATTAAGCGCTTCGATTCAGCTAATTCTTTTTGCTTGGTTAAAAGATAAGGATTCGTTGTCACTGGTTGACCTTGATACTCAATACTTTGCGGTGTTGGAAACAAACTAGTTTGCTGTGGCTGATTAGCGGCTAACTCATTATCGTCTAAATGAAGAGGTGTATTAACATCACTAAAATCACCCATAGCTGTGTCTATTCCACCTTGAACAGGAGGTGTATTTATAGGTGTACTCAACAATCCACCAGCATTTTCTTCTGGGATCGACAATCCACCTGTATTACCAATACCACCAGCAGTGTTAGATGGGGGGCGGTTATTGAATACTTCGAGAGCCAAAATTCGCTCATCCTCTAATCTCTCAAATTTAGTCAGCGTGTTTTCTGCATTTTTTTGTTTTAACTCTCGCATACGTTGGATATACGGCTCATCATCTAATTGCTTTTGTCGAGCCAGGGCATTCGATTTAGCCCGATTAGCCTGACCTATACCACCCGTTGAGGACAGTAAACCAATACCGAATTGCGTATTCGGATCATTCATCCACTTGCTAAAACCATTTAAAAGTCCCATTATCTAGTCCT
>DUBF01000116.1 GCA_012960465.1 Rhodospirillales bacterium | reverse complement strand
GTTCCATAGACGCTGACGTTAGACAATGTTGTGGTCATTGCGTTTTTTGCCAATGTCGCTTTAGCCGTTTCGTTTAAAGATTATGATGAAGCTGTATCTGCAGGAAAAAAAATAAGAATAGAGGGAGCATCTCAGGGTGACGGGGAAAATCTGGATGCTCTATTGTATGTTCCGTCAGGCCCCGGCCCTCACCCGGCGTTTGTCGCACTTCACGGCGCCGGTGGAATTTTCCCATATCAGCTTTGGTGGGCTAGAGAACTCTCAAAGAAGGGGTTCGTTGTTCTTTTTATCGATCATTATTGCACAAGAGGTTATTTATGTGAACATGCCACTGACGATAGTGATAGAAGCCGTGGTAACATAATGAGAAATTGGCAAACGGTGAGCCCCCAACAAAGGGTTATAGATGCAACGGCAGGATATAACTGGTTATCAAATCAAAATTATATAAAGAAAAACAAAATAGGTTTGATTGGTTGGTCTTGGGGCGCTTCGGCGGCTTTATTCGCTCACAAAGTATCAGGAAGATTATCTCTACCAAATGGGGGGTTCAAAGCAACGATCGCATTTTATCCAAATTTGAAATATTTAATTGATAAACCTGTATGGGAACGTACTGGGCCAATAAAACAACCAATCCTAATTTTGTATGGGAAGGATGATAGTTTAGAATCTGATGAGGCTTATGATGTGCTTAAGTCCTTGGGTTTTCCAGCACCCATCAAAATTCTGGGGTTTGAAGGTGCTGTTAGGAAGTTTGATGAATTAGGCGGTTTCCGGCTAAAATTCCATCCTTCCGTCGGGGATTTTGCAAAGGCTTTTCAAAAAAAGGCTTTCGAAAGATCGGTATTGGAAGTGAACAATTTCTTAGCTGAATATATGAATTGATTATATAGTACATTGCCAATGTCGTGAGGTTATAACTGGGGCGGTGCTGTCAGACAAATGCCAACTGGTCACAGACGAGTTAAAAGATAATCCCGCCTCGCGAAAGAGGCGGGATTGATTTCGTTTAGCTTTGAGGTACACCGATAGCTACAGGACGGACAGGCGACCCGGCTCCGCCTTTACTCCTGAGGGGGAGGATCATTGTGCATGATGTCCAGACTTTATCATTAGCGAGAGCTTTAAGATTGGCATTCTGGATTTGGTGAATTCCGGAAACCGCTAAATTGTAGTGATGGATTGCAAAAGGTAATCCAGGTGGCGTGCCTTTTGCTGGTGGCGCTTTGCCAAATATCATTCCTTTCGCAGCGGGATCGGTAAAAGGGTTATCTAGGGCCAGCAGAGTGACACGCTTTTTTTGCAGATATTTTGCTGCATCAAATGAAAGTCCAGGACCCATTGTATAGTATGTTTTTTTCATATCTGGATCAGCCCAGTTATCAGACCAACCTGTGTAAATATATAATACATCTCCCGGAAGGATGCCACGCCACCCTAAACCTTGTTTTTTGATCATCGCATCAATATCCTTGGCAGTGATTATGGCGCCGTCTTTCATTGGCTTACCACCACCAAGATATGTTCGAGCGTCTAACAGCACGGCGCTGGTCACAATTGGGGGCACCTTATCAATTCCGAGTCTAAGTAATGGTGAAGACGGGCTGGGTTTAACGTCTTTTTGCATGTAGCCGCCATAATACTTGGCCTTATCTGCTGGAACCGGTCCCTTGCCTTTCCATAACTCAGGAAGGAAGGCAAAATGTCCAAGCGCATCCATCTGAGTACCCTGAGCTCCTGGTTGTCCCGATTTAAGCACCTCGTCATTAAAAGCATGCCTACTGTACGGGATTGATTTGGTTGGGGTATATTCATAATTTAATGGTATCCCAAACGGTGATTGTGGCATGGTGTTGGAGCGCAGGTGCGAAATTTCATAGGACTTTGCACCTTTTTGACCCAGATGCCACGCGCAGCGTCCCCAGGTTCCATTTCCAATTGCATTTGCCATTCCGATTTCGTCTCCATCAGCCCAAGGCGGTGACGGGACGTTTTTGAGTGAAGCTTTTACCGCCGAGCGCTGATCAGATTTCTGAGCTAATGTCTCAGTATTAACAACGGTTAAAAGTGTTGATGTAGCTAAGATAGTAAAGACAAATGTAATCATAATACGTTTCATGGGTCTCTCCCGCTTAATTTTGTGGTCCTTTAATCAATGTTCTATTATAGACTGGTATATAGCCAGTGGGGTATTTTTTTTTAAGCATAAACAGAATTATATTCGAGGGGTAACTGCAGAAGGTATTTATCATCATATATCGATTAGTAATCTGAGGGTTACAAAATATAAAGTTTATCGTTTAGAAACTTTGAAGCTCGTCAAGCTCAAATGGTGCCGTGTTCTATGATATTGAAGACGTGCCGCCCTATCAGAAGTTGAAAGACCTTCCATACATATATAAAAAATTGGCTGGTTTTAGTGTCGAAGAGCTAAATGAGCTTCCTCTCATTATTCGCGAACGCGCATAAATTGCATAATCAAGTCCAAAGTTTTGGATGTCTGCTTTGTCCCTGAAAGTAGATTTCACTCCCACCGCATATTCCGGAACACAGTGTTTGCAATATACCGCGTCCCGTTTCACACTTGGCACAATGAATAAAATTGGTGTACCCGCCGAACCCCTACACGCGCAGTCAGCCATCCGTGGTATAGTTTGGATGGCGCTGGCGGCATTATTCTTTTCAATTGCTTTTGGATTGGTCCGCCATATTTCGGAGAGTATAAACGCATTCGAGCAGACCTTTTTCCGTCACATATTTGGCATTCTAATTCTGGCTCCATTTATTATCCGAGGCGGGAGGGCAAGCCTTCGGACGGGCCAACTTAAACTAAACATCTTCCGCAACCTTATAGGCAATGGCGGTACTACTCTGTCCTTCCTTTCCGTCACTATGATCTCTTTAACGGATTCCTTAACCCTCCATTTTACTATGCCGATTTTTGCGATCCTGTTCGCCTTGATAATTTTAAAGGAACGGGTCGGTTCCCATCGCTGGGTGGCGATGGTATTAGGATTTTTTGGCGTACTGGTCGTTCTCCGGCCTGGCTTTCACGATGTAAACCCAGGCATGCTCGCGGCGTTGGGGGCAGCGGCGTGTTTTGGCCTGAGTGACGTCCTGTTGCGAAAATTGTCCCGGACCGACATGACTCTTTCAATTGTTTTCTACAGTTTCATATTTCAATTACCGTTTTCCCTGCCGCTCGCCTTAACAAATTGGGTGACGCCGACGCCAATGGAATTGTTGTGGCTGGCGGCCATGGGAGCTATGTCCTTTGGGGCGCAGTGGTCCCTGTCTAGAGCCTATATTCTGGCAGACGCCAGCGTGGTTTCACCGGTGTTATTCATCAGGCTGCCAATTGTCTCAGTGATCGGACTTGTCTTCTTCGGTCAGGTCACTGACATGTGGACCTGGATCGGCGCGGCCATTATTTTTGGCAGCACCTACTATGCCGCCCGACGGGAGGCGAATTTGCGTCACGCACCGTTTTAACCCATTGGGCAGGGGGGGGTTTTTTTTTGATAAAAAATTCTGTTCTTAAGTAACCTACGGCTTCTTTAAACCGAGGCGCTCCGCAGGTTTTTATCTCAGCTTTTCGGCGATGACAATATCACCATTTTCGAACATACCGGAACAACCTTTCGTATCAACCGGATTGCCTTATCGTTATTTAATTAATTTTATATTGATCAATGGATACATAGGGATCCAGGTTCTATAAAAGGTGGAATAATGTCTACGCCTGGGAAGTAATTACTCTTATTTTGTCTATGAGTACCAAATAGAGTAACGCCATTTAATACCAATAGTCACAGTTATAATTACCCCAATAAAAATGTAGATGGCCATAAAAATACTATAACCAAAGTATTCTATTAAAAATCCAGAGGCGAGTAAACCTAATGGAACGCCATAAATCGCCAGCACACGAACGCCCATCACACGACCGCGAACTAGCTCATTAGTAAAGCCAAGCAGAGCCACTGACATCGAGGTCATAGCAAAGCTATGGGTTAAACCCACAAAAAATAAAACTACTAAACCATTTACTTTTGTTTCTATGGTAGAAAAAATAGCCAACATCACATACCACATTATTAAATTAATGAGCATTAACTTAGGGGAATATTTTTGACTTGGCGTTGCAGCGAGAATAAGCGACCCTAATACGGCTCCACATGAAAACACCGCTAAAAGTTGACCAAGGCCATTCTCATCTAAGGACAGCACGTCTTTAGCTATATATGGCATCAAGCCGTGAGTTATAGGAAACGCCGTTAAATTGGCAAGGAAAGCCAGATATATGATTGCTAATACGGGTCCAGTATTCCTTATATATGATAGCCCTTCCCTTAATTCACTATATAAACTAGATGCAGCTTCAGGCTCTACTTTTTCAAAGGACCTGTCTCTTCTCGGATGGGCTCGAGATACTCCAAAAGTCAGTGCAAGACTTGTAACATAAACAATTACGACAAAAACATAAGCAAGGCCAAGGCCTAGCCACGAAAATAAACCAGCACCCACTAACGCACCAAAAATCCTAGCTGAATCATGGGATATCCGCGAAAAACTGGTGGCCTTCATAAATAGATCTCGAGGAATGGAGTCACCAATTAGAGAATTTCTGACTACAATTTCAGACGGTTGAACTAACCCAGATAGCGTTGCTAAAGCAAACACCATGTATGTTGATAGTATACCAAAAAATTCAAAGAGAGCTATACATGAAGCAAAAAATAAGACCAGGAACCGCATTATACACATTAGTCGGCGACTGCCCCATCGATCACCCGCGACCCCAACCCAGGGTGACAAAAGGGAGCCTATAAACCGTAGAGCACCAAAAGCTGTGAGAAGTAAAACAGACCCCGTTGTCGTAAAAATATACCAACCAAGGATCAGAGCTTCCATTTCAAAACCCCAGGAGGCGAGTAAATCTGCTGGCCATTGGAAACGAAAACTTTTAATCCGGAAAGGTTCCGTGACTTTCAAATATTCTGGTATTCTTATTTTCATAGGAAAGAAGGAAAAGTCCGGAAGCGGATTAGCATTATTAGATCAGAAACCCCAAATATTTTTTTGATAGTGGTAAATTGGCTTGTTTGAAAATTAAGTTTACTCGCAATTATGGAGTTAGGAAAGCTATGTTAAGGATTTGAGTAAATGTGGGCAAAGATTTTTTTTTGGTGCGAATGAAGCCTTACTCATGTCTTCCGCCTGGCACTGGAGTGGCACCTGGAGTGCCGGTATTAAGGGCTGCAATGCGACCACCAAATTCTTTGATCAAATTATTTTGAGCCTCTTTTGCTTGGCGGTCAACTTTCTCAGGATTACAGATCTCTCTTAAATTAG
Source organism: Rhodospirillales bacterium (assembly GCA_012960465.1). Lineage (GTDB taxonomy): Bacteria > Pseudomonadota > Alphaproteobacteria > Rhodospirillales > UBA2165 > TMED23. The sequence goes on along the minus strand of DUBF01000116.1, from coordinate 14,351 downwards.
TTTCGTATTCGGCAACTATATTAGCGTATTCAGGTTGCCCTGCGAGGTTAGTCATCTCTTCCGGATCGTCGCTAATATTAAAAAGTTCGGGTTCATAGTCTACGTAATAGATAAATTTGTAGCGCCCTTTGCGGAGCATGAAGGCACCCGTGGGCGACCCAATCGCATGATATTCACTAAAAATAGAACGGTCCGGAATCTCCTCTTTTTTGGCGAAATCAAACCAGGAACCGCCTGGTAATTTCATCTCTTCTTCTGTCAAATTGAGCCCGACACCTGCTAACACAGTTTGATAGCTATCCAATAAGGATGTCGCCGTATTACAGCACGTACCTTCAGGAATGCCGTCACCGGCAATGATTAGAGGAATTCTAGCGCTCTCTTCATATAAATTAGATTTGCCCCACATTGCACGCGCACCGACGTTATCACCGTGATCGCTCGTATAAAGGACCCTCGTTTCAGCTTCGAGACCACTTTCATTAAGAGCATCCAAAACGCGGCCTATTTGTGTATCAACAAAACTACAAAGGCCAAAATAAGCTGCAACGGCACGTAATTTCTCTTCTGGCGTCAGGAGGCTGTCAACGGGATGAAAGTCATCCATCCGCTGAAGCCAGGGATGGCGAGGAAAACCGTCGGCCGGATCTAGCTTTCGTCGTGGCAGTTGATCAAGCGGGTACATATTATAGAACTCTTCCGGCACGACGAGTGGAAAATGTGGTGCAACAAAACCTAGATACAGTAACCATGGTTTGTCATCTGGCTGGTTAGAAGCCTTTTTCAACCAGGTACAAGCTTCGTCGGCAATTGAACGGTCATAGTGATTGTAACCCGAGTCGCCAGGACCAATTTCTTTCAACATTCTCGAATGATGATGATCGGGTAAAGGATCTCGAACAGAACCCCAGACTTGGCCTATTCCATCCATGACGTGCATCGGCTGATGTTGTTTTGAAAAACCCGTATTCAAATCTTTGCTTCGGTAATGTAATTTACCAATGGCTTCGACCCGTATCCCCTCATCTTGTAATCGGTGTCCCCATCCCTTGATCCCGCCATCATAAGGCATCGCATTGTCCCAGTAACCAGTTTCATGAGTATACCGACCCGTAGCAAAAGCAGCTCTGGCTGGAATACAAATTGGCGAATTTGTATAATGTGCGTTGAAGCGAGTACCACGGAGCGCCAGTTTATCCAGATTGGGTGTTTTAACTTGATTGTGTCCATAACATCCCATCATCTTGGCATTATGTTCATCTGACATGATATAAAGTATGTTTTGCGGTTTCATGTGTTGGTCCACTTTACCATGTTTGAAAACAACCTCGTTCTTTCACGATGGTCAGCGGGTGAATGCCTGAAGCGGCGTCACTCACCTCAGATGAATTTGATCGCGATGATTTTTCTGACATGATTGCTTCCAATTATAGTGTATCCTTCGGAAATTATTTTAACTAATCCTGTATATTAAATTCATGTAAAATGACCTCATCAATTATTAGCTCTTCATTGTTGATCCCGGCAAGAAGACCGACCATATCCACCATTGGATCATCGGAGTTTTTATATCGATTAGATAGCCATTCCCGCGCTTTATCCTCTGTTTCTACATCTGGATCTTCGATAGTTCTCATATCTTTTCTAGTCACTTTTGTCCCATCATCCATCTTAAAATCAATATGATAGGAAATAATCCATAATGCCATTTCTTTATCCAGTGGTTTAGAAATAATTCAGAGTTTATGATAATCACAAACTCGTTAAGATTTTTTTTATTTACTAGGTAGGTGAGAAAAAATTAGGGGTAAAGAAATTTATTTAATGGGTTATCCGGATCCATATAAATTTAAACTAGCTGCAATACGCTCCTGAATGTGTTTGCCTGCGGTAGTATCTTTAAACTTTGGTGGATTTTTTTGGCTCTGACAACTTGGCAGTACCCTAATGAGTGTGTCGTTGTCAGGATCGGCGAAAAACGCGATAGAATAACGATCCGTAGCTTTAGCTTCTTTTCGCGTGCGCGCTCTCACCCGATGCAGTGTCGAACAATATTTTCCGTTAGTCCAGCGAGACATCAAATCACCCGCATTAATAATGACCGTATCCGGGATGTAAGTTGCCTGATGCCATTTTCCGTCGGCTCCCTTAACCTCCAGACCTCCGACATCATCTTGGTACAATAGTGTAACCGTTCCGTAATCGGTATGTGCTCCGGCACCTAGTTGCCCTTCTTTAGGTTCTTGATCAATCAGCGGGTAATGCAGGTAACGAAGCGTAATGACTTCCCCATTGTGGCATTTCCGGAAAAAATCAAGGGGTAGGTTAAGTGCTTCAGAAAATGCCTCCATAACCGTGTTGGCATCTGCCAAACTACGTTTAAATAATTCAACAGCAACGTCACGATAGTTCTCCGACGGCCACGGGCGCCCCTCTTTGATTGAACGAGGGATATCACGCATGGTAAAGGCCTCTTTAAGATCAACCGGTTTACTTTGATCCAGCCTTTCCGACGCAAAACCCTGATAGCCATGATTACTATCTGCGCCTTCATAGGTGAAACGTTGTTTGTCTTTGGAGGGTAAACTAAAGAAATCTGCTGAGTTTTGAAATGCTCTCTGTTTTAAATCATTGCTCACACTCAGATTCTTGGCATACATAAATCCAATTTGAGAGGCGCAACGATCGACCTCATCGATAATTTCCTGCCGGCGACTTGCGTCGTCAGCATAGAATCCATCAAAATCAATGATAGGAATAATGGACATAGAATTACTTTAATAAGTTTATCGTGTAAAAAAAGTAAAAAGTGCACAATTTTAAGATAAGGTTACTCCGCTGTGGCAAATGTGGTTGTCTCATTAGCGAGATAATACACTTAAATTTGGAGGACAGAATTGGTGCAAAGAAATCAACTCAGCTCAAAAATTCACTTGGTCGGAAGCATACCATTGAGCTCCGCAGATGAAGTCTTTGAATTGATTGGCCTGGAGCTTGCCGAGCGTTGTTTAAGAATTCCAGATGGCGAAACTGGTGAACGCCGCAACTGGATTGGTTGGCAGTTAGGTGTTTTTAAAAATCAAAATGCATTGGTAAATATTAAAAATAAAGAGAGGGAATACCAGCTTCATCCGCCTTATACCTTTGCTTGCGGATACGGTGCCCAAGATCTTGATTTTACAGACCTCGGATTTGCACGCGAGGCAATTGCATCATTCTCCAGGTTCACCAGACAACAAAGTGAGGGTGTGCTTCCCAGGAGTGCGAAATTTATGGTCGCGATGCCAACACCATTTGCGCCGGTTTATTCATTTACAACTTACGCCGATCAGTTGTCTGTATTGCCGGTTTACGAGGCAGCTATATTAAGTGAGTTGGAAGAGATTATAAAAAATATTCCTCATGAAATGCTAACCATTCAATGGGATGTCGCGACAGAGATGAGTATTTTTGAGCAGGTTTATGGGTTCCAAGTCGAAAATCAGTGGGAGTTTTTAACGAGCGCCTTAGCTACATTGGGAGATAAGGTTCCCCATGATGTCGAGCTTGGCTATCATCTTTGTTATGGAAGTATGAATAGTAAACATTGGAAAGAACCTGAAACTTTAGGTATGTGTGTTAAAGTTTCCAATGTTTTGACAAACAAATTATCACGATTAGTTAATTTTATCCATATGCCAGTTCCAGTCGATCGGATGGATGACGCATATTACAATCCTCTACGGGAACTTAAGGTGAAAGACGATACCCAGGTTATTTTGGGGCTTGTACATGACAGCCAGACATATGAGAAAAATATAAAGCGGATAAATGTTGCCCGGAATTTTTTACCTGAATTTGGTATAGCAACCGAATGCGGCCTCGGACGTCGTGACGCACACTCTATGCCGGGCCTTATGAACCTTCACAATCGGCTGGCGGAATATATTGATGAATTGGGATGACAGATGGGGCGTTCAGAGAGTAGTGTGTTAGGGTTAATTGAAAGGATATTTACATGATAACAGCAGTCGTTCAGTTTGATTTACCTTCTGATGTTGACCGTCAAAAGGCGTCAGAAACCTTTGAGAGAATTGCGCCACTTTATCAGAATATGGATGGCCTTATCCAAAAATATTTTTGCTTTAGTGACGAAGGCAAGGGTGCAGGAATTTATCTTTGGGAAACACGGGAAGCCGCCGAAAAAATTTATTATGGGGGTGCATGGCGCGACCGTATTATAGAGCTTTACGGTGTTGAGCCCGAGATACAATTTTATGAGATGCTTTTAACCGTGGATAATGCGGCTGGAGAAATTCGCACTGCCGCTTGATTTTATCCGGGATTGAGCCGTCTATTCCGCTGCCTGACTTTGCTGTTGGCGCAGTCTACCCTCAAAGTGGGGCATAACCTCGCTGGCAAAAAGCTCCATATTTTTTTTGGTTAATTCGTGGGGAAGGGTGCCAAACTGAAGAATAGTACACATATGACCAAGGCCAACACGATCCTGGAATTCTTCTAGTCTGCTTCTCACCGTGTCGGCACTTCCACATATAAACATTCCTAAATCATTCATCCGTTCCATCGTCTTGCCGCCGCCGAGCATTTCACGTTTGGCGAGCGCGATGGCCTTCAGTGATTTAATTGTTGCGTATCCGGGTGGCAGGAGAAGTTCATTAGGGATCCGCAGGAACTTATTGAAAAACGCTTCTATATGGGGGCGAGCCTCTTTAGCTGCGATTTCGTCGGTTTCACCAACATAGATCGGGACGGCAAGGCCCAATTGTCGATCTTCTGCCTTGTAGCCGTATTCCTCTTCACATATCTGACGATACATAGACATAAAAGTCTCAACGGCCGAAAACGGCGAATAGACATTCAGATATGTGTATTTACGATCCGGATGGGCGGCCCAACGAATGGTTTCTTCGGAGCCCTGAGAAGGGATCCAGACTTCCGGATGAGGTTTTGAGAAGGGGCGTGGCCATAAGTTCACATATTGTAAATGGTAATGCTTGCCTTCAAATGCAAAGGGGCCTGTCTCAGTCCATGCGCGGATAATCAAGTCATGGGCTTCATGAAAACGCTCAAGCGAGAAGGCTGGATTGATGCCCATAGCATGATATTCAACTCCTAGACCCCGCACAAATCCTGCAACAAATCGACCTTTGGTTATGTTATCGATCATGGCAAACTCTTCGGCAATCATTAGCGGATTGTTGACGAGGGGCAGAGCGCGGCCGAGAACACAGACCTTGGCGTTTTTGGTGTTGCGGGCAAGCGCGCCGGCAATTACGCCCGGCGTTGGCATGAGACCGTAGGCAGTCTGATGGTGTTCGTTGACGCATACGCCGTCGAAGCCTAACTCATCGGCATATTCCAACTCATCCAGATAGCGGGTGTAGAGTTTGTGGCCTTCCTCAGGATCGTAGTAGCTGTTGGGGAGAAGTAAGTTGGCCGACGCGAATTTTTTATCATAATCCAGGTCAAGCGCGCCGTAAGGCATTAGATTGAAGAAGAAAAAATCCATTAAGATACCCCTTGAGTGAAGGCTGTCAGCCGATCAAGGAAATCATCACGTGCCTCGAGCATGGGAACGTGACCACAGTTCTTGTAAACTTCGAGTTGAGAGCCTGGAATCAACTCGTGATAGGCGTGGGCGTACGGTTCTGGAAAAATACCGTCACTGTCACCCCAGAGAATAAGAGTTGGCATCTTGAGACGATGAAGCCATTTCCTGAGGTCGGGATTGTGAAGTCGAGGTGCCCAACACAGGCGTGCTGCCATCTGGCGGTTTTTGAGGGCATCTTCCAACTCTTCATCGCTTGGCTGAAGAGCTAGCATTTGGTCAATAACCGATTTCTGGGCGAATACCTGGTGAGTTGTCTCTTGTGGGCTCCATGCGAATAAATCTCCCATTGGAGTGCCTTTGACCCAGATGCCAGCTGCTGAAACCAAAGTGAGGCTTTTAATCCGGTGGCCGTCACGAACGCCGATTTCGGCTGCCATCCATCCACCCATGGAATGGCCGGCGAGATGAAAGTTGTCCAAGCCAAGAGTGTCGATGACATCTAAATAAAAATAGGCCATGTCAGATATGTTATCCATCCACTCTGGAGGAGCGGTATCACCGAAGCCGGGATGGTCCGGAAGGATTACATGAAATTCTTTAGAAAGTTTCTCGAATACGGGTAACCAAGAGGCGCTGCCGTTGGCACCGTGCAATAAAAGGAGCGTCTCTCCTTCGCCCGCGCGGCGGAGGGTTAAATTGACATCATTGACCTTAAGGGTTTCGGTTTGAATGCTGGTCATTTTGCATACCTCTCACACTCTTCGTTTCAAAGATTGGATCACTTCACTTTAGCTTATCACCTGTATTCTGCAACACCAAGAATCATCCTTTTGTTTTGCGGTATAACTGGATATTCTCGTTATGACGCTTTCTTTAACCTGGTTTGTATATTTAGCAGGAGATCCGCATGATAAGCACCCCAATTTGTGAACTTCTGAAAATAGATTACCCAATTGCTTTAGGCGGTCTTGGTGGAGGTTTTACCCAGCCCGAAATGGTAGCAGGTGTGAGCGAAGTGGGTGGATTTGGTGCAATCGGTTGCCACGGCATGTCGGCGGCTGAGGTGACTGCAGCATCTGTCGCCATTCGGGAAATCACCGATAAGCCGTTTGCCCTTAATTTTCTGTTGTTCCTAGTTGAAGAGGATGCCTTTGCTGCAGCATTGGCTCAAAAACCTGCCGCCATTGCTTTGGCGTGGCCGCGGGGCGATCAAGATATAAAGTCCTATATTAACCGTGCCCACGACGCAGGATGTAAAGTTACTTTGATGGCTGGCAGTGTTAAAGAAGCTATTCGTGGCGCAGAAGCCGGGGCAGATGTAATTATCGCGCAGGGATCGGAAGGTGGCGGTCATGTAAGCTGGATGACGTCGATAGTCCTCACGCCCATGGTGGTTGATGCGATTACCCCAATCCCGGTTTTAGCGGCTGGTGGATTTGCTAACGGCCGCGGTCTCGCAGCTGCTATTGCGCTTGGAGCAGACGGCATTTTGCTTGGCACTCGTTTTTTGGCGAGTGACGAGTCAAAAATGCATCCCAATTTTAAGAAGGCCATACTCAAGAGTGACGGACATGACACAGTATTGACGGAAATCCCTGATCTTGCGGCAGGAACTGTTTGGCCGGGAGCCATGTCACGCGCTCAACGGAATGCCTTCATAAAAAACTGGACGGGTCGTGAATGGGAGATCCGCCAAAATCAAAAAGAGGTTGAGGCGACTGTTATGACCGCAAGGAAAGAGGGTGATGCAGATAACGCGCCTCTAAGCTTTGGTCAGGATGCTGGGCTCATCGATGATATTATCCCGGTTAAAGATATTGTGCTTCGTATTGTGAAAGAAGCTGAAGATATCATGCGCAATAAACTCCCAGCTTTGGCAGATTAGTTTTTCTGCATTAGTCTTGTGAAGGCATTAGGATATGACGTTTGTTTTCTATGATACCGAGACGACCGGAACTGATACTAGCTTTGATCAGATTATTCAATTCGGGGCCATTAAAACCGACGATAAAATGAACGAAATAGATCGTTTTGAGATCCGTTGTAGATTAATGCCCCACGTTGTTCCGTCTCCCGGCGCTATGCAAGTGACGCGCGTTACGCCCTTTATGTTAACGGACCCTTTTCTACCTTCGTATTTTGAAGCCATGCAATCAATCTACAAAAAAATGAAAGAGTGGTCACCGGCGACTTTCTTTGGATACAATTCTATCTCCTTCGATGAAAATTTAATGCGGCAGGCGTTTTATCAGACGTTGCAGCCAATCTACTTAACAAATACCGGTGGTAATTCACGCGGTGACGTTATGCGTATGCTTCATGCTACAAGGATTTTTTCACCAAATGTTATCGCTGTGCCTCTTAACGATAAAGGAAGGCCGACTTTCAAACTCGATACTTTGGCACCGGCAAATGGTTTTATTCACGATAATGCCCACGAAGCCATATCTGACGTTGAGGCGACTATTTATATGTCGAAGTTGATGAGGGATCGCGTCCCTGAGATATGGCAAAATATGCTTAATCTTAGAAGCAAACAGAATGTTGCATATTTTATTGCGAAAAATGGCGTGTTTGTTGGAGCTGAATTCTATTTTGGTGAAGCTTATAGCTGGTTGCTCACCCACTGCGGGTCAAACCCGAATTACAATGCCGAGTTTGCGGCGTTCAATTTATCATTCTCACCAGATGATTATATTGATCTGACCGTTGATGAACTTGTTAGCGTGCTGAATGGGAAAAATAGGCCCATTCGTATTTTTAAGTCGAACGGTCAGCCAATCTTGATGTCGAAGGAGTTGATTCCCCAAAATACCATAGCCGAAGATCTAACTTCAGATAAGATCGAGAGAAGGGCGGCACAAATTCGTGATAATGCCGGGTTTAAAGAGCGCGTTGGTTTTGCGCTTGCCGGTCGTTATGACGATTTGGAGCTCTCTCCGTATGTTGAAAAAAAAATATTTGATAGTTTCTCTTCAGATGCCGATATGTCGATTATGGCTGATTTTCAGTTGAGTGATTGGGAAGATCGATTGGTGCTTGCCAAGCAACTGGAAGATCCAAGATCACGTGAAATAGCGCGCCGGCAGATTTATTTTGAGAAACCTGAACTTCTATCAGAGCCTGTGCGCCAGGAGCTTGATGATTGGGTGCGTGATAGATTGTTAACCAAAGATCCCGACGTCCCCTGGCGAACCCTTTCCGATGCGGTAAAAGAGGCAGATGAATTACTGGAGACTGCTAATGTGGATGAGGTGGCATTCTTGAATTCGGTGAAGGAATTTATTTTAGGGTTAGCGTAGACCAACAAGAATAATTTTATTATTATGCATATAAAATAATATCAAGAGGATAGGAACCTACGACCACTCGATTTTTTTCGTAGATGCCCAAGAAATTAACAAACTAGGTTAATTTTTAATTCCAGCTTCATAAACAAGGTATTTATTTAACGCAACTTGATCTGGAACCACGCCTAATCCTGAACTGGTGGTCAAGGTTATTTTGCCATCCAGCACCGATGGGAATGGAATTGCCATACCTTCTCGTAAAGGATTAACATTAAAATCAACTTCTAACATACCATCACCGCCAACAGCCGCTAACAAATGGGCGCTGGCAATCAATCCAATGCCGCCTCCTAAAAAATGAGGACAGTACCTTATACCATTATTGCGAATAGCTTTTACAATTTTTCCGTTGGCACTGATGCCACCCCATTTGCATATATCGGGTTGAATAACACCTAGCGTTTTACTTTTTATTTTATCGTTAAAAGCATCAAATCCACGAATATTTTCGCCGGCCGCGATTGGAATATTTGTTATTTTACAAAGTTCCCGCCATTCGCTTTCAGGCCGATCAGCCTGAATTGGCTCTTCCAGCCACGCAAGAGGAGTTTCTTCAATGCGCTGTAGAAAATCTTTAGCTTCATTTAATGTCCACGCCTGATTGGCATCGGCCATCAGCTTCTCTGTTTTTGATATTGTTGCATAGGCGCTTTTAATCGTTTCGATATCCTCATCATGTCCAAAACCGATTTTAACTTTGAACGCACTAAACCCTTTTTCTCGGGCATGATTTATTGTCTTTGTTGCGTCAGTAGGATTAATACCACTCGCATAGACAGGAATTTGGTCAGTCTTCCCCCCTAACATTCTATAGAGAGGCGTCTCATTTTTTTGCGAAAAGATATCCCAAATCGCGATATCTATGCCGGAAATAACTTGCGCTATTGGACCAATTTCAGCGGTTTGTATCGTTAATGTATGAGTTGCATTAGTAAGGTATGTAAAAATATCTTCCGGATGATTCAAATCCATTTTAAGTAATATTGGTGCAAAAACGGTTTCTACTAATTTTGCCCGATGTTCTGCGCCACATGTTGGATAGTTGCACCAAATCTCGCCCCAACCAATATAACCATCAGCATCTTCGATCCGTACAATGACCGCTGGACGATCATACATCGTTCCAAAAGATGTCATTACCGGTGTATCAATTGGTGCCCGGTAAACAAACACATCAATACCACGGATAGAAATTGTCACTTTATTTCCATATAAGGTTGCGGTTTTTCCATAGACCTGCTTTGCGCCTGAACCATATTACGGATCATTTCTTCCTGAATTAAATTTTCACGATTTTGTCGAATTTCGAGATGCTCTATAGAATCCCACAAATTAATGAGTTCATCTGGATCAAACTCTAAATCATAAAGCTCTCCATCCGTCTCGCCTAAATACCAAACTAACTTCCAGCGTTTATCACGCCTCATACAAATAAATTCTGAAGCCGTTTGGATATGTCCCCGTGTCAATTCAGAAAAAACTGCATCCCTAATCTCGAGCCCGTTCTCGGATTTAAGCAATTTCTTAAACGATCGTGCCTGCCAATTTTCGGGGACCGGAATAGAAGTGTAATCTAAAATCGTTGGTGCAATATCCATCAATTGTATAAGTGCATCGCTGTGTCCACCATGTTTAACTTTACCCGGCGCCCAAAATAAAAGAGGAACCTTTACAGATACGTCGTACATAGTCCATTTTTGTATATGGCCATGATCACCCAAGGCCTCCCCGTGATCGGAGGTGAATATAACGATAGCGTTATCAAGAAGATTACGTTTCTCCAGGGTATTTAAAATTACGCCTATTTTCTCATCGATCATCGAAGTGTTCGCAGCATAATGTCTCCGTACGCGCAGCAACTCTTCTTTCGTTGGGTTGTATTTCCAGGCGACGGCATCTTGATTATATTTCACTATATTATCACGGTAGGCGGCATGCGCAGGTGGCTGAGCCGCTAGTTCTTCTTTAGTAACATCTGGAACCGGGATATATACATCCTTATAATGATCTAACCACCGTTCCGTTGGATCAAATGGCGGATGGGGCCCTGGAAACCCAATCTGGAGAAAAAGAGGCGCCTCAGATTGACGCTCCTCTAGCCACCAATTTGCTGTATCCCCAACAAAATTATCTGAATGCATATCCTCATCATGCTCCCAGACAAACGCTCCCATTGCCTTTTTATAGGCTTCAGGATTTGCTTTGTGCCGAACGTAACGTGTCGGTTTTTCTATACCCCTTGAACGTAGTGCTCGATCCCAATCGTCGTAATAAGCCCGTTCATGTTCATCTAAAAATAGGGGTCGATCTTTATTTTCTACGATAATCCTTTGATGAAATCCTCCGGCTATATCGTAAGGATTTGTATGCATTTTGCCAATATTTACGCAATGATAACCAACATCGGCCAGCCACTGCACCCAGGTAGGCTGCCATTTCTGGAAATTAGAATATACGCCATGGGCGTGTGGATACATGCCTGTAAACAAGCTGGCCCGGGAGGGAGAGCAAAGTGGTGAAGTGACATAGCAGTTCGAAAAAGACATACCCTCTTGGGCCAGCCGATCCAGGTTTGGGGTATGCATCCATTTGGCGCCAAGTGTATTAATCGTATCAAATCTCTGTTGATCAGTCATTATTAAGATAATATTTGGTTGGTCTGTCATTTGTGATCTCCGAAGCAATTAATCAGAAAGTAAATCTATCCCTAACCGAGCATACATCTCGTTTGGTGCATCTGCTTCTTTCATATGTGTTTTCATACTTTCAGCCAATCGTCTCTCAACTATGGGATCATTTATTGGCGTTTTTTGTTTAGGGTCGATTACCAAGTTATAGAGGGCTGTTTCACAATCTTCAAAAGGCATGCCTTGGCACTCAACAGCAAGACCCTCTTCATTTTCCCGGGTTTTAAGTCTTAGCAACGGAACGCCTTTAGAAAAAGAAAAAGGCGGTGATAAGGTTGCATCAACTAACTCATCAATGGCAAATCTACTAGTCATTCTTGTTGGCATCAGCGTGTATTCAAAGAGGTTCTCTGCTGTTAAACTCTCTGGATAGCGAAAGTAGACGTGTTGACCATCCGTAATATTGCAGGATGCGCCAAAAAAACCAAACATGGCTGTGTCCCTGATCGTTGTATCGTTTGAAAGGAGAGGTAACAGCGAATGGCCAGTTACTTCAAATGGGATTTCCGTTCCATGAATATCCAGTAACGTCGGCATAATATCTGTAGTTTGCGTCAACGCGCTCCGGCGCTCGCCGCCTTTATCAGCAAAATCTGGATGATAAATCACTAAGGGTATATGCGCTATTTCTTGATAAACAGGCATTCTGTTTTTTGCCCACCAATCATGTTCGCCGAGTAAAAACCCGTGGTCAGTGGTTAATACGATGGCAGTATCACGCCAAAGATTGTGCTCATCAAAATAATCTAGAAGTTTACCAAAATACTCATCGCACATTGATAGAAGAGCCGCATAATTTGCCCTAAGCTCTGATATTTCTTCGGGCGATTCCTTAACTCTGTCGTATATCGGCCAGTCAAGAATGGGACCTTCATAGTCAGTGCTGTATTGCTTCCGGAAACGATCTGGCGCGTAGAAAGGCTCATGGGGATCAAAACATTCAATCTGCAGAAGCCAGTTACTTTCATCCTTATTCGTATTTAAAAATTCAAACGAGTTATTGAAAATTTGTGGACATGGAAAATCTTTTTCTTCAACTATATGTTGACGGTTTACCATATAAGCCCGCCGATGTTGCTGCATCGGATGGTATAGGTCCTTAAATTCTTCTGGGGTCAGATTTATTTTGGGCTTCCATCGATCAATTGCTTGGCCGCGTATCAAGTCCCAGGATGAATAACGTTGGTGATAGGTTGCGCCACCATCAGCAAAATAGTGGTGGTGGTCGGTCACTATATGGCTATAAATTCCGCGGTCCCGAAGTATTTCCGGGAATGAATTATCAAATGGTTCAAGCGGCCCCCAGCTTCGATGCAAGAAATTCAGGCGTCCAGTATGAAGATCTCTCCGAGCCGGCATGCACGGTAGGCTTCCAACATAATGGTTATCAAACGTAATAGACTTTTCGGCAAACCGCTTAAAATTAGGCGTCTTGATATGGGTTCCACCATAACATTCCAAAGCTAATCGGTTGAGTGAATCAAAAAGCACAAAGACTGTTTTCATAAAAAAGGTCTCAAATTCTCAGTTAACGAAATTAGGTGGTGCAGAGAATTAGTGGCTCTACACCACCTAACCTATTATTGGGTCGTTCGTTTTACAAAAGCTTCGATACCAGGAACATTGGCTTCCCGATAATATTTTAAAGCGCCAGGATGGACAGGCGCGCTAAATCCACGAAGAATAGTACTTTTGCTAACCTTCCCCCAAGCTGGGTGAACGCTTTTCATATGGCCTAGGTTTTCCATGATTGCCTTGGTTATACCGTAGACAATTTTCTCAGAAATATCAGCCCGAACAAGCAAAACATTACCTAATCCATAGGAGTTAATAGCCTTTGGTTGTGCCGGATAAGTATTTGCCGGAATATCATATTCATAATATGGCGGTGCTTTTTTCCGGATTTTTGCTGAAACAGCATCGGGTATTTCAATAAAGCTTACTTTCCGGCGCGCTTTTAGTTTAATTACCGGAGGAAGTGGCATACTTCCATTCCAGATCGCTGCATCAAGCTGGCCATCGCCTAACATGTTGACTTGTTTCCCGAGCTTAATACGGAAATCCTTAAAGTCTGTTCCGGGTTTAAGTCCAATTGCTGAAAAAAGTGTTTCAGCATCAAGCATTGACGTTCCACCAGGTTGCCCCATGCCGACGCGCTTTCCTTTAAGATCCTGAAGAGTTTTAATCGGCGATCCTTCCAGGGTAAATACGTGCATTGCAATTGGTGCTACGGAAATCCAACTTAAAATTTGCCCTTTTTTATCGTTTTTATAGGCGCCTTTTGCTGCATATGCATCATAAGCAACTTTAGAATTTGAAAAACCAGCTTCAATTTTTTTGTTAAGAAGCAAACGTATATTGGCGACATAGCCTTTGGTTGCTTCTGCATTGGCTTTGATACCATCAACTTTACGGTTAGCCAGATCAGAAATACCGGCAGCCCATTGATAGGCGGTTAATCCTACTGGATTAGCACCAATAGAAACGAAAGTTTTCTTTTGAGCGTAGGCAGTTGAAGCTAAAGCAGCAACCCCCAATAGTGCTATCGGCAAACCGACATATTTAAAAGTTTTAGACATAAAGTCCTCCATATTTGGTTGAGCCCTCATTTAACAACATCCCCAATTCCAAATGTGAGAGCAAAATATTTAAATTGGAATTCGGGTTTTTAATTTCCAGATTTATTCTTTCGAAAATAGTTGAAATCATTTTTTATCTACCTTTTTAGATAAATTATGCATATTAGTTTTGATCGAGCGTCGC
>DUBF01000115.1 GCA_012960465.1 Rhodospirillales bacterium | reverse complement strand
AAAGCCAAACCGGTTTTTGTAGATGTAGACCCTGTTAGTTACAATATTAATCCCAATTTAATTGAAGTCGCCATTACCGATAAAACAAAAGCTATTATGCCGGTGGGGCTTTATGGGCAACCCGCGGATATGGATGAAATTAATGCAATAGCACAGAAGCATAAGCTTAAGGTAATTATTGATGGCGCTCAGTCTTTTGGTGCAACGTATCAAGGTAAACAAGAAGTCCATCATTGTGATATCTATACCACCAGCTTCTTCCCTGCAAAACCATTAGGGTGTTATGGGGATGGCGGTGCTGTTTTTACCAATAATGCTGAATACGCTGAAAAAATAAAAATGATGCGCGTACATGGACAAAACAAACGCTACCATCATAAATATATCGGTATAGGTGGACGATTAGATACTATGCAAGCTGCGGTCTTACTCGCTAAGTTACCGCATTACGCCGATGAAATTAAAGGGCGCCAAGCTGTGGCTCAAAAATATAATGCATTATTGAAAAACCAAGTCACAACACCGAAAGTGAAAGGTGATCGCACTAGTGTGTGGGCACAATACACCATGCGTATTGATAATCGTGATGCTGTACAAGCCAAATTACAAGAGCAAGGAATCCCCAGTGCTGTTCATTACCCAATGCCATTGCATCAGCAGGAATGTTTTCAATACCTGGGTTTAAAACAGGGTGACTACCCTATATCAGAACAGCTCGCTCAAGAAGTCATGAGCTTACCCATGAATCCCTTTCTAGTGGATGAAGAAATTGATTATATTTCTCAGGCGGTAAAATCTACTATTAATGATTAAACGCCTCAAACCAAAATCTGAATTTAGTCGTAATGTACTTACATTGATGACGGGTACAGCTTTAGCTCAGGCTCTGCCCATTGCTGTAGCACCAATTTTAACAAGAATCTATACCCCTGAAGACTTTGGTCTGTTGGCTTTGTTTTTGGCAGTGTTTGCTGTTTTAAGCGCTGTTGTGACTGGTCGTTATGAAATGGCAGTGATGGCTCAGGAAAATGAGTTTCAGGCTGAAAATATGGTTTTTCTATCCATATTGGTGGCATTAACTATGCTTGTGCTAACTGGGCTCCCTGTTCTTTTTTTTAGTCGGGAAATAGCTGTTCTTCTTGGTGACGAGAGGATTGAGTTCTGGCTGTATTTTTTACCTATATTGCTCTTTGCGTCAGGGGTATATCAAAGTATAGATTACTGGCTAAATCGACAAAAGAAATATAGAAATATGGCTGGAAACAAACTGCTGAAAGCGGGAGGTATTTCCCTGGTGCAATTGTTAGTTGGTTATGTAAATAGTGCGGGTCTTATAATAGGAAGTTTAGTGGGGTGGTCATTAGCTACACTTTTTGTTGTGAAAAGAAGCAAGCTTAACTTTAATGTTTTTAACTGGAAAGAAATAAAAAGATTGGGAGTACGGCATAGAGATTACCCATTATTTCAAGCTCCTTTTAGTGTGTTAAATAGCTTGTCGACTCAAGCGCCTATATTTTTTATTATGAAATTCTTCGAAGCTTCTATGGTGGGCTTCTTTAGTATGGTAAATAAAATATTAAGTGCGCCTGCTGCATTAATTGCCAAATCAATTGGCCAGGTCTTTTTTCAGCGCATTTCTGAGCATGCGAGACAGTCCCCCGAGTTATTGATGGGTGATATTTTGCATGTGGCATTGAAATTGCTCGTTATAGCCTTGTTGGTGTTTTCACCGGTTTTGTTCTTGGGGCCTGAAATATTCTCTGTAGTATTTGGTGAAGAGTGGGGGGTGGCCGGTGAATTTGCACAGGTGTTAGTGTTTGCAGTAGTGGTGAAATTTGTGGTTTCACCACTAAGTATTGTTTTTTTAGCGATTGATAAAATCAGAGTTGGTTCATTGTGGCAGTTTATTTATTTTATAAGCACGAGTGTAATGTTGTTTATTGTTTATGAATATGAATATGAATATGAAATGTTTTTATGGATATATGTAATACATGAAGTTATTTTATATTCTTTATATTTTGTGTTCATCATTTATTCAGTCCGAAGTTTTAATGCTATTAATAAAAAAATATAAAATAAAGATGTTGTATTTTATATCAGGGGCTTGTCTGTACCAGTTGTGGCCAAACTTGGAGCGTAAAAAGCGACACTTTAGGAACCTCATCAGTTGTGACGTAGATCACCCTATAGATACGGCGGGGGATTCGCTAAAAAGAACAATTCTTCGGGTAGGTGCTAGGTTGTTACGTGATAACAATGCACCTTTAGCATTTATCGATGCTCTGAATTATGTGTTTAAGAAGTTTGGTTCTGATAAATTTGACGAATACCGCAATAATATCAAATGGGTTATGGATGAGAATGATTCGGCGGGCAATAAAGTAGCTTTCTTTTTCATTCCTAAACAAACATCGAAGGTTCGTGAAGAAATAAGCCTTTTTTCAGGGGCTAAAGTGCGCGGCTTATTGACGGATATTATTCAAAGAGGGCATGAAGTTGGCTTTCACCCTGGCTATGAAACATATAGGTTTCCTGAGAACTTTAAGGGGTCAGCAAATGAGTTAAAGAGTGTTTATCATGAGTTAGGTGTAAAGAATATTGGAGGTAGGCAGCATTACCTAAGGTCTGATGCATCAATTACACCAAGGCTGTGGGACGTTAATGGCTTTGCTTACGATAGTTCGTTAGGGTTTGCTGATAAGGCGGGCTTTCGGTGTGGGGTGTGTTACGAATATACAATGTTTGATTTAACTAATCGAGAGCCACTAAAAATTAAGCAAAGGCCTCTTATTGCAATGGACTGTTCAATTATTTCAAATGGGTATGAGGGGTTGGGTTATGGAGAAAAATCGTTAGAAAAGTTTAAGCTGTTAAAAAACAGGTGTCAACAATTTAGTGGGGATTTTACTCTACTTTGGCATAATTCATTCTTTTCGGATAAGCAAAGTAAGGCGCTTTATTTAAAGCTCATCGATGCTTAAGTTAGGTAAGAATAAAAGTGTTTTATCTATCTCGGCGGCTGTTTTTAGATTGTTGCTCGATGTTTCGTATTTGAATGTGATATCGGTTAAATATGAATATGCTGGTTTTAAGCTGAATTTTTCGATTGATCATTATGCTTTGTCTTGGCTGTTTTATTTGGGGTGCCTGCTTTTTGTTAAAGACAGACTGTTGCGGGTAAGTGATTATTTCTTCATAACAGCTTTGCTATCTGTTATTGCGCCATTAACAAGTTTATTTGGACTTGATTCCACGCGACCAATTTTTCCTGTGCT
>DUBF01000114.1:2049-3287 GCA_012960465.1 Rhodospirillales bacterium | reverse complement strand
TACTGGGTGACGAAACTTGGTGGTGAACCTCGCCAATTGACTGATGGCGTCGCAAACGTGCGCGATATCCTGACAAATGGGTCGGCAGGGCTATTGGGTCGTTTCATCAGTATCACGATGGACATAATATTTCCTTATGTGATCCTTGGATCATTGTTTGGAGCGTCTGCTGGCGGACGCTCTTTGATCAAGCTGGCGTTTCTTTGGACACGCAAACTACGGGGTGGGCCAGCTCATGCAGCCATTGTCAGCTCTGCTATGTTTGGCACTATATCTGGCGGGCCGGTTGTTAACGTCCTTTCGACGGGTGTTTTAACAATTCCGATGATAATAAAACGGGGGTTTGGTAGGGCCTTTGCCGGTGGTGTGGAAGCTGCAGCTTCCTCAGGAGGACAAATCATGCCGCCGGTTATGGGCGTCGCTGCTTTTGTACTGGCTGCTATTACGGCTGTACCCTACAGTTCCGTTATAGTAGCAGCGGCCTTGCCTGCATTGGCGTATTTTGGGGCTCTTTTTCTTACGGTCGTATTTCAAGCTCGTAAGCTCGGAATAGAAGCCTATGGTGAAATTACCGAGGACATGTTGCTGACACGCGACGATAAAATTAACCTATTTATGATTTTTGCTCCCCTCGCGCTTATTCTCTTGTTGCTCTTAACACCGAAAGAGGCGGTGACCTGCGGGTGGATCGGCAATCTTTTTAATGTTGAACAAGCATTTACGGGGAATGTCTGTACATCTGCCAAACTCCCGTGGTTGTTAGAGATTCTCGAAAATTCGGCCGGAGATGCGAGTTCGGCAGGCTGGTGGGCTGCTGTGCTTCTTATGGCATTATTCTACCTTGATAAGGAAATGCGCGCCAAGCCGCGCAAACTTTTTGATGCTCTCTGCGATGCCGGTGAGTTGCTCGCCACATTGTCTTTGATGCTGTTAGTCGTTGCCGTAATTGACTTTTCTCTAAATCTTACAGGTCTTGCTAGTTATATTGCCGGCGATGTGGTTCATTGGATGCGTGCAACAAGTAAGGCCTTTAGTGGTGGAGGCGGAAGCCTGTTTATTTTCATCTCATTGCTGGTGACAATGCTTTTGGCGATCCTTCTGGGTATGGGCATGCCAACGGTTCCCGCCTATTTGAATGTCGCTCTGCTTATGGGACCGCTGCTGGTAGGGCTTGGCGTTGCTATGTTCACAGCTCATATGTTCGTTTTTTATTTTGCTGTTGCGTCTGCAATTACACC
>DUBF01000114.1:0-1894 GCA_012960465.1 Rhodospirillales bacterium | reverse complement strand
CAACTAGACCCGAATTCCACGACTGGCGCATTTTTGCCAGGTTACGATGGTGAGGTCCATTGGGGTCCTTTAGGTTGGTTATGCGCGCGTATCGCACTAGCGTTGTATTTTGTAGGAAGTTTGTTGGCCGGCTTTGACCGCACGAAAATTTCAGTTTCTGAGCAACTTATAAGGGGTTTAATTGCTTTACTGGTGATCTGGAAACTACCTGAGGTTTATTGGATAGGGATAGTCTTAGGTGTAATAGTTCTTTTCTGGCATGCTAGAAGGTCAAAGAATATAAAGGCGGAAGAACCTATCCCCGATAAAGAATTACAGCAGACATAATGGTATTACTCATAGATGAAAAAAATGCCCCCCGAATTTGCAGGGGGCATTTTTGTAGCTTGATGATTTTAGTATTATTGGGCGCAGGCAGGCAACTTGTAACCTGCTTCTTTCCAGGCAGCGACTGCGCCTGCGTGATATTTGAGCTTAGATTTTCCGCAGAAGCTGGATTTTATTGGATCCATTTCGGCTAAACCCACAGCCTTCATGAAAGCTGTGCGTTTTTTTAATCTATCCAATGTCGAGATATGAGCTGCAACTATTTTCTTTACCAAGTCAAAAGACATTTTTTTATGTACGACGTCCGTAAAAGCAGTGCCTAGACCGCGAAGTTTATTATCTTCGGATATAAGTGTTATTGAATTTTTGTAACCCATGTCTTTGCGGTCGACGATTATTGGAATATTGCCGGGTACGCCGAACATTTTCTTAGCTAGGGCGCTATTCATTTTTGCCTTCGGCATAGAAAATACGCTAACTTTACCGGCTGCGGTCATGGTTGTTGGATAGGGGTGTGGCCAGACTGAAGGCAATATGAAGCCATCGACCGACCCGTCAACCAACGTGGTCATTAATTGACCCCAGTTTTGTTGAACGCCTTTATAATCTTTGCCGTCTTTTAAGCCAGCCGCTAAAATACCCGTGGATCTCGCATTATTCAGCGCTGCGCCTCGAGGAGGGCCATTCCATATAGTTTTACCCCGAAAATCTTCCCAGCTTTTCCAGCCCTTATTAGTATAAGCGAAACCAAAAAAACCTCCAGCGTTATAGGGATATAAGGCACGAAGGTTTGCTGCTAATTCGGCACCTTTTTTCTTTCCTATTTTACCGTAAGGGCCGACGCCTCGAGAAAGAAGAAACGGTAAAATAATAGGTGCAGAGGCAAAATCGGTTTTACCTTGAGCGACGTTGCGTACTGAATTTGTGAGTGTCTGACCTTGTTGGACCTGAAGATTGGCGACTTTCTTTTCACCAAGAACATCGGCCATATGTCCCATGACATTGCCAGGTACGCCGGTTGGTCCTGCCGTTTCTGCCGAGAGGTTCACCTGCGCTTGGGCGTGTCCCGTCAAACCAGCCAAAATAAATAAAGCCAAAATCTGTCGAAAATATTTTTTCATGATTACTCCCTTTAAACTTTGCACAAAACATCCTAAGTGACTTATTCACCTCTATTAACATTCTTGTTTTAAAAAATTAAGATATAATTTCATCATCTATGATTCAACTAAATCTGTCAATTTTTACGCGTCCCTCTTTTATTATTTCAATTTAATATTAGTTAGTACTCCTTATTATTTATCATCAGGGATTTATGGGAACTGGGCTAGCTCCAATTTCATCGCCTAACAACTAAGCCGCCGATAGCGATGGAGCTTCCCCTTTTTAATGTCCGCCAACAAGAAACACTTCAACGCGCCCGGCGCCAATCCCACGGCATAATAAAATCACCACGCCATAAACCTTTGCCAGCAGCTTTAGCTTCGGCCTCATCCCTGACATAGTCCATTGAGTATCGCCGGTAGGCAACGGCCCAACCGTTACCTACCATCCATGCATTTAAATT
>DUBF01000113.1 GCA_012960465.1 Rhodospirillales bacterium | reverse complement strand
AATGAAGCTTAAATCAAGAACTACTAAGAAATCCAAATTGATAAATTAATATCGCTTTTAATTAAATTACTTAGCGTACCGTCCAGCCTGTATTCCTATATGCTGGTTTAAATTCAAATGCAACTGACCATTACGCTAATCATTGGAGAATAGATCACCGAGTAGATTTCTGCTTTGGGTCAAAAACGGACCCTTTGACGTGATCCGGATTATGTCTGCTTTCGGGTGGAAAGAGGACGTATATCGTCTTTAGCTAGTTTCTATTTCGGGTGGGGTAAAATAAGTCTCACCGAGCGCTACCGTTCGATAGGTGTCTGAAGTCGCTTCCCAACGGAGACGGCACGATTCCTCGGCAACAATGCGGGCGCGTTCCTGATCTGCCGAACCTTCCAGATGCCGGGCACAAAGTTCGAGCTGCTTGCGAGAGTGCTCGAGATCTGCCACTTCGTGTTCGACAAAAAATCTGATCTCTTTGGAGTCTCGCCGAAAACCGTAATGCCCCACTAGTGCCGGAATGGTGATCTCGCCATTGAGCTCCGGCATCTGACCTTCTTGGGTCGCCATCATGGCAAGCGCTGCGCCTACCGGCTCGGTCTCACATACCAGCCGATAATACAACGACCGGCCCCACCAAGCCGCGCTCGGCTCCACACCAAGGACCTCTTCTCGCTTCATTCCGGCGGCATCGCAGAAATCAAATATCATCTGCATATGATTGTGTGCTTCGCCATCTGATCCAACAAGCAAACCCTCCTCCTCAGCGAGGTTTTCGATGATCATACTCTGTACATCATTGGGCGCCCGGGTGATAATCAGACCAAAACCCTGATAGGCGATTTTTACAAATTTAGCGTGTTGCGCCATATAAATGCCAAGTACCCGGAGATCGAGTTTTCCAGCGGCCAAATCACAGAACAACGGGTGCCGTTTGGTGTGCCAACGATTTCGAATGGCGAGAATGTCGTCAATCGCACGGTGGGTCGTTTCATTTTCTTGGTCGGACATCATAGCGGTTCTGTTCGTTTATTTCGGTATGAGTTATTTGCATGGGAGATATGATTAATGACCCTTAGTTCATCTGGAAATTATTTTATATAAGATAACCTAGATGATATTCCCTTTCATCGGACCTTTGGGTCCCACGTCTCCCAGACGTGAAACCTCCCTGTTAAACTTGCTAGGTGACTTCGGTTACCTAGTTTTTTTTGAGCATAAACCTAAATAGAGCCTAAGATCAAATCCCAGGATTTAATGAAGCAGTCTTTAAGCCCCAAATCTTCCGGGCTTTTGCCGAAAACACAAGGTCAATTATCTAGCCCCAATCAGTCCAATCTTCCGCAGAAATCAGCATGAGTTTGACAATGTCTCTTTTTCTAATATAAAATATCACCCCATATAAAATAACCCCGATTTCTAACAATTCTTTTTACCCAATACATAAAAATTCCATCTAGTTATCGAGACCGTTGGAGCCCAAACGATAAATATTTTTAGAATGGCAAATCGGAGTCCTCATGGATTTGGAACTTGAGCTTATTCGCTTCATCTTTGTTTTCAACAAAGCCGTCAATAATATTGAGGATTTTCCCCCGAAGGTTCCAATTAAATTCCAGATGATGTAATGTCCTTAAATTAGTTTAAAGGGGCGAGCTATTCAGGGTAAAATCGAATTAACGGAGCGCACAATAGCGCACTACAACCGCTCGGCTGTTGAGTATCGCGAAGGTACTTGGAATCATGACGTAACGCAGAATTATAAGGCGCTGATTGATTCTCTCGAAGGCGACGGGCCACACGTTGTGCTTGATTTCGGCTGTGGACCGGGTCGCGATTTAGCCTACTTTAAATCCCAAGGGCTGAAAGCAGTGGGGCTGGATGGTTCCCCAGAGTTCGTTGAAATGGCACGCGCTGAGACTGGCTGCGAAGTTTTGCATCAGAACTTCACAGGGCTTGACCTTCCGGAAAATCGCTTCGACGGTATTTTCGCAAATGCCTCGCTCTTTCATGTGCCGAGCCAAGAAATCCCCCGCGTACTAAGCGAACTTTACAACACATTGAAACCCGGCGGTGTTCTATTCAGCTCGAACCCACGAGGTGAGAACCAAGAAGGCTTTCAAAACGAGCGCTACTCCTGCTTTCACAATTTAGAAACTTGGCGCCACTTTGTCACCACCGCGGTCTTTAAAGAAATTAGTCATTATTACCGCCCCCAAGGTTTGCCACGCCCGCAGCAACCTTGGCTGGCGACAGTTTGGCGAAAATAATCAAGTATGGTTAAGACGTCTGGCCCGTCTAAAGACCTCCCTTTTCAACAACAACTTAGAACTTATTAATTCTTAGTTGTGACTGAGCTTATGCCTTCAAATAAATTATTTACTGTATCCACAGCCCCCTGTTGTAAAGTGGTCCTCTAAAATTTTGTGACTAGAAATAAATTACCGTCGCAAATAACCGGCAATGGATCGCTCGGGAAGTACCTTTTAGTTTCACCCCACAAATATGCATGGCTGGTCTGTTAACTAAACGCTGGTCTCAAACTCTAATACATATATACACCCTCCATCGATCACTTTTTAACTTTGGAATTTATAATGAACGCTATATCAAAACCCGACCTAATCCTTGGAACTATTGAAGACATTGGTGCTGTAAATGAGCCAATACCAGCTCTATCAATCCTAACTAAAACAAATCGCTTCTATGCATGGATGGACCGTTGGTCCCAACAATCATACGACGCTTGGCAAAAAACTGGTGGATCTGAGGTCCTCTAATTAAATAAAAAGGTTTAAGCAATGACCACTATATCAAGAACCATAACTATAAATGCCATACTTGGTACTATTGAAGAAATCAAACACATGGTTGAACGAGTAGCTCCAATTAAACCCAACCGCTTTTATGCTTGGATGGGCCGTCTCTCAGTCATTAATGTAGGAACGTGGACCCAGTCATCATACGACGCTTGGGAAAAAGCTGGCAGACCTAATCGCGATTTCTAATCAGGTTACTTTAATGACTTCACCTATTCCGAAGAAATCAAACTTGGGTTGGTAAGTGACTGAGTTTTCGTAAACGATCAGCAGCTTTAATTGATGGTCCAGTATTGCCATTAACACCACCGCAGTGCTTTCCCTGCTTGGGGCGTTACCATATACCTGCAACACCATTGATAGATGGTTTCTTGGAATACGTACTTCTTCTTGAGCAGCCGTTTAGTTCTATTCTGACCACCAAACATATTGAAGTAATAAGCTTTAAATTAGATGTTGGAACAACAATGGCCGTCCCTCTCGGTGTTCGAGTTCCGCCCTCGATCTGATAACTCAGGTATTGGGCTTGCTTACCCATTACGTAAACACGGCTA
>DUBF01000112.1 GCA_012960465.1 Rhodospirillales bacterium | reverse complement strand
GTGCATTAATGTTTATTGCACTTGATAAAACGGAAAATCAGGGCCTTCAGCAGGCAATTATTGTGGTGCCGGAGAAATCGATTGGTAAAAGCTTCAATGACACAAAGTTAAGTGAGTATGGTTTCTGGTCCGATTGGGAAGTTAGACCCAAATGGAATCTTTGTAACTCACCAGGCGAGGATGGCGGCACCGTCAAATCAGTAAAAGCCTTCCTCGACAGTGATGACAAAAACCTAGTCTGCACTCATGCGACCTTTAGATTTGCTGTGGAGAAATTTGGTATTGAAGCATTCGACAACAGGTTAATAGCTATTGATGAATTTCACCATGTAAGCGCTAACCCCGATAATGTGCTGGGTAATCAACTAGAAGAGTTTCTTGCGCGAGATAAAGTCCATGTTGTTGCAATGACTGGGTCGTATTTCCGAGGTGATGCTGATGCTGTGATGAGTCCTGATGACGAGGCTAAATTTCAAACAGTCACCTATACCTATTACGAGCAGTTAAATGGCTATGAATACCTTAAAGAATTGGATATTGGCTATTACTTTTACAATGGCCCGTATGTTGACGATATCTTAAAAGTCCTCGACCCAAATGAAAAAACTATTCTTCATATCCCAAATGTAAATTCCCGGGAAAGCACTAAGGATAAGATTAAAGAAGTTGAGCACATCCTTGAAGAGCTTGGTGATTGGCAAGGCACCGATTCAAAAACGGGCTTCCATTTAATTAATCTACCTGATGGAAGAACTTTAAAAGTTGCTGATCTCGTCGATGATGATCCTATCAAACGCTCAAAAGTCCAAGCGGGGCTTCGGTCCGCCGAGATGGAAAGTGATCGAGACTATGTGGATATCATTATAGCGCTGGGCATGGCCAAAGAAGGCTTTGACTGGATCTGGTGTGAGCATGCATTAACTGTTGGGTATCGTGCGAGCTTAACCGAGGTAGTACAAATCATAGGACGTGCGACTCGAGATGCCCCCGGTAAAGAGCGTACTCGTTTTACTAATTTGATAGCTGAGCCAGATGCCTCAGAAGATGCTGTAACTGATGCGGTTAATGACACTTTAAAGGCTATTGCAGCTAGTTTACTGATGGAACAGGTCCTTGCTCCAAGGTTTGATTTTACGCCTAAAACAACCAATAGCAAACCGGTAGAGGGGTTTGATTATGGTGATGGGGGCTATGATCAGGATAACCCTAATGTCGGTTTTAACCATGACACTGGCCAAATACAGATTGAGATTTCAGGACTGGCAGCACCAAAAAGTAAAGAAGCTCAGCGTATATGTAAAGAAGATATTAATGAGCTAATTACGGCTTTCGTACAAGATAAAAGAACCGTAGAGCGTGGGATATTTGATGAAGAATTAGTGCCGGAGGAGATTACACAGGTAGCCATGGGTAAAATAGTGGCCAGGGAGTACCCCGAGCTTGTAGATGAAGACAAAGAAGCGGTTCGTCAGCATGCTGTCGCTGCATTAAATATGACGCAGCAGGTGAAAAAGTCGCTGAATGAGCAAGGCAATATTGATGCTACAGATAACGGTGAAGATGAACCACGCGCGAATACAGCCTTTGTGGACGGTGTGAGACAGTTCGTTATGGATGTGACGAGCCTGGATGTTGATTTTATTGATCGTATTAACCCCTTTGGTGAGGCTTATGCCATTTTAGCCAAATCTATGAGCGAGGAAAATCTCAGGCAATTTGGTAATATTATTGCGGGCAAGAAAGCGAAGTTTACGTTCGATGAAGCAAAAGAGCTTGCATTAAGGGCGCTAAAGTTTAAAAGGGAAAGAGGTCGGTTGCCTGAGGTTACATCGAATGATCCGTGGGAAACAAGAATTGCTGAAGGTATGAATGCATTTGCCCAAATGAAGGCTGAGGCCAATCAAAATGGTTGAATTTACAGAAGAGGATGATGCACTTATTGCTGAACTGGGTATTGAAGTTCAGATTAAAAAGAAACCTGCTTTAACTGCTAAAGAAGAAAGAATTATTGCCGGTTTTGAAGAAATTCAGAAGTTTGTTGACGACCATAATCGTGAGCCTTGTTTTGGAGAGAACAAAGATATATTCGAACGTCTGTATGCCACGAGATTAGAGCAAATACGTCAACAACCAGAATGTGTCGAACTTTTGGAATCGCATGATTACCAGGACTTACTCAATGAAACACTCATTAGCACTATTAGTAATGAAGAGGACTTGGGTGACGAGGCTCTGCTAGATAAGCTTGGAATAGATAGCACTATTGACTCCGGCATAACCAAGTTGCGCCACGTTAAGCCACGAGCAGAGATGCAGTCAGCAAAAGCAATCGGCCAGAGAGTGCCGTGTAACGATTTTTATATTTTTAAACCTTTGTTTGAGAAAGTGCTAGATGACATCAAAAACGGGCTTCGGAAGGTGGTCCCATTTAGCAAAGATGGGAGTATTGAGAAAGAAAACCTCTTTATACTTGGTGGCCAAAAAGCTTATGTTGCTGATATTGGTGATCCATTTTTTGGCACAGATGGACGCACTGAGTATAGATTACGCATAATTTTTGATAATGGCGTTGAAAGTAATCAGCTAATGCGGTCCCTTCAAAAAAGACTCTGGGAAGATGAAACGGGAAGACGTATCACCGATATAAGTATGGGTCCATTGTTTGATGACCGACCTCAAGAAGGTGACGTCACTAGCGGTGTTATTTATGTTTGTCGGAGCCATTCAGGGCACCCGTTGATTAAAGAAAACCGAGGTAACATTCATAAAATAGGGGTTACAGGGAAAGACGCGGAGCAACGTTTATCTGGAGCAGAAGCGGATCCTACATTTTTATTTGCTAAAGCAGATTTAGTTGCGAGCTTTGAGGTGTTTAATATTGAACGTACCAAGCTAGAAACATTGCTCCATCGAATTTTTGCATCTGCACGGCTAGAGATTGAAATACCTGATAGATTTGGCAAGCCTTACCGACCCCAAGAATGGTTTTGCGTACCTTTAGACACTATTTGTGATGCTATAGAAAAAATAAAAGATGGGTCTATCGTAAATCATCAGTTTAATCTTAAAACAGGGTTTCTTGAAAAATCCTAAAGCACTGTCTATGGCTAATATTAATGAGCCATTTTCGCCCTCCCCTGTTGTGACTGATGAAGATGTCATCAACAGAAGCGCAGGAGTCGTTGATACTTTTGGATATCGGAAGGCTAAATAGTTCCCAAAAAATCATGCACAAGGTCTAGTACAATCAAGTAGAATCAAAAATTATTATTCTCAAAACAATGGAACGTTATGGCAACTTATTCTAATAGAACTTGTAATAAATGTGGTATTAAAAGACCTCAGTACAATATGCAGCAGTCAACAAAAAAAAGTTAA
>DUBF01000111.1 GCA_012960465.1 Rhodospirillales bacterium | reverse complement strand
TCGCACCCAAGGGGTTAAAATTGTAGGTTTTGAGGAAAAACCTATTTTTCGCAATCATATTAATGCGGGCATTTATGTGTTAAACCCAGATGCTCTTGACACCTTAAAGACAGGCGAATACTGTGATATACCTACATTATTCAGTCGTTTACAAGGTAGTGATGCTCAAACTATTGTCTATCCCATACATGAACCTTGGCTTGATGTTGGGCGTATAGATGACCTAAAACGGGCGCAATCAGAACGTTCTGAAAAAACTTAGATCAAAGGACTTTTTATGGAAGTTATTCCTTACCCAAGTGCCGTAAACCTAGCCCGATTTTCACGAGATGTAAAAAAACCAGAAGCTCTTTATGGTTTGCCAGGCGAGGTAATGTTTTGTCGCAGTTGCGTTATATCTAACCAACGACCCAATTCAGCGGTAGAATACAAACATACCAAGGGTGCAAAAAAAACAGCTATTAACTTTGATCAAAACGGAATTTGCGATGCCTGTAATTTCACTGAACGAAAAAAAAAGAGTATTGATTGGCAGGAACGCGACAAGGAGTTGCGAGACTTATGCAATAAGCATCGCAAAAATGACGGTAGTTACGACTGTATCGTTCCTGGCTCTGGTGGTAAAGATAGTTTCTATGCTTCGCACATCCTGAAGACCGAATATGAGATGCATCCGCTCACTGTAACTTGGGCTCCTCATATTTATACCGATTGGGGCTGGAAAAACTTCCAGTCCTGGATTCATGCGGGGCATGACAATTATCTAATGACACCCAATGGTCGTGTCCACAGGCTATTGACCCGTTTGTCAACTGAGTTATTATTCCATCCCTTTCAGGCCTTCTTTTTTGGGCAAAAGTCTCTTGCTCCAAAAATGTCACTATTGTTTGATATTCCACTTATTTTTTATGGCGAGAATGAAGCTGAATATGGGAACCCTATTAGTGATACCAACAGTGCTCAGCAGAATTGGGCCTATTTCTCTCCAGGTGACCAGTCCAAGATATTTCTAGGCGGCGTT
Source organism: Rhodospirillales bacterium (assembly GCA_012960465.1). Taxonomy (GTDB): domain Bacteria; phylum Pseudomonadota; class Alphaproteobacteria; order Rhodospirillales; family UBA2165; genus TMED23. The sequence goes on along the minus strand of DUBF01000111.1, from coordinate 2,367 downwards.
CCAATCGATGATCTCAAGTACCAGTTTGGGCTTGAGCAAAACGACCTGCAATCCTACCTGCCAACTGACGCTGACCAGCTTGCAGAAAAAAAAACCGAAGTACATTATATCGGCCACTACCTCAAGTGGCACCCGCAAAGTTGTTACTACTATGCAGTTGAGCATGGAGGATTTGAAGCCTCGCCCGAGCGCACGTCTGGTACATATAGCAAATACAGTGGTATTGATGACCGCATAGATGATTTCCACTATTACACAACAGGTGTCAAGTTTGGTATTGGACGAGCCAGTTATGACGCTGCTCAAGAAATCCGATCGGGTGACATCAATCGCGAGGAAGGCGTTGCTCTGGTGAATAGATTTGATCATGAGTTTCCCGAACGTTTCGCGGAAGAAATCTTTCGCTACCTCAGTCTTTCTCCCAAAGAGTTTCCCGAGGCCTGCAAAATGTTTGAACAACCAATCATGAACGAGGAATACTTCCGATTGCTGACAAACCAATTCCGAAGCCCACATCTTTGGGTTCATGAAGAAGACGAATGGAAATTACGCCATGCAGTTTGGCATAATAAAAAAGAGTATGTAGAAAAATGAGAAAAATTCGTCTTATCGCTCGATTAGACATAAAAGGCCCCAATCTGATCAAAGGTGTTCATCTCGAAGGTCTCAGGGTAATTGGTTTGCCAAATGAACATGCGCTGCGTTATTACCAGCAGGGTGCTGATGAATTAATCTATATGGATTGTGTTGCTAGCCTATATGGCCGCAACAGCCTCGGAGATATTATTCAGAATACCGCCAAGGATGTTTTTATTCCAATAACTGTGGGCGGTGGCATTCGAAGTGTGAAAGATGCTACAAACCTGCTCCGATGTGGTGCGGACAAGGTTGCGGTGAATACAGCCGCAGTAGCGAACCCACAGCTCATTAGCGATATTAGTCAACGTTTCGGCAGCCAATGCATGGTACTCTCTATAGAAGCTAAACAAACGGGCCCGAATAAGTGGGAAGTTTATACAGATAATGGTCGTGAACCTTCAGGTTTAGATTTGATTGATTGGATTAAAAAAGGAGTTGGCTTAGGGGCAGGGGAAATTCTTTTAACTTCTGTGGATAGAGAAGGGACACGAAAAGGTTTTGATATTCCTTTAGTTCAAGCCGTTACACAAGAGGTCTCGGTTCCCGTTATTGCCAGCGGGGGAATGGGTAAACCTGAAGATATGATTGATGCCGTGCTAGAGGGAAAAGCAGATGCCATAGCTATGGCCGATATTCTGCATTATGATAGAGCCACCCTAGGCGATATTCGTAGCGCAGCAATTACTGCTGGTATTGAAGTTAGAGATTTTGAATATGCCTGAAGTAGCGGTGATCGATTATGGCTTAGGTAATTTGCTCAGTGTTCGCCGAGGCTTGGAGCATTGTGGAGCAACGGTAACAGTTACTTCCGACCCCGATACCATTCTTTCGGCACCTCGCGTTGTTTTGCCTGGGGTAGGAGCTTTTGCTCATGGTATGGCTGAGTTGCGTAGCCAGGGCTTAGATATTATCGTGCGCAAGGTTGTGGCACAAGGTAGCATTTTGTTGGGCATTTGTCTGGGCATGCAAATGTTGCTTGATCGGAGCGTAGAATTTAGCAACACTGAGGGGCTCGGAATTATTCCAGGAAGCGTGGTGCCTGTTCCCTCAACTACGACAAATGGTTTTTCACAGAAGATACCCCACATCGGTTGGAACAACCTGGTTTTACCTCCGGGTTTTGAAAATTGGGAAGAGACCCTATTACAGGATGTAAAACCTGGGGAAGCCCTCTATTTTGTTCACTCTTTCATGGCTGTACCCAAAAATCCAAAACACTGCATTGCAAATTGTCTTTATGGTGGAGTTTCTGTGCCCGCAATCATTGGCCGGAACAATATTTATGGGTGTCAGTTTCATCCGGAAAAAAGTGGAGTCGTTGGACTGAAAATACTACGTCGGTTCCTGTCATTATGAGAATTCTTGCGCTAATAACAGCACGAGGTGGGTCGAAACGTATTCCAGGAAAAAATATTCGCCCACTTGGAGGGAAACCTCTAATCGTCTGGAGCATCAATGTTGCAAAAGATATTGCCGGAATCGTAGACATTCTTGTTTCTACTGATGATAAAAATATTTTAGAGATTGCGAAAAGCGCAGGTGCGTTGGTTCCTTGGTCACGGCCCCCAGAATTGGCTACCGATACCGCATCATCGGTAGATGTTTGCCTGCATGCCCTTGCGTGGTACGAAAAAGAAATTGGCAGGATTGACGGATTGATGTTACTACAACCTACCTCTCCTTTTCGAAGTCGTAAAAGCGTTTTGCGTGGCATTGAACTTTTTAGTT
>DUBF01000110.1:19084-20537 GCA_012960465.1 Rhodospirillales bacterium | reverse complement strand
ATATGACAGCACTGAACGTACTATGTTGAGTCATGCCTCTTTTATCACATTCATTCATTTTGTGATTAATATTTCAAATTTATTTTATCTATAAATTAATTTGCTTGCAAGAAATTTTTATAATGACTGGTCTATTGGGCTCAATATTAGGATTTATTAGTTTAATTTTACTAATGTTTTTCTGAGCTCGTCAGGAATTTCAGAAAGGCTTTTTATTTCAAGTTTCATATCGGAGTTGTTAGCACTCCCTGCGGAAAGAACTGTCGAATGATTATTAGGTAATTTCCACATCGATCCAGTAGCTGGATCAACAATAAGTATTCCAATTAACCCGCCAAATATAATATTACCAAAATACCATCCATCAACTCCTGCTCGTATAGTGGAGTGGGTTGTTTGGTATCCATCTTTCTTGAACTCAAGGTCGTAAGTGGCAGCTTTAAAAAAACCGGATTTAGCTCTTAGGCTAATAGTCCGCGGAGTTAAGCCGCTACCAACGATCAAACCATTACGGTCTGTAATAGTTACAGTTGCACCAGAAGGTGAACTCGTAACACTAACAGGATATGTGTTTTTACTAACAATACTGGCGCAACCAATGGTCAACGCAAGCATTCCGCTTAATAACAATGTTGTTTTTTTCATTTTAACTTTTATTTCTGATGCTTGTATCCAGATACTTCATGTTTTCACAATGTGAACACAATATTTAGCAGTAATATTGTTCTTCTCACTTAAAATCCGTATCCAAGTTCCAGAAATATTCCGCCCAAATCCACGGATCGCCTTTCTGTGCCGCCCCAAGTATATAATTCTACTTCGATTGGAACATAACGGTATCCCAAGCTAAGTTCCCAGTTTTCAGAAAACTCATATCCGAGTTCACCTTTAAAACTTACGCCGTCGGAATCTAAATCGTATCTATCACTATCCGTTGAAGGGATTGGATAACCAATTCCTGCTTCCAAAAAACCTGATGAGGGATTTTCGCTGAAGCGATACCGGGTAGAAACCCCAGGAATTACCACGCTATTAAAGAAACTTACATCTCCTGCGCCAAAGTTGAACATCCAATCGACGTATCCTGCGTAGGAAAAATGCTCATTTACAATGAAACTTCCTGTTGCGGTTAGGTCGAGCCAACCATACCCCCCCCAAATATCGTAATCATCGTAAGCCTCGTCAATTAAGTCTTTGTAGTCCGGACTTACAAGAAAACCGCCACCTAGATTAAACTCAAAGTCTGCTCCTGTAGTTTTCACTCCAGATAGGAGCGTGATTGCAACAATTGCAGGTGCCAAGATGCTTGTTAGTTTTCTTTTCATATCAGTTTTTTATTTAAGAATGGCTTAAGTACGCATGGATAAAAATCAACTTAAAATATATAAAATTGGTCACGTTCCTTACTTACCACAGCCAGTGAATGAGTGAGAGAGCAGCAATCTATCACGTG
>DUBF01000110.1:18765-19074 GCA_012960465.1 Rhodospirillales bacterium | reverse complement strand
ATTTTTGAAAAAAATATTTCACCCACAATAAGAGGTAACTGTAAGCCACTTAACTTTAATCACTTAAGGCCGTAACAGTAATCGCTTTAATGATGTGGGTTTGCCTTTTAGAAATGATTTTGATACGGTTTGTCAATTCTCCAAACATCGCCAGCCAAGATGCTCGTCATTTGGGTAACCAATTCAGCCGGCTTGTCCTGCATAAAAAAAGTGGTTTCAACCCAACCCGGCCTGTAAAAGCGCTCCACTATTTTTTTGAATGTGCCATATGCCCGAGACACTTGTTCGATATGCTTTTCCGATTGAAAT
>DUBF01000110.1:0-18746 GCA_012960465.1 Rhodospirillales bacterium | reverse complement strand
GACCTGAGAGCCCGTTTGAAAAAGCGAAAACATAGCGTATTTTAAGCCAGTTTGCGCGTCTGAAGGTAGATTATCGTGATACAGACCCAAAGCCTACGCGCTGGCCTCACAGTCTTTTCGTAGTCGAGCGCACCAGGCGTCTCTGTTGCAAATTCCAAGAGTTACACCAGAGGAGTAAATAAGATCAAGGAACCCAAAAGCATCTTCAATTGTAACAGTTCTCTTTGTAAACGGTTGGGCTTTATAGAAAGAGAAACCAGCAATTCTTCGAACTGTGGCACCCTAGAACTCCCTTCCAATGTTTCAGTGATCATTGGGGTGTGTTTGATTAAGTTGGAAAGCTCAGTTTCCGGATCTTGGGCAACCTCTACGTCCTTGGTCACGACCCCAAGCTTAGATGTTGAGCGGGAAGAGGAATAGACCCAAGTCCAGCAGTGATTATCAGTCAGCGTGACTAGGATGTCTCATTGCTCGAATTTCTCCAAATATTTTTGAGACGAAACCCTTTCAAAATGGGTGAAATGGCTCATTTGCCCGAACCCTGAAAAAAGATTTGCTTCCTGCCATTCGATCCATCAGGCTAAAACTTCTTAAACATCAATGATGTATTGATACCGCCAAAGGCAAAGTTGTTACTCATGATGATATCTACCTGTTTTTCAGTAATCTTGGTCAGATAATTCAACGGAGCACAATCCGGGTCAATCTGATCTAGGTTAATTGTAGGGGGCAGCCAACCTTCATTCAGGCAGTGAAGGCAAATCCAAGCCTCTAGTGCTCCGCAGGCTCCTAGTGTGTGTCCCATATAACTTTTCAACGAACTAATCGGCGTCTGATTTCCGAGACAGGCGCTCATTGCTAAAGATTCTGCTATATCGCCTGCCTTCGTACCTGTTGCATGAGCGTTGATGTACCCAACTTGGCCGGCAGATATTTGGGCGTTTTCCAACGCCAGTGACATTACCTGTTTCATCCCGTTAGCGGATGGGGATACGACATGTTCTCCATCGCAACAACTAGCAAACCCTATTAGTTCCCCAAGGATATTTGCATCTCTTTTTTTGGCATGAGAAAGTGATTCCAGCACCAATGTAGATGCCCCTTCCCCCACAACTAAACCATCTCTATTTATATCAAAGGGTCTGGGAGTTTTAGTAGGCTCATTATTGCGGGTGGAAGTTGCGAACATTATGTTAAAGACTGCAGCTGCGGCAAAATGTAACTCATCTGCCCCTCCCGCCAACATAACCGACTGATTTCCATATTTAATGGCTTCATAAGCTACTCCGATAGATTGGCTCCCAGAGGTACAGGCCGAACATACGGGTATAACCCTACCTAAGATATGAAAAAATTGTCCCAAATTTATGACACAGGTATGGCTCATGGTCTTTAGGTACTCACTCCCAGATAATCCTTCCATAGAACCGCCAATAAGTCGTGATGCAACTTGACCCATTTCTGCTGGAGATGGATACGTTGAGCCATAGACAAGACCTGTTCTCGGGTTGGATATCTCATCTTGGGTCAATCCGGAATTTTCTATTGCCAGCTCAGTTGCCCTTGCCGCCAGTAGAGAGACCCTACCCATACTGCGTATTTTTTTACGGGGATAATTCGAAGGAATAGAAAAACCTTCAACCGGTGCGCCAAGCCTAGTGCTCAACCCTTTAACCTTCCCCCAATCATCAAAAACCTTTATGGCAGATTTTAAGGATTGGAGACCTGATTTCACTGTTGGCCAATCCATACCCAAGGGGCAAAGGCCCGCCATCCCCGTGACAACAACACGCTCGCTCATATCACCCCCCCGTTAACCGAGATAACTTGCCCTGTTATGTAACCTGCCATGTCATCAAACAAGTAGGCGACAATAGAAGCAACCTCTTCAGGCTTTCCCAGTCTGCGCATAGGAATTTGTTTTTTGATTAAATCTATAGGGGCGTCTGCAACCATATCCGTTTCAATTAGGCCGGGAGCCACTGAATTCACAGTTATGTTTCGTTTTGCCAACTCCTGAGCCAATGAACGTGTTGCTCCGATAATACCTGCCTTAGCAGCAGAATAATTGACCTGTCCCCTATTGCCAACCAAGCCAGAGACGGATGAAATAGTGACTATCCTCCCCCCATTACGAGCTTGAACCATGGGCATTACTAGGGGATTCAACACATTATAGAGCCCTCCCAAATTTGTTTGTATCACAGAATCCCAAGCTTCACCTGTCAAAGAGGGGAATGGCGCATCAGAGGTGACACCCGCATTGCAAACAACCCCCCAATATGATCCATCTCTTACAACAACTTCCTCCAATGCTATTCTTGTGGCAACTCGATCCGAAACATCAAAAGGAAGTAGCATTCCTTCACCACCTGAATTTATTATTTCCTTTAAACATTCTTGAGCCATTGTTTCATTTCGGAGATAATTTATCGTAACATGGTAGTTTGATTTGCTTAGGGTTAAAGCTATTGCCCGACCTATGCCTCGACTAGCCCCAGTTACTAATATTCTTTTTTTCATTTGTTTGAAAACTGGTCAATAAACTCTCTAGAATTTTCCGGTTTGAATGCACTCAACTGTGCCTCTTGAAGCACTTCTTTTGTCTCCGAATCCGTAATTACTCCTATAAAATGCATCAATTGGTTATCGCCCCAATCGTGGTTAACGGCAACCTGAAGAATTTGACCGTTAGAGAAAAGTCGGCATTTGGATGTAAAACCCTTAATCCCTAGAAGGAAACCAATTTCAGCCTCACCCCCATTTCCTATAGATTCAACACCAGAGTATGCAGCTACTGTTTGGGCCATGTACTCCACTCCAACAAATGCTGAAACCACGCCATCATCAAAGAAAGGAATTCCCTCTCTAATTATAACTTCACTGATTAGCCCCGTTTCAGTTTTTTGAACCAAACGATCCAATAAAATCATAGGCGACTCGTGGGGAAGAGCTTGTTCTACGGTCGGTAGTGATTTTTTGTCCATGTCCAACTCCAATTGGGTGTTTTTAGTGTGCAATGCTCCTCTTTCTCTACGAACCACCGAAGAAATGACAGAGGAGGTTTATCATCGAAAGTGCAAGGGGCTGAGGATTCAGATCTAGTGAGCCTGCATGCGTCTCGATCATTAGACTTTGCCAATTCCAACAACCAGGCGATAGCGTAAGAGAAATTCCAAGGTTGTTTTAGATCTTGAGCGAAAGGCTGGGCAGGTGTTTCGTCCGCCATCACCAATAGGCACGCTCTATCGGGTTTTATCTTAAGGAGTCCGATTGCCTCTAAATAGCCATTCACGAAACTACTCATTCCCGCACTAATGGTTCTTGATGTCTGCTTGTTCTTCGTTACCAAATCAAAATAACCTGTGGCGGTGTGATGAACCGAATTTGAAAATTGAGTTGGAGACAAGGGAACCTCTGAATGAATGTCATGAAGTAGACTTCCCAATACTTGTAATTCACCGTGGCAAGAACAGAACACCATCTGGGCAGAATCCGGAGCAACCCCTGTACCGCTAAATACATCCAATGATGTTTCAAGAAGCATACGAGTCACGAAAGTACACCGACGCCGCAATATCTCAGGCACATTTTTACATGGCGGTTTTTTGACAACAACATCTGATAAAGTACCTGATTTGAGATAATCTATCCAAGCCGCTTTAGCTGTTAGATTTGGAGCCCAGGCGGACCAATTAAGAATACGGATCGGTGGGCCAATTTCCTTTGAATTTAATTGAGCATCCATTTCAACCATCCCTCCCCAGTACAACTGAGCAATTACTCCCGCCGAACGCAAAAGAGTTACTCATTACATATGTGGATTTCCTATCTAAGGTCCCCCCTTCACGCACTAACTGAAGTTGTGGCAAGTCAGGATCTGATACCCCATCCCACAGATGAGCAGGCATTAATCTGTTTGGCCTCTCTGCGTTCAATGTTAACCAACAAACTCCCGCTTCCATTGCACCAGCAGCCCCCAAACAATGTCCTGTCAACGGTTTGACTGAACTGCATGGGACATCGTTGAACAGTGCATCCACAGCCTTGGCTTCCATCATATCATTGAGGGGTGTTCCCGTGCCGTGAAGGTTAAGGTAGCCGATTTCATCTGGTTTGAGTGACGCACTCTCTAAAGCATTTTCCATAGCACTAATAGCGCCCTTACCTGTGGGATCTGGGGCCGAAACATGATAAGCATCACAGCTCTCTCCAACACCGCATAGGTTAATGATTCCTGGTGATCTTTCCAACACGAAAAGTGCAGCACCTTCTCCTATATTCAATCCGTTGCGGTTGAGGCTAAACGGGTTGGAGACTCCATTGCTAATCAACTCTAACGTACGAAACCCGTTTAAAGTCAAATGGCAAAGGGTATCAACCCCACCAACGATCACTGCATCGCAAATATTAAGGTTAATTAGATTTGAAGCAGAAGCAAAAGCCTTAGCGCTACTAGAGCAGGCGGTGGATACGGTAAAGAAGGGGCCCTTCGACATTGATAATCTAGCGATAAATTCAGATACACTTCCCATCTGATGTTGAGTTAAAAAATTGTAATCTGACGGAAGCTCTCCAGTATCCAACCAACTGAAAACAGCCGTTTCACTCGCATCAAGACCTGAAGTGCTAGACCCTAATACAATTCCTACTCTTTCAGCACCATATTTTTCAATAACACGGGAAACATCGTTTTTGATCTGGAGAAAGGCAGAATAAGCAAGAGCATGGTTCCGGCAGGAATACTCCAAAAGCTCCTCGGGCAAATCATGTAGAGGGGTAAGAACTCTGCCAGCTAATACTTTTTCTCCTGTCGTTTTTAGTGTAACTTGCGACAGTTTAGAATCATGAGGATAGATAACGTTTCTCGAAATGGTTGATAATGTATCACCAAGAACATTGACCATTCCCAGCGCAGTAAGTCCTAATGGGATCATCTCAATACCCCCTTTGAAATGGAGTCTAACTTTACTGTATAATGATAATGATGATTTTTGACAGTCAAATTAAACGGGTTCTGGTTTTGGACAATTTGTGTCATGACATCACCATTATAATAAAGTGTTCTATCCAGCTCTAACGAGGCATCTCGAACAGACCATTGGGCATTAGCCGGTGAATAGTTACAGAGGGTAAACAATACATCTACAAAAAGCGGTTTTACCCCCATATGAATACGAGAAGCTAAAGCCCCCCCCTGCCTAAAAGTCGCTGCTTCATACACACACCAAAAGGCCCTTCCCCCCAGAGGGTTTAATGCAACCATTGCGATTGTACGGTCAGTAATCTCCAGAACTGTTTGAAACGTATTGGACTTCTTTCCACTAAAGATAGTTAAATTAAACCGCACCTGCTGGCTTTCAGAAATTTGCTCCAAAGATGATAGAAACAAATCCGATGCTAGATAGGGTGACTCATGTCGAATATGCAGTGTTTTGCAACCCGAACAAACTAACAACAAAACAAGTAAATGCCCTTTCATTCCGTTATGCCAAATCTTGAAAGTGGAGCATACAACCAAGCAAATAATGTTCCCAGAAAAGTGGTCATACCCAATGCCTGAAGAACGGCCTGAGAACTTAAGCCGAGTAAACCGAATGAAAGAGCAGTAGTTAAAGCGGAGAGTGTAATTGCCCCGTAGGATACTGTGATATGACTCGGCGATGAGTCAGCTAAAAAAATGGAGTAGTCAACGCCAAGCCCCAATACTAGAAGGAATCCAATTAGGTGTATTAAAGTAAGGGGGATTCTAAACCACCCAAGGATTCCAACCGCACAAACACAGGCAAGTAGTGTAGGCAAAAATACATATAGAGCTCGTTTTTTGTATCTTACAACTAACGCTAATAGTACAAAAGAAAAGGCTAAAACTAGAAGATAGGTAACGGACAGTCTATACTGGGATAACACGCGAGTTATTTCCCTGATTGGGCGGTAGAGACTCGCATAGTCAATATCACCTAACTTTGCATCCAATTCCTGTTGATCTATGATTTTTGTCAACGGAACAATCGCTAAGTGCCTGCCTTCTAATTTGCCTAAGTAGTTCTGCTTCAAACCATCAAACAGATGATCTTTATTTATCCAATTGTCCAAAGACAAATTTTCATTATAAGGCAGTTCGAACATCGCATTGACAGAATCCAATAATTTTTGGCTAAACCCAATTTCAATTAACCGTGAAACTAGGACAGATTGATTTAAATTACGAAGCAATTGATAATCTTGTCTTTGAGTTTTTTGGCTTGGTATGTACCGATTAAGAAAAATGCCATTAACAATCGGAATATCAAGAGCAGAGAATAATAGGCTATCAAGCCTTTCCAAATTCTGTAGCAATTTTTCGTGTGATATACCATTTACAATAATCATACCTGTTTCACGTTTGATGCCGGTTATATCATTAATTTCACTCTCCTCTGAAGCCAAATGAGAAGGCAATGAGTTGAGGGCTTTGGGAGAATCATCCACATGAATGTGAAGAAGCCCCAATAAACACATGACCAAAATTATTAACCCAATGAAAGCAAATATTATTTTCTTCCTAAACACATTCTTAAGATAATTCTCCAAAAGTAGGAACAACATGGAAGGAACCGCAGAATATCGATTCGGCTTATTCAATAATACTGGGGAAAGTAGGTAGGTGACTAAAAAAGCAAAACAAACTCCAGAACATGCAAAAACCGATAATTGGCGTAATCCCGCTAACGGTGATAACCCTATTGCGGCATACCCAAGTACCGTGGTAAATACACCAAATAGCATGGTAGGAAGGAGATTCCTCATCGATTGTGCCGCAAGCCATTGCTCACTAGACCTGTGGTAAGAGAAATAATGAAGACAGTAATCGATGCAAACTCCAACTAAACTTGCACCAAACACCACTGTAATTACATGAAGTTCTGGAAACACCAATAGACAAACAGAAAACCCTCCCAAAACACCCGTAATGATAGGAATCATGGCAACCCATAAATACCTAATTGAACCTAAAGCCAGTAATATTAACGCAACGATTCCAATCATAGAACCACCACCAATTATTCTTACATCTTTTTTAATTGATGATCTAATAGAAGAAGCATATTTAAGTGGAGATGACCAATCCAACTGAACTTTGTAGCCTTTTTTTTGAAAGATTTTCAAACATTCTAAAACAGTATTCTCAGCTTTTTCTTGGACATCTTCCCTGTATGGATTTCCCTTAATTTTCCCCGAAATGAATCCGAACCATTTATCATCAACTTGTCGCACCAGCATTCCTTCCTTAAATTGCAATTCCCCGGGAGAAAAGTCTCCTTGCTGTAATAAATCTGGACCAAAAAGTAGGGGATCTCTATCTAGGAAACGCGATGTTAACATTGAAGTATCGCTGTATAACTGTTTTTGAATTAAACGAGCCAATTCGCTCTCGGGTGATATGCCCTTTAATAATTCACGCTTATCCTCCGTGAACCACTGATAAATGAATGGCAAATAATATGAGGAAATACCGTCAATGGTGTTTCGATTAGGAAGAAACAAATCAAATGCACTATTTGGACTCTCACATTGATCCACAAAAGCCCGATAAGATTCCTTTAGTGTAATATAATTATCAGTAGACAAAAGGAATTGCACAACTCCCCCCGATTCACCTGATAAAAGCTTTCGTGCTATTGAGATCTCTCTGTTTTTTTCATCGGCGGGTAAAAGAAATAATATATCTGTTTCCAAACGGAACTCACTACTGGAAGTTTTAACAAAAACAAATGATACTAAAGCAATAAGCAACAAGACACATATTAAAACAGCTCGATTGTTATTACTCATAGAAAAGTTAGTTTACTGCTCAAATCTTAAATCAAGAATTAATTTCCTTTCTTCAGATTCATTGATGGACCTTCGGTTTGTAATTTTTAAACTAGTTAAATCTCCACTTGAATGAAATATTTGTACCGTTTCCGGCGACCTAGAAGAACCAGAAACAATGATACCCTTTAAAAGTTCACGAATTGTTTTATCTTTTGGTTTAAGCCCAACTCTCCACATCCTAGGTTCCTTTTTCTTATGTATCGTATAATGTTTGTTTAATTTATCTATATCACCTGAAAAAAGACCGATGAAGGCGGATGTAAACGCTTTTAGAGCGCCATATCTCCTTACTGATATTATCTCTTTTTTACCTAAATCATCCAACTGTACAATGGTATTATTACTGATTTTCGTATAAATAACAAACGGTTTTAATTGAACTTTAATAACCTGAGAAGAAGATAAAAACCACAACTGTCCACTAGAAATTAACGGCTTAGTTAAAAGAGTGATGATTTTTGTTTCTTCATAATCCGCGAAAAAGCCAACGTTATTATCTTGGATAATTCCTTCTAACTCGCTTTTCAGATTATTCTTATTTAAGGCTGGTTCGGCAAACAAATGGTTTAGCAGAGCATAATGCTGCTCTAGTTTATCTGCATTTACCCTAACGGCTCCGCCCCACAATGAAGCAATTAATATTAATGTTTTAAGTTTTGTAATCATGTCAACAAGTTCTTATAGAACCGGAATACTTTGCTTCCGCATTTCAATCAAAAGAGTTTTTAAATCGTCTTCCAAAGGCCGATCTTCAATCACCATTGGTGAAAAAGCTCGTATAGATTCATATAGATTTAGAACGGGTTTACTGATATCCCTCCTTGCTATAACTCCACTTTTTATCCTCAAATCTAGAGCTTGCGTTGAGGCAAGAATCGCCCCCGCTGCAACTTGTTCGGTTAATTCCAATGTCCTAATTGAATCCCTGGCAGCAATTGTTCCCATGCTAACTTTATCCTGATTGTGCGATTCTGTTGAACGGGAAAACACACTTGCGGGCATTGAATTTTTTAATGATTCAGCAGCCCAGGCAGAGCATGCAATTTGTACAGCTTTAAAACCGTGGTTCGCCGGCAATGTATCTTCATCAGCTCCACTAAGATTCAACGGTAGGTTTCTATTTCTTTTATCGTTTAACAATAGGGCAACCTGTCGATCAATAAGGTCAGCAATATTGGCCACCGCATTCTTTAAACTATCCATTGCAAAGGCAATATGTCCTCCATAAAAATTACCACCATGAAGGATGTCACCTGAAGCTATGTCTAGTAATGGATTATCGCATGCTGAATTTATCTCGGTCTCTGTCCATTCTCTTACCCATTCCAATGCATCAAATAATACACCTATGATTGCTGGCGCACATCGTAAAGCATATGTGTCCTGAATCCGGTAATTTATTGATTGTGTATTAAATAGGCTACAAGAAATTAATTTGGCAGCTTTAACTTGCCCGGGGTGCGGCTTAGCTGTAAACAGTCTAGCATCAAAATGCGCTCTGTTCCCAAGAAGGCACTCAACCATCAACGCAGATAGGGAACAGGAGAGTTTTGCTAGGTAATTTGCACGATGATATGCCATGCATGCAACTCCGGTCATAACAGCCGTGCCATTCATCAAAGATAGACTCTCCTTCGGTAATAGTTTAAGCGGCCTGATGGATTTTCTCTCATAACAATCCGCCACAGAAACCACCTTTCCGTTCTCCCATACTGATCTTTCACCAAGCACAGCTGCGGCTACATAGGAAAGTGGTGTTAAGTCGCCGCTTGCACCAACGGAACCTTCTTGTGGAATTGCCGGTACAATTTTTTTGTTAAGAAACCACACAAGTCGCTCCATTACCTCTCGTCTAATCCCAGAATACCCTTTGCTTAGGGAGTTTAATTGAGCTACCAAAATCGCTCTGGATGTCTGATAATCAAAAAGCTCCCCTAAACCACAACCATGGAAACGAACTAAATTATAAGGTAGTTGCGACATTAGTTTCGTTGAAACAGGCCGAGTACACGAATCCCCCAAACCTGTAGTTACTCCATAAATTTCCTTTTCATGCGTTAGATTGTATTGAATCAACTTTGCTCCATCATCTATTCTCTTTTTGAATTTTTTAGAGTTTGAAAGGCCGATTTGCTTTTCATGGATAGCTACTGAAATCACATCCTTAATGTGGATGCGGGAACCATTGAGTGTAATATTTTTAGCGGTCATTAATCTTCCAAAAATCAAAAAAATTGAACCATTGTAAGGGATGCAAAATACAATATTTTTCCAGTATACGGGAATATTTACTCACACAATTACTAATAAAACTACTCCTATCGTCAAAGGAATAATCACCCTCTGTAAGGAACTCCTCTAAATAAATTCTGTATTTTAGTGTATCTAGTCTAACCGATATTGCAAATAGAACGGGTCGTTTCATTAGGTTGCAAAAAACCCACGGATTGACAGGGAATTCAGCACGACCATTTAAAAAAGAAATCTGTTTGGTTTTGCCCCTTGCATTTGGGGGGAGTCTGTCGCACATCAGAGCAACCATCTCACCATCTAACAAGCGATCTTCTAAATCTAATACAGTATTTACATCACCGGGCACCAATTCAATTATCCTTAGCCCCCCCATAGGATTTAATACTGCATTAATTTTCTGGGCATTGTTACGATACATTACTACATTTACGCGTACATTACGTTTTTCCGCCAGTACTCGTAATGCGTCAAAGTTGCCAATGTGAGCTCCGACAACAACGACGCCCTTCCCAATGTACTTCTTTAATTTCTCCCTGCCATATATTTGAACTTTAAATCTATCGGTCTCACCTTTCCATAACCAAGGTTTATCTAAAGTACTAAGAGCAAATTGATAGTGGTGTAAGAAGGCATTCCAATAAGAAGGGAAAGGACTGTGACCGTGAGTGTGCATATGTAATAACGTTAGGTATTTTAGTGATGCACGCCTAGATGCTTCTCCTGTAATAAAAAAATAACCTACAACTGGAACGAGGGCTAATTTTGCTAACCAGTAACCTCCATAATTCAATATACAAAACAGAGTTACTATACCGAATTTAGTCCCACGCTCAGTTTGGGTATGCCACTTAGTTTCAGTTATGGTTTTTTTATTCGATTCCATAGTGAAGCAGGCAAATGATAAAACATTTCTAATACTAATTTTGTATGCATCCAACTTATCTGTAAATTATCTCTGCCCATTTTGAAGTGTGACACACCGTTATCAGGATATGTCACCATCGTCTTAACGTTTCGAATAGGCACATTCTTCCAATATAGACGTACTGCTATTTCAGGGTCAAAATCCATTCTGTTCCCAGTTCTGTTACTATCCAATACTTGTATTGTACTAGAAAGGGGATAAATACGAAAGCCGAATAACGGGTCCTTTATGGATTTAGATATAGTTTCTACGCAAACCCAGAACCGGGATATTTGACGCCCAATTAATCGAGATAAGGGAACATCTTTACTAAATATTGGCTGACCTAAAACTAACGCATTAGGATATTTAATAGATTCACCTAAAAGTTTAGGAATATCCTCAAGGCAATGTTGACCGTCTGCATCTACCTGAAGAGCGTGTGTATATTGTTGACCACAGGCATATCGCAATCCTGCTTTTACAGCTGCACCTTTGCCTTTGTTATTTTGTAATGAAATTATTTTTATCCAATCGTGAATTTTTTTTGCCTCATCAAGATAGTAAGTTGTTTCATGATCAGACCCGTCATTTACTACAAAACAACGTAGATTGCAACAACTCAACTCCAACAAGGTTTGCAACAACTCCTTGCCGTGATTGTAAACTGGAATAACAATACAATATTTGGACATCAAATTACCATAATTCTCCCTGATGTGAATTTAACAGTACCGTTGTATATGTTGAATATCCAGTTATTTTTGTTTTCGTTGTATAAAATATCAAGAGTAATAGTTTGACCTGGTCGGATAAAACGGTGGAACTTTATTTTCGGTATATTATTTATTTTTAAATTCTTATTAGACATCCCACAAATTAGCATCTCAACCCAATCAAGTTGACAAACACCTGGGACTACTTTGAAGTTACGGAAATGCCCTTCGCACAATTCATAATCATTAGGTATGGTCATTAAATACCGCTCGCCCCCTGTAATGGGTATCGTTTCTATTATTGCGGGAGTACGAACAGTTTTTGGACTAGGTTGAAATAATTCCGTTAATTTAAGATGATTCCTTTTGCCCTGATCATCGACCGGAAGTTTACGTAAGAATCTCCACTTTCTGGGTAAAGAATCTAGTACAAATTCATTTTTTAAGTGAAGTTTTATATCTTCCAATAAAGATTCCTTACCGTTCACATGGAGATCTTCGCACGCAACTTCATTCACTTCGATTATCGCTCCAAGAATCAATCTACCGTTTTGAGGAAAAGTAACGATTGCAGATTCATTAATATATTTATGCTCCTGCAATAATAATTCCAACCGATCTAATGAGAGTCTTTTTTCTCCTACCTTAATCATCCGGTCAGATCTGCCGTGAAGTCTAAATTGGCCGTTTTCCATGATTGTCACTAAATCACCCGTATCCTGCCACAGATTATTACCCAGCAAGAATGGGGACTGCACTTGTAGTGTTCCAGCAACTGTACGGTGTAATACATCTGGAAACACATTCCACGCTTGGTCTTTTTCTGATGTTTGCTGCCTGTACGCAATACCTCCTGTTTCTGTTGAACCGTAAACTTCAATTGGTGCACACCCAAAAGACTTTAATATATCTATGCTAACTGCATTATTTAGAGGTCCCCCTGATGAGAATAGCACAAGCTTTTTTCCCTCGTTGTTTTTTGTAATATAGTCATGGAATGAAGAAAAATGATTAAGGTGTGTTGGTGACGATATAATAAAGCACAAGCTTAAGTTTACATTACTTATAATCTCCTCCCAATAAAAACTTGCTCGTGAGGTGAAAGGGGTCCCTCGACAGAGAGGCCATAACAACCTGAATAGAAGACCATATATGTGTTGGTGAGATACAGTACCTATAGATATTCTGTCTTCTATCTTCTCACCCCACAACATTTCTAGTACATTTAATTCGTTTGATATTTGCCTGAATGTCTTCGGAATGCTTTTACGAATTCCTGTAGTCCCGGAAGTAAATAACTCAAATGCAGATGTAGTAGAGTCAATAAAAAATGGTTTAATGGGTTCTGTCTCTTCGCAGTCCTTCCATAACAGGCGTAATTTCCCGGTATATTCGTTAAAAGAATTTGAAACAATACAAGCCACAACATCTTCTAATTGTTTAATGGTATGCGGTAGTTTGTCTGGTGCTATAACAGGAATACATTTTAGTGACCAACACGCAAAAAGAGTTGCTACAAATTCGAATGAATCATCCGTAACTATTAATATCTTTCTAGTTGAATATTTTTTTAGATTCTTTCTTATCTGCGCAGACAACAAGAGTAGTTCACTGTATGTCCTTAGAGGGTAGTTGCATATTATGTGATCTTCAGAAAACCGCACAGATCCAATTTGATCTAATGGAATAATTTCTCGGATCATTGGAAAGGTGGGAATATTTTCTTCAAAAAGCGATCTGTTGAGAGTCCTACATACCTTCTAAATTTCCAATGTCTGTACAAAAACTCAGTTGTAAATATCAAAAACATTAAGACATAAGAGACAAACCCATTATAGTATGCCCATAGTTTGAATGCGTCTAAGTATATAGTGACAACAGTAATCAATCCGTTTATAACAAAAAATATTACCCATATAAATGTTACCTTTCTACAGTAAGACACTTCTTTTGGGGATAAACTTGGGGCAACAGTACGCGCAAATACTTCGATCATACTTGGCGGACGTAAGAGGGTAGATCCAAATACCAGGAAAAAAAGAAGTGAATATATTACAGGAAGATATTGCATGTACAACTCATTGTCCAATAAAGCTGATACAGTACATAAGCTTATTCCAACTGCAGTAGCTGGGAATACAATTTTTGACAAACTATTCGTTGATGATGAAAATAAGCGTAAGATAAGTCCGACGATAACAATCAATGATACTATCCTAGGAGATAGGTGTACTGTCCCGAAGTATACGAAGGGTGGGTAGGCTAAAAAAATAATGAAAAATAATATGCCGCTGATTTTTTTAATCGTTATCATTACTAGAGATGTTTGATTTCCTCTCCAGCAGATCTACCAAGTCAGACAATTCTATTATTGATCTCATTTCCCCTTCATCTAATGTTATCCCGGTGTCGTTCTTCAACTTCACTGCTAAATCAATTGCATCCAGACTATCTAAATCTAAATCTTGAAACAATTTTGCGTTAGGCACTAAATCTTCTGCTGAAAGATCAAACGTTTCTTTCAATGTGTTGATCACTAATTTGTTTATTTCTTGTCTTGTCATTTTCACCTAACTGTTAGTCAACTCTATAACCAAAGCAGCCAATGTACTCACATTCTTGAAATGTTTGGTGTTTTCGTCTCTATCTTTACTCAACCTTACATTATACCGCCTAGAAACCGCCATCCCAAGTTCAAGAGCGTCAATAGAATCTAACCCAAGACCTTCGCCAAAAAGTGTGTCTAAATCACCAATATCGTTTGCTGTTAAATCTTCTAAATTAAGCGATTCAACAATCAATTCCTTTAACTCCTTTTTGATTCCATTAATATCAGACATATCTTTAATTAAGCTATCTGTTTCTCTCGCAAAATAAGTACATGTTTTTAGATTTGTTTCAATATTTATTTATTTTTCATGCATTATAATTAGTAATCACTTAATTCTCGGCCGTACGTTCCGTCAATAATGAACCCAATGTACCGTTGGTATGTCTTAGTTACAAGAAAAGCTTCCTATCTGGGTACAATCCTTGCAAAATCCACCTAGAGATGTTAGAAAAAACTCTTATTATGCCATCCAGTTAATCTTTATCTTTCTTAAACTGTAAGTATCACAATTTAACATTATGCCTCAAATAACAGAGTCTGATTAC
This sequence comes from Rhodospirillales bacterium, assembly GCA_012960465.1. Lineage (GTDB taxonomy): Bacteria > Pseudomonadota > Alphaproteobacteria > Rhodospirillales > UBA2165 > TMED23. The sequence goes on along the minus strand of DUBF01000110.1, from coordinate 3,860 downwards.
ATAACTGAAGCACAACGTATCGCCTTTGCCCCGTTCGAATTTCAAGCAACAAAAGCTCTAATTGAGACAGGTATTCTAGACTATTTACACAATAATAAATGGCGTGACATTGAACAAATCCGAACGCACCTAGAACTCTCTAAATATGGAGTGTCAGTGTTAATTGAAGCCGGCATCGCAGTGAAACTTATTCAGGAAAGAGACGATGCGTATTCACTTTCAAAGTTGGGTATTCTTTTCATTACTGATAAGATGACGGTACACAATTTTCAATTTACTGATAATGTTTGCTATAGAGGACTAGAATATTTGGGGGAATCCGTATTAGACGGAAAACCAAAGGGTCTAAAGGTATTTGGGGAATGGTCAACTATTTATGAAGCACTAGCAGATCTCCCAATTGATACTCGTCGTAGTTGGTTTAACTTTGATCACTTTTACTCTGACCGGGCCTTTCCTGAGGTCTTACCAATTGTTTTTAAAAGTAACCCAAAGAATATATTGGATCTAGGCGGCAACACGGGCAAGTGGTCAATAGAATGCCTGAAATATTCAGATACAATTAAAATGACAATTGGCGACCACGAAGGGCAGTTGAAAGATGCTAAATGTAATTTAAGTAAAGAGAACTTGCAGCAGAGAGTGGATTTTCACCCGATTGACTTTCTAAAATGCGAAGCAATTCCTAAAGGCTTTGATATAATATGGATGAGTCAATTTCTTTGCTGCTTCAGTGTGGAAGAAATACAAGTAATACTAAATATGGCCAAAAGCGCCCTTGGTAAAACTTCTAGACTGTTTATTTTTGACACATTTCTGGATAAGCAAGACCACCCAGTTGCAGAATATATTCTCCGGATGACATCGCTTTATTTCACCTGTTTTGCTAATGGAAATAGTAAGATGTATCATTCAAATTCAATAAAAGCCTGTATCAATAAAGCTGGATTAACAATTAAAACCGAAACTAATCACATCGGACTAGGGCATACTTTATTAGAGTGCATCACCGCTGATTAATAGAGGTACTGGATTTTTGTATGTTAATTTGCTCTCGGAAATATTCCTCCATATATTTAGTAAATGCCCTTACTTTTTTGGGTAATTGGGGTTCAGTCTCAATCGAATTTGGGATTTCCATTTGAGGCATAAAATGTATTGAATATTTTACTTTTTCGCCCGGTATCTCGTACCACTTTTGGTGTTTCATTAAAGTTCTTGGGTAGCAGGTAATGATTACAGGAATAACAGTAGCCTCCGACCCAAATAGCAACCTAGCTGTGCCCCTTTTAAACGACCCCATTCCTGCCTTCGTTGATCTCGTACCCTCCGGAAAAATCATTAGCGATATACCTCGGTCAAAGGCCTTCTGGCATTCTTCTAATAATTGTGGGCCGTTTATATTGGGTATGTAACCAGCAGCTTTCATAACGCCTCCTAGAAAAAAGTTTTCCCAATGAGCATGCTTCACAATACAAGTGGCATCAGGAAGCACTGATCCTAATAGAACAACATCAATCAAGCTTGGATGGTTAGCAACATAGATACATGATTTACCGATAATATTGGTTTCTATTCCTTTGATAATAGGTTTGTGTATTAATCCTAGACCCCGCATTAGTGCGACAAAAAAACGAAATGATAAACGAATCATACTTCGGGCATAAACCTCTTTTTTATCTTTCTTAAATGGGATAATTTGCAAAAACAAAAATGGACCGCACACCAACACCAATGCTCCTACAAAGAAAGTCCCAAATGCTATACCCGTCCGTATTATTCGGCTTATCATCATTGCTTACCGCTCGGTGTATTATTAATTCAGTTTCAGCTTAACATCCCTATGAACACAAAAGTACAACATGCTGGTGAAAGGGAAAATAATATATTTCTAGGTGCATGTAAGCGAGGCTAAAATTGTTAATTTAAGAGATTATTCAGGTTAAGATTTATTCGGAGTGTTAAAACGTGCTTTTTCCAGAAAACCTTTTCAATTGTCAGGATACACCCGCTGGGAACAAGTGAATATTAATATGAAAACTGTGGCCTTATGGATAAGCGAGGCTGCCGTTATTAGTACTATTGGATATCCCAAAAAACACAAAACTTCATCTCTGAAATTGCACCAATGGGGTCATTGGAAGCACCGCTTTGATACTTTCGTCATTATGATTGAAACTACTAAAGCTCATAGAGACGTGGGGTTAGATAAGTAGATTATGGTGTACAATGTCTAACTTGTTCTTACTTAAACTGTTGCCTTAGCGGGAAACGATTTAAATATTCTTGAATCTTGACATTTGAATTACCGAATGGGAAAATACCCGCTCTATGAATAAGCAAATTATGTCTTCGTTGGCAGCAATATTGTTGCTTGTCGGTTGTGCGCATCAAAAACATGGTGATAGGCATCAAGGGAATAACGGTTTGGTAAGCACTGTAGTTAAATATCCATTTAAGATGGCTGAATACATAATATGGTCGCCATTTCATCCCATAGAATCTACTCGCATGGCGATCGAAACAACAGCTGAAGTTCCGATGAAGGTTCTTGACGCCACGTCAGAGGCACACGCATTGAACATGAGGTTGCTCTTCGGACATGGTGAGCAGCATCACAACGACCACAACGACCGTTAGGGAATTGCACGTGAAAACTCGGCAGGTCGGATTTGGGTCCAAAATAGTTTCCACTTGCGACTCGAACGCACATAGATTCGACCTTCTCAGCAAACACGGCGACAAGACGGGTGCTAAATTGAAAGCTGATGGGAAATGAATCAGACCACTCCACCACTTGGCAAAACTACAACTTAGGAATCACACTTACCGCTTCCCGTAGCCTCTCCAGTTCAAGGTGAGTGTATTTCTGGTTCATTGCGTCAGAACTGTGCCCTGTCAGTTGTTGTCTAACCTCACCGGCAATACCCTTGTTCGCCAGCATGGAGTTGAAGCTGTGCCGCAAAGAATGGAATGAAAGCCGGTTCATGGTTCGCCCTTTGCCTTCTCCCTTGCGGTAGGGTTGGGGGTCGATACCGGCCTTCTCCATTAACCCAGAAAATGTTTTTGAAAGCCCCAGTTCTCCTCCTGTTGGTTTCCCGACCAGGGTGGGCAGAATGGGGGCTTCCGGGTCATCCTGTCCTGCAGCATTGAGTAGGGCATCCTTGAGTTGTGGATGAATGGGGATAGAAACCACTTTCCTGATATTACTGGTTTTCTTTGGAACTATTTGAATAATGCCCTTCTCAAAGTCCACCGCATTCCAAGTCATGTTGGCAATGTCACCAATCCGGAGTCCGGTGCAGTGTCCCAAGAGTATTGCCAGTTTCCAATCTGGTGGGGACACAGTTGTGAGCTTTTTGGTTTGCTGCTGGGTAAATGGAGTTTTTTCTGATTGCTCCTTGGGCAATGATTCTATGGCTGTGGCAGGATTTGTGGTTATCAACCCCTGCCTAAGGGCAGCATTAAGGGCACCACTGATTGCCCTGACGACAAAGTTGCAGGTGTTGGGTGCCAAGCCGGACTCCTTGAGCTTGGTTCGATAGGAATGAATGTCCCTTACCGTCAGGTGTGAAAGATTCAATGCAGACCGTTTCCCAAGGAATCTAATGAAATCCTCGATAATCCCGTTGTAGCGAACAGCAGTGCCTGGACTTTTGGCTTCTGATTTCCCCTTCGCCCAATGCCGCAACCATTCAGCCGTAGTATAAAACTGCATGGGTTCGCCTGTGGAATACTCCACAATATCGCCCACAATTTTCCTGGCTTGCGCCTCGGTCAGTAACCCCCTTCGTGATTTGCTTGCGGCCCTTTCCACCTCTTGACAGACTGCCAGTGCCTCACGTCGGTTGGTCTGTTTG
>DUBF01000109.1:80239-97459 GCA_012960465.1 Rhodospirillales bacterium | reverse complement strand
ATTGGGTTCCATCTAGAATCAGCTTTCTCACAAGGAAAATATTCCGAAGTTGCGGCGCTATTAATAATTTTTTATGTGGTTATAGCAACGATACGCAAATGGATTTATGCTAAATTAATCCCTCTTTATATATTATTAGCTATCGCACTGATCCCCTGGGCTGGAGAATTAACAACAGGTAATCTTATTCGATTTTTTACCCACGACGTACTTCCTTATCCGCTTCGTATTACCGAAACCTACAATATGGAAACTTTTGCATTATTAACGTCTTGGTTAGCCACTATTTGGAATGAACAGGCTATACCGGGACTTATTAATACCATAATTTTGACCCAAGTTGCTTTAATAGGTTCAGCACTTCTTACGTTGATGCTTTTTCCTCTAGTTTCGTCAAAATTCTTTGGCGTGACCGGGCGTACTGGTGGGCATATTTTTTTAGTCATTCTACGCTCAACACCAGAATATGTTCTAGCGCTAATCTTTTTATTATTATGGGGCCCATCGATGTTACCAGCTGTAGTCGCATTGGCCCTACATAATGGTGCCATCATTGGACATTTAATGGGACATTATACTGAGGACATGAACCTTCGCCCTGATAAACCGAGAGGCCTTAACCTCTATTTCTATGATATTTTACCGCGGCTCTATCCACAATTCTTGGCATTCCTATTCTATCGCTGGGAAGTGATTATGCGAGAGACGGCTATTCTAGGCATTCTTGGTATAGCAACCCTTGGTTTTTATATAGATAGTGCTTTTGCGGATCTCCGATTTGATCGAGCTTTATTTTTGATAATTTTTACAGCGGGTCTAAATATGTGTATCGATAGTCTATCACGCTTCATACGGGGGCGCTTACAATTGCGAACAACGGCAGATATCATTTAATATGCCCTGGATAGCAATTTTAACGTCAATAGCGTATATTTCCAAAAACATTTAAACAAACTGAGGCAAAGCTATGGCTCATAAAAATCTATTTGAAGATCATTGTTGGCGAGACCTTTACTCCGAGGAAGATTATACCGTATATGCTCCATATATCAGGGAAACCTTGATCGGAAAAAAACCTGCTGTACTAACCATCTATCTATATAATTTGGTTTACAAAGGCGAAGCAAGACCGCCACATGAAATAACTAAAGAATTATCCAGCTCTTGCGGCAAGTACGCCTATGAAGCCATTGTTCCAATTGTTAAATTATTAGCAGCAGGCCGCCAGGCGGGATTACCCATATATTATGTAACCGGATTATTCTCACCGAACCGAGTAAGGTCAACTCGGCGCGCGAAAACGGCATTAACTGAAAACGATTATGAAATTTATAAAGCATCCTCTCCTCAACCAGAGGACGTTATTATTCGTAAAGAACGTGCAAGTTCTTTTTTTGGTACTCCTCTCGCTTCTCATCTCGTTCAAAATGGTCACGATAGCCTCATCGTATGCGGAGAGAGTACTTCAGATTGCGTCCGATCTAATGTTGTTGACGCTTATTCAAATGGGTTCCACATATCTGTTGTTGAAGAATGTGTTTTTGACCGTAATGAAATGGCTCACAAAACTAGTTTATTTGATTTGCATCATAAATATGCAGATGCAATGAATTTATCCAAAGTGATTGAAAGTATTAAGAAACATTAGATTTTTTCAAATTTGATAATAAACAAGATAAAGATTTCGGTTTACCTATCCCAAGTTCGATATAATTACTTAGATCGAATCTCAACCTCTGATAATAGTTTTTTCCAACGAAATTTTTCTTCTGACGTGTTAAACAGCTTTGCTCTAGTTTTACAACTTTCAGCTAATTCTGATAAAAATCCATGATCGTTTTCGCATTTGATAAGTAAATCTCGTAATGCCTTTTCATCTCCAACAGAAAAAAAGCCTTTATAGGCTTTTCCTAACATTCCAATATTACCATTAATTTTAGATGCAATTACTGGAATACCAGCAACTAATGCCTCTGATATAACATTAGCACCACCCTCGGATTTTGAAGAAATCAACATTAAATTTGTCTTGGAAAATTCTTTTCGAACCTCCCAACCTGCTTTTTCACCTTTCCATAAATATCGTGGATTACGTTTCATTTCTGCAAGCGCTTTTTTTTCCCAAGCTTTGTTATGAGCCTTACCAAAATGGATCAAACGTATTCGAGATGTTTCTGACAAATCTCTTATAGCGAAAGCTCCCCTCAACGGATCTTTAACATCTCTCAAATGACCAATGAGGCATATATCAAAATAAGATTTACGAAGATTTTTCTCTTGACTTAAAGCCGGGGCAGATTGGTAGATTAACCGTAATTTCTTATGAAATTTCTCTGGTGTTATATCCACCACTAAATCGTGTAAACAAATCAGAAAATCTGCATCCTCCATAGACCCAATGGTCCGCACAGGGTCCGAATCAATATATGAATTTATATCGGTACCCGTCAAAGTTACTATCAAGGGACGGTTCGGATAAACTTTCTTATATTTTATAATAGAATCGGCACTCCGCCATGCATGTAATGCGATCATTAAATCGGTTTTTTTTCCATCATAATTTACTGAGATATTAACCTGGTGGCCTAGATCACGCAAAATACGGGCCCAACGAAGAGCCGTTGTGCGATTACCATTTTTCGAAAATTTCTTTGCTGGTGTAATTAGGTTAATCTTCATTTACATCCTCTAGGTAAGCCTGATACACATAATTATATCATGACCAAACTTGTTAGCACCAAATATTTAGCAAACCTACTCACAGATGCGAACCAGCGGACCAATGAGCTTATCGACGGTTTAAACAGCAAACAAATTATGGGGCCAAAATTACCAATCGTGAATCCCCTGCTTTGGGAAATCGGTCACGTTGCTTGGTTTTACGAACAATTTATCCTTAGAATGCTGTACAAAGAAACCCCTATCCTAGATAACGGCGATGATCTCTATGATTCAATTGATATTGAACATTTTGATAGATGGGATCTGCCAATGCTTCAGTTAAATGATGCCAAAAAATATATAGATGATATTCGCAACAAATTAATAGATCAACTGGGTGAAATTTCACACTCTAACATGGCATCTGAAAGAGATAGCTTCATTTATCAATTCGCCACCTTTCACGAAGACATGCACACCGAGGCCTATACCTATTCGCGTAATACGCTGGAATATCCACTGCCTAATTTCGCCACAGCACAATCTCTAGATAAAACAGAACTTGAAGTAGGCCCCCTTCATGGCGACATAGAAATACCCGGTGGTGAATTTATACTAGGTTCTCCTCCGGACGAGCCCTTTCTCTTCGATAACGAGAAATGGGCACACGATGTTACAGTTTACCCGTTTCAGATGGCACGAGCCGCTGTTACTAATGAAGAGTTTGCTACTTTTGTCGCAGACAAAGGCTATCTTCGCCGAAATCTTTGGCATGATATTGGCTGGGGTTGGCGCCAACGGGCAAAAGCGGAACATCCAGTTTATTGGATACCTGACGGCCCTGATAAATGGTTTATGCGTCATTACTCAACGACGGTTGAGTTGCCTCTTTATCAACCAGTAATACACATCAATTGGTATGAGGCTAGTGCCTATTGCAACTGGGCAAACCGTCGACTTCCAAACGAAATCGAATGGGAAGTCGCCGCTACCACACAACCAAAAAATAATGGTCGTGAATTTTCGACTTCAAAGCGCCTCTATCCTTGGGGTAACGATCCCAATACATTAAAATATGCAAACCTCGATGGACGTGGTCTAGGGCCCGTTGATGTCTCTGCTTTTTCAGCTGGCGAAAGCGCGTGGGGTATACGTCAGATGTTAGGCAACATCTGGGAATGGACTGCCAGTAATTTTGAGCCATACCCTGGCTTTAAACCCGATTCATATAAAGAATATTCAGAGCCCGTATTTGGAACCCGTAAAGTATTGCGCGGTGGAACTTGGACAACACGTTCACGGATGATAAATAATAAATACCGAAATTTTTATACACCAGACCGCAGAGATATTTTTGCGGGATTTCGGACTTGTGCCCCGCACAATTGGTCGTAAAATAATCATCTGATTTAAATAAAACGATAAAATAAAAGTAAAATTAGACAGGGAGACTAATTGATTCATGATTACCATGACTTCAGCTATACTTCGAACAGAACGTCTCTATGGAACCCGACCAGCGATTTTAGATGCCGAAATAAATTACACATGGGGGGAACATGTTGCACGTATTAAAAATCTTGCTGGTGGGCTTGCAAGCCTTGGAATCTCAAGTGGTGAACGCTTTGGTATTATAGGACCAAATTCGTTTCGATATACTGAACTTATTCATGCTGGTTATTGGGCCGGTGCAATACCAGTGCCCATAAACCACCGTCTCGCTCCGCCTGAAATTCTTCATATTCTGGAGGATGCTGACGTTAAACTTCTAGCTCTAGGTGAGGATTACCTTAACTTAACAGATAACGAATTATTAAAACCTTGGTCCAATAAACGAATAGCAATTGGATCTAACTCACCGGACAAAAACATACCAGCACTTGATACTATCATTGATACAGGAATCATAGCAGAGCCACATAGCCCTAATGAAAATGATCTAGCAATATTGCTGTACACAGGTGGAACAACTGGCCGCAGCAAGGGCGTGCAGCTGACACACAGAAATGTATGTTCAAATGGCTACCAGGTTATAAATGCTATGAATATTGTTAAAGAAGATATTTATCTTCATGTCGCACCGCAGTTTCATGCTGCAGATCTCTTAAGCTCAGGATTTACGATGAATGGCTCTGCCCATGCATACGTTCCTGTTTTCTCCCCAAAAGCCGTCCTTCAGGCAATTCAGGATTATAAGGTTACCCAGGCCATGATGGCTCCAACTATGATCATTATGATTTTAGAGGAACCCTCATTTGATGATTATGATATTTCAAGTTATCGAAACCTATTTTATGGCTCTTCACCAATGGCAGCTGAGTGGGTTGAAAAAGCAATTCAGCGCTTCACAAACGCTGGAGTGCAACAAGGTTATGGCTTAACAGAAACATCACCTATTTTAACAACCTTCGATGCCGACGATCACCGCCACGCAATGGAGACAGGAAACACTGATATTTTGCGTGCTGCGGGTCGCCCACTTATTGGTATTGACCTGAAAATACTTGATGATAATGATACGGAATTACCAACCGGCGAAGCCGGTGAAGTATGTGTACGTGGTCCAAATGTAACGCCTGGATATCTTAACCGGCCAGATGAAAACAAAAAGGCATTTAAAAATGGTTGGTTTCACACCGGGGATGTCGGCAGAGTCGATGAAAATGGTGTTTTATTTTTAATGGATCGAAAGAAAGACATGATTGTTAGTGGTGGTGAAAATATATATACGTCCGAAGTAGAGGCAGCTCTTTATAAGCATCCAGATGTCTTTGAATGCGCAGTCATCGGCGTACCAGATTATAAATTTGGAGAGTCTTTGTTGGCCGTCATTGTGCCTGTACCTGGTAAAAACCTGAAAAAAAATATTATCATCAAGCACTGCCGTGAATTAATTGCAGGCTTCAAAATACCCCGACAAATAGATTTTGTCGACGAATTACCTAAGAGTGCAATGTCCAAAATATTAAAAAATGAATTACGAAAAATTTATAGTAAAACATAATACGTAGCAAAATAGGAGAACAATATACAATGGGACAATTTGCATTTGGCCAGCCCGTTACACGAACGGAAGACCCGCGTTTGCTCACCGGACGGGGAAACTATGTGAGTGATGTAAACCTTCATCGCCAAGCTCACGGATTTGTTTTAAGGTCTCCTTACGCCCACGCAAAAATTAAATCTTTGGACAAAAAAATAGCAGAAGCAGCACCGGGGGTAATTACCATCCTAACCGGACCGGATATTCTGGCTGATGGTCTCGGGACGACGCACGTTACCCAACCCCACAAACGTGCAGATGGCTCTCCGCTGTATAGTGTTCCCCATCCCGGCCTTGTATTAGACCGTGTTCGACACGTAGGTGACTATATAGCATTTATAGTTGCCGAAACGGTTAACCAAGCAAAAGATGCCGCTGAACTTATTGAAATCGATTTTGAGCCTCTAGACTCTATTACAAATACTGCTTTAGCCCTTGAGGATGAAGCCCCGCTAGTATGGGATGACTGCAAAAATAATATATCCCATATGATCACTGGCGGTGATAAGGACGCAACAGATGCCGCATTTGAAAAAGCTGATAAAATTATTAAACACCGGTTTATAATAAACCGTATTTCGGCGAATTCGATGGAAACAAGGGGTTGCGTTGGTGACTACGATCAACGTGAAGGGCGTTACATAGTCTACAATGATATCCAGGCGCCCCACGCTCTTCGTCAAGTTTTATCCGAGGAAATTTTTAAAGTACCTCAAAAGGATGTGCAGATAGTCGTCGGAAATATCGGGGGTGCATTTGGATTAAAAGGTCCTGTTTATCCAGAAATCAGATTATGCGCCTGGGCTTCGAAACGCATAGGACGACCCGTCAAATGGATATGTGAGCGTAGCGAAGCTTTTCAATCAGATGAACATGCTCGGGATAATGTAACAGAAGCGGAAATGGCCGTCACAAATGAAGGAAAATTCCTTGGATTAAAAGTCAACTCAATATGCAATATTGGTGCTTATTTATCAGCAGATCGTAATATTCTCTCAACTTTTCTTAATGTGGGTTGTCTTGCGGGTGTTTACACGACACCAGCAATCCATACAACAACACGTAACGTCTTTACAAATTCAAATGCAACCTCCCCATATCGTGGGGCGGGACGTCCAGAAGCCGCCTATATCCTAGAAAGTATGGTAGATTTAGTGGCCCTTGAACTGGATATGGACAAAACAGAAATTCGAAGGAAAAATATCATTCCGGTTGATGCTATGCCATTCAAAACTGGCCATACTTATACCTATGACTGCGGTGAATTTGAAAAAAATATGGACCGTGTAATGGAAATGATCGACTATGCTGGGTTTAATTCTAGGCGTGAAGAAGCCGCCTCCCGAAGTAAATTACGTGGCATTGCAATCTCAAATTCTATCGAGAGGGCTGGCGCACCGTTTCCTGAGACAGTAGAAATTAGATTTGATCCAACCGGCACAGTAACAATATTTGCTGGCACTAAAGATCAAGGGCAAAGCCATGACACGATGTACAAACAGCTACTTTCAGACAAGCTAGGAATAGATTCCGATATGGTCCGCTTAGTTGATGGAGATACGGACAAGGTTTCCCATGGCCTAGGTACATTTGGCTCGCGTTCTGCGATGATTGGCGGAACTGCTCTTCATATGGCAGCGGATAAGATTATAGAAAAAGGCACTAAGATAGCTGCCGAGGTATTAGAAGCAGCCGAGGGAGATATTATTTGTGAAGACGGCAAATTTAAAATTGCTGGAACAGATCGTTCGATCGATATACATGAGATCGCAAAAATAGCCTATAACCCAATGCGTATGCCTAAAGGAATTGAGCCAGGGTTGGCCGAAACAGGCACGTTTAAACCCGATGCTCCGAGCTTCCCAAATGGCTGTCATGGAGTTGAAGTTGAGATTGATCCTGACACCGGGAAAACGGATCTTATTAGTTATTATGTTGTTGATGACGTCGGAAATGTAATAAACCCGCTAACGTTAAAAGGCCAAATACATGGTGGTATTGCGCAAGGCCTTGGACAGGCCCTAATGGAGGATATTATCTTTGACTCAAATACTGGCCAATTAATGTCAGGCTCCTTTCAGGATTATGCAATGCCACGTGCTGACGACTTTTGTGAAATTAAAGTAGAGTCAAATCCTGTGCCTACAAAAGTAAACCCGCTTGGCGTTAAAGGAGCAGGCGAAGCTGGATGTGTGGGAGCATTACCCGCCGTATTAAGCGCTGTAACAGACGCACTTTCGGTGTATGGAATCAAATACATTGAGATGCCAGCAACACCGCAAAGGATTTGGAAAACAATACAAAAAGCTGAAGCAGCCTAACAGAGTAATTGATGGAGAATTACGGTGCCAGACATCGACACGGAAAAATTCCGATTGAGACGTTTTGTTGAAAAACTAGACACTCTTGATGAAGTTGAAGTCATAAACAAGGCAATAGATCTTATTGATTTAGCTTCAGAGATAGAGACCAGTAAAAAAACAATTCTTTTCAAACAAGTTGGGCCGGAAAAATTTGAACTCGTCGCAAATGTAAATGGTAGCAGACGACGCTTGGCTGCTGCTCTTAATGTCGATGAAGGTAACGTTATTAATGAATTCCAACGCCGGCTAGACACACCACAGCCTATCGTAAATGTAGAGCAAGGTGACGCACCGGCGCAGCAAGTTGCCTTGAAAGGCAACGATGCTGACCTGAGTAAACTACCTTTTTATATACAACATCAATTCGATGGAAGTGCTTATCTTTCATCGGGCATCGATTATTGTATTGATCCAGAAAGCGGTACGACAAACGTCGGTTGCAGGCGCCTAAGCTTACGAAACACAAAATCAGCCGGAACAAATGTTACAGCTCCTTCTGATCTTAAGCGAATTTATCAAGGCTGCGTTGCCCGTGGGGAAAAATTACCAATCAGCTTTGCTGTTGGTTCTCACCCCCTTGATTACATGGCAGCCGGCATGCGAATACCTTCCGATGAAATTTCTTTAGTAAGCACCTTACGGGGGGAGCCACTCCCTTTAGTTAAATGTTTAACCAATGATATACGTGTTCCAGCTGACGCAGAAATGATAATAGAGGGATATTTAGATGAGCACGGCTATACAGAGCCAGATGGACCCTACGGTGAATACGTCGGTTTTTACGGACCAATGCATATGGACCCTGTTTTCCATGTTACCGCAATTACAATGCGTAAGGACGTTCTTCATCAAAGTCTACTTCATGGTTCTGGCCCGGAAATTCACCGAGCAGAGTCAGTTCACTTACTTACTATTCGTCACGAGGCTCAAGTCTTCAAAAGCCTCCGTATGATGGGCGTCGTTGTTAACGACGTTTATGTGCCCCCAGGATCTGCTGAAGGACAACATATTCGAGTTTCGATAAAACAAGTTCGTCCTGGTCAGGCTCGTAATGTTATAGCTGCTATCTTTGCTTCTGTTTTTGGAGCAAAACACGTATTTATTACCGATGATGACATAAATATTAGAGATGAAAATGCTTTCGAATGGGCATTTGTATCTCGCTTCCAGGCCGACAGCGATCTCGTAGTTTTTGATGGTATGATGGGAATGTCAATGGACCCATCGCTAGATGGCAGGGGCATCATTGGCGCAAAAGCAGGTTTTGACCTTACATTACCGCCACAAAGTCGCGATAAGTTAACAATGCGGGTCGCAAAAGCACCAAAATTAGAGGGCTCAGCGCGCTACCAAACAGTCTTAAAGGCCTTGGAAGAAAGGGGCCCTCTATTTTTCACTGATATAGTAGATGCGCTAGGCAGTCGTGATAGTAGAGAGATTACAATTAAATTAGATGAATTGCGTAATGATGGAAAACTAATGCGAAATAGCGATGGTCAATACTTACTCGGCAAAACTGAGAAAGGCAAAACGGGGCTATTTGGCCCTCAGCATGACGATCCAAATGCTCATACTTAAAGACAAAATATAAATAACAATTATAAATTATATAATCCACAGTTCTCTCGAAATGCAACACTTTAAAAAATATTTCAAGGGTAAATTTACAGCACAGCTACCCGTTCTTTTCTCAATCACCGTATGCAAAAAAGGTTCTCATAAATTGCAAAATCACATAGTTAAAGTTTTTCCTTCTGAGACAGTTCTTCCAAAAGAAAATCAATTGGCATGGAAAATAGCCGAAGTTGCTTCCGATCCCATCGAAGTAAGTGATGACGTAACAAATATGGTTATTAATCGTATTATTGATAATGCCTCCGTGGCTATAGCATCAATTAATCGACACTCCGTGACGAGCGCCCGCGCGCAAGCTATTGCTCACCCCCGTTCTAATGGGGCCACCGTTTTCGGGATGCCAAATGAACAACGTTTTCATGCCGAATGGGCGGCTTGGGCTAATGGCACTGCAGTTCGCGAGCTTGATTTCCATGATACTTTCTTAGCTGCAGACTACTCCCACCCTGGCGACAACATTCCACCAATACTAGCGGTTGCACAACAAATGAGTAAATCAGGCGCTGAACTTATTAGAGGCCTGGCAACCGGCTATGAGATCCAAATTAACCTCGTCAAAGGTATTTGCTTACACGAACACAAAATTGATCATATAGCACACTTGGGACCCTCAGCGGCAGCAGGTATTGGCACATTGCTAGGTCTCGATACCGAAACCATATACCAATCGATCCAGCAAGCTTTACACACAACCATCTCAACCCGTCAATCCCGAAAAGGACAAATTTCAAGTTGGAAAGCTTTTGCTCCTTCTCACGCCGGTAAGTTGGCCATTGAATCCGTTGACCGCTGCATGCGCGGAGAAGGTGCTCCTTCTCCAATTTATGAGGGTGAAGATAGCATTCTTGCATGGATCCTGGATGGTCCGCACGCTGCCTACTCGGTACCCCTCCCTGAACCCGGTGAGGCGAAAGTAGCTATTCTTGAAAGTTATACCAAAGAACACTCTGCCGAATATCAAAGCCAAGCTATAATTGATCTAGCCTTTCGTATTAGAAATAAGGTCGAGAACTGGGATGATGTTCAAAATGTTAAACTTTATACCAGTCACCACACACACTATGTGATTGGCACCGGCGCAGGAGATCCACAAAAAATCGATCCAGCCGCCACTCGGGAAACGCTAGATCACTCAATCATGTATATTCTCGCAGTTGCGCTTCAGGATGGAGAATGGCACCATCTTAACTCCTACACTCCAAAACGTGCTCAACGTCCTGATACCGTTAAACTCTGGCATTCAATTAGTACTGAAGAAGACGCGGCCTGGACAGCTCGATATCATGACCCCGATCCAAATAAACGTGCATTCGGAGGGCGTTTAGAAATTACACTTAAATCAGGTAAAAAAATTATCGACGAATTGGCTGTAGCCGATGCACATCCAGCCGGCGCCCGACCCTTTGTTCGTGAAAATTATACTGAAAAGTTCAAAACACTGACACGCGGCATCATTTCCAATTCAGAAAGCGATCGTTTCCTGAAACTACTCGAGAACTTGCCCGATCTCAACGCCAGTAAGATGAGCCAACTTAATGTTCAGGTTGATAAAATTAAAGTCAACAGCAATACTCCTGATATGAAGGGGATTTTTTAATGTTATTTGGAACCAAAACAGCCGCCGAGAAACGCGCTAAATTCAGGAAAGATTTATCCTCGGGGAAACTTTTGCAAATGCCAGGCGCACACGAACCTATTGTCGCACGTATTATCGAAGAGCAAGGCTTCGATGGCGTTTATATCTCAGGAGGCGCATTGTCCGCCTCAATGGCAATGCCGGATATAGGGTTAACAACCCTTAGCGAGGTAACTCAACGCGGGCGGCAAATTGCACGCGTTACCGACCTGCCGGCTCTAATTGACCTAGACACCGGTTTTGGCGAAGCAATGAATACAGCTCGCACAATACAAGAATGCGAAGAACTAGGAATTACTGGCTGCCATATCGAAGACCAGCAGAGCCCAAAGCGCTGCGGTCACCTTGATAACAAATCCGTCATAGAAACAGATGTGATGTGTCAAAAAATTAGAGCGGCTACCGATGCCAAACGCGACCCTAATTTTTTATTAATGGTACGAACGGATGCAAAAGCAATAGAAGGAATTGAAGCTGCTATTGAACGATCAAAGGCTTACGTTCAGGCTGGTGCCGAAGCAATATTCCCTGAAGCCCTTAGTACAGAGAAAGAGTATGAATTATTTCGTAAAGCAATTGACGTTCCGCTGCTCGCAAATATGACCGAATTTGGCAAGACACCACTTTATTCAAAAAAAAAATTAGAAGAATTTGGTTATAACATAGCAATTTACCCCGTTTCATCTTTGCGTATCGCCATGGGGGCCATAGAATCCTCATATGCTACTTTAAAAAAAGAAGGATCACTTGAAAGTAAGTTAGATCAGATGCAAACACGTAAAAGACTATACGAGATAATTAAGTACGACGAATATAATACGTTTGATAAAAAAATTCATAATTTCAAATTATGAGTTAGTATTTAGGAAAATTAATAATGGCTAAAATAACTAAAAAAAAATCAAATCGTGGGACTGCTAATCCAAACATTCGGAAAGGCTTAGTCGGGGTAATTGCAGATGCAACAGCTGTCTCCAAGGTAATGCCCGAAACAAATTCTTTAACCTATCGTGGTTATGCCGTGCAAGACTTGGCCGCTAAATGCTCATTTGAAGAAGTTGCCTACCTTTTGCTTAATGGGAACCTCCCTAACCGTAAACAACTCAATACATTTAAAAAGAAAGAGCGTTCCTTGCGAAGGATCACCTCAGCACATACGCAAGTCATAGCAAAATTTCCGAAAAAAGCGCACCCAATGGATACCATCCGGACAGCAGTTAGTTACCTCGGTACCAGCGAAGTGGCATGGGGAAATGAAGCAGCGGAAGTCGATATGGAAAGAGCAATAAATATGTTAGCTAAAATCCCGACTATGATCGCAACGGATTTTCGTTATAGAAATTCAAAAAAACGAATTGCGCCTCGCTCTGATTTAACTTTAACAGAGAATTTTTTTCATATGTGTTTTGGTAAAGTGCCGCCAAAGGCTGTTGTAAAAGCATTTGATATCTCACTGATTTTATATGCTGAACATAGCTTCAACGCGTCAACTTTCACCGGCCGAGTTATAGCCTCAACCAGATCTGATATCTATTCAGCCATTGTTGGTGGAATTGGGGCATTAAAAGGTCCCCTACACGGTGGCGCAAACGAAGCTGTCATGGATATGATGAAAGAAATTGGTACGCCAGAACGAGCAGATACCTGGATTAGAGGAGCGATGAAAGATAGAAAACTGATTATGGGATTTGGTCACCGTGTCTACAAACAGGGTGATAGCAGAGTACCCACGATGAAGAGTTGCCTCGAGGATCTCACAAAATGGTCAGGTGATACAAAATGGTTAGATATCTACAACATCTTAACTAACATCTTTATCAACGAAAAAGGCATCTACCCAAATTTAGATTTCCCGTCCGGGCCAGCCTACTATTTGATGGGCTTTCCCGTAAACCTCTACACACCAATTTTTGTAATGTCTCGAATTACTGGCTGGTCTGCGCACTATATGGAACAGAATGCAAATAATGCTCTAATACGACCATTAAGCGCTTACTCAGGCAAAGCACAGCGTAAAGTATCATCAATCACAGAACGAAAATAACAATAAAAAACATTTTAAAATGTTATTCCTTCTGCCCCAAGGTTTCCATAAGTTCACGCCATTCTCGTTTACTCATTTTGCTCGCCTCTTGTGAAACAGATTTACCTGCCAGCATATTTTTTACGATTTCGAGTGCCGCCGCCGATAAACTGATGCCACCAACACGATATTGAATAAAAGCTTTATAGGCAATCGGCACCCAACGCTCAACAGTTTCTAACATTGCATCAGCATACACACGTATCTCGTACTGAGCATGAGGGTCTGCCCTTAGTGACAAAAAATGCAGCAAATTATGGAGATCAATCTTCCAATACCACTGAGTGTATGTATTCAGCGTAAGGTTCATTCGTGCTAGTTCACGTGCTAAACCGCCTCGCGCCTCATCAATTATATTCCCATCTGGATCTTCGTTTAACATTTCAACGTAATGATCATAGTTACGAGTTGCATCCTCTTTAAGTAGATCTAATACATGCTGAGCCTCTTCACCTTTCAATAACGCGCCCCTACCTTGATGATTTTGTTTTGATTGCATCGCCAATTGTTCGACACTTGGAATATAAAACTCGCGGTCAAGGACAGAATACCGCGCAGAATATTCATTAACATTAGCAGTTCGATGACGTATCCACTGACGCGCTATAAATATCGGAACTTTCACATGGTATTTTATTTCGCACATCTCAAAAGGGGTGGTATGGCGGTGTCGTAATAAATAATTGATTAAACCAGAATCATCTGAAACTTTCTTAGTACCTTTGCCATAGGAAACCCGTGCGGCCTGCACGATTGCTGCATCGTCGCCCATATAGTCAATTACACGCACGAAACCATGATCTAAAACCGGGATCGGTTTATACAAAATTTCTTCAAGTAAAGCTACAGTTGCTCTACGGGTCTCATAACTTGAAACACGCAACTCTTCAATTTCCTGTTTTTGCTGGAGCGTGAGATCCATCTTTAGACTATTCCTAATTCTAAACTAAAAAAATGTAAACGTTTATCAGCACCTTACCTGCTTGACTATAAACGATCAAAGGCTTGAGTAAATATATCAAAATTAGATTATCGAATAGCATCACTGTACCCTTTCAATTAACCATTGATCAGACTATATTAAATATGTCGGATTTCCGACTATGGTGATAAACACTTTGCAAAATAAGCGTAACGGACCCGGGGGCAGTGCCCGGCGCCTCCACCAAAAATTTTAGGTAATCCGAGCTATTAAACCAGGATATCCTAGAATTAATAGACTATTATGGGGGCGAAACAGGATCGACGTGCGTAGTAAAATCAAAGTTTTTGCTCGGCATTGTACCACCGTTATCGGGCTAATTTTACAAATGCAAACGATAATGAAGCATTTGCGGTAGCCGCTTAACAGCTAGTCTACCACGGGGTCCGAAGGGCACCTAGCAACAGAAGCCCTTCACTAAATTTGCGAATCGCTCTAGATTAAATTACCAAAATACGTAACATTAGCGTAGCTTAACCACAAAAGACCAGCGAGTATTACATGTCAGAAGAAATTTTCCCATATGACCAGTGGGTCAACGAAGCACTTCTTAAAGTCTTGGCCCGAGCGCTAAAACAACTATCTGAAAAAGGTCCCTCAGATAGCCATCATTTTTTTATAGATATTCAGACCGGCTATCAAGGTGTTAAAATTCCAAACTTTCTTCGTACTCAATATCCAGATGAAATTACGATTGTACTGCAACATCAATTTGAAGAGCTCGTTGTTAACGAGGATGGCTTTGAGGTATCGCTTTCTTTTGGTGGTAAAAAAAGTCGACTAAAAATCCCATTTGGTGCGGTAACTTCTTTTGCCGATCCATCAGTAAATTTTGTGTTACAAATTGGCCTCCAAGGAACTAGTGATGAGGTGATACATTTAAGATCAAAAACCGAATTAAATAAGTTAAATTCAACAGATGTTCAGGAGACCAGGAAAAGAATTGAGCCACTTCCACGCCCATTGAAAAAATCTGAAGTGCAAGAAATCGATAATACTTTAGATAACAAAACGTCAATAGAGGAACGTTCCGGCAATACTGATCCAGATCGTGAGGCTCAAACAGCAAAAGTCATCGCACTTGATACATTCCGAAAAAAGTAGCGTGACGAATTAGCTACCAACCTCAGACTCAAAAACCAATAATCAGGTGATGCTATGAGCGACAAAAATTATTTCCCGATGATCCCATTCATTGACGACACTACAAAATATCGTCTTATAACAACCGATTATATTGAAACTATGGAGTTCTCTGGTCGCGAGATTCTAAAAATTGACCCGGAGGGGATTTCGGTACTGACCGCGAAAGGCTTTTCCGATACATCACACTTGTTACGAACACAACATCTTGAACAATTAAGGAAAATTCTCGATGATCCCGAAGCGTCAGATAATGATCGATTTGTAGCTCTAGATCTCCTTAAAAATGCCAATATAGCTTCTGGAAGAATTCTCCCGATGTGCCAAGATACTGGTACGGCAATCATCATTGGTAAAAAAGGCGAACAGGCATGGGTGGACGGTAATAGTGAAGCGGCTATCTCTGAGGGTGTTCGACGCACATACGAGACGGACAATCTCCGTTTCAGTCAACTGGCACCAATATCAATGTATAAAGAGGTTAATACAGGCGACAATCTTCCAGCACAAATTGAAATTTACGCCGATCAAGGGGCCAATTATAAATTTCTTTTTATCGCAAAAGGCGGCGGGTCGGCCAACAAGACCATGCTCTATCAACAAACTCGAGCAGTATTAAATCCCGAGAGCCTTATGCAGTTTCTAGACCAAGAAATTCGCGGTATCGGAACTGCTGCCTGCCCACCCTACCATTTAGCGATCGTCATAGGTGGAACCTCCGCTGAATTTAATCTTAAAATGGTTAAATACGCCTCAACACATTATCTAGATAATTTACCCACCCGAGGCAATAAGCATGGGCAAATCTTCCGCGATGTAGAACTTGAAGATCAAATTCATAAGTTGACACAGGATATAGGAGTGGGGGCACAATTTGGTGGTAAATATTTCTGCCATGACGTACGAGTTATTCGACTACCACGTCATGGAGCCTCTTGCCCAATCGGTATCGGAGTTTCGTGTTCAGCCGATCGTCAAGTTTCAGGTAAAATCACCAAAGAAGGAATTTTTCTAGAGGAGCTAGACACCAATCCGGCGCGATTTTTACCCGAAATTACGGACGATCATCTTGATGATAATGTTGTAAACCTCGATCTTAATCAATCTATGGATACTATCCGTTCGGAACTGTCAAAATATCCTATCAAAACGCGTCTATCCTTAACAGGGACTATAATTGTTGCACGTGATATAGCGCATGCAAAACTTAAAGAATGCATTGATAACGGTATAGGACTTCCAAATTATATCAAAGATCACGCAATCTATTATGCTGGTCCCGCAAAAACACCTGAAGGGATGGCATCCGGCTCTTTTGGGCCAACGACTGCTGGTCGCATGGATAGCTATGTTGATCTGTTCCAAGCTAACGGCGGCTCAATGGTAATGTTAGCCAAAGGCAACCGTTCGCAATCAGTAACAGATGCATGTAAAAAACATGGTGGATTTTATCTCGGCTCTATCGGTGGGCCGGCTGCACGTCTCGCACAAGATTGTATTAAAAAGATCGAAATCATCGAATACGAAGAGCTAGGCATGGAAGCCATTTGGAAAATAGAAGTCGAAAACTTCCCTGCGTTTATTGTCGTGGATGATAAAGGAAATGACTTTTTTGATGAATTCAAAGCACAATAAACCAAAACTTTTATAATATAAAAAAAAATTTACCTGTGA
>DUBF01000109.1:57829-80158 GCA_012960465.1 Rhodospirillales bacterium | reverse complement strand
TGCCAAAAACCACCTATAATTATAAACGTTATAAAATGTCAGAATATGACTTAGGCGCTTTTCCTGGTTCAAAGGCAGGTGAATTGGCAGAAAACTTTACCATTCGCGATCAAAATGAAAACGAGGTTTCTCTTGAAGATTATCGCGGGAAATGGGTGGTTTTAGAAACAGGGTCAATTACATGTGCAATGTATGTGAAAAATATTCCTGGAATTAAAAAACTTCAAATCAAATATCCAGATGTAGAATTTTTACTTGTTTATGTCCGGGAAGCTCATCCTGGCTCGCGCCTCGGCCCACACGAAAGCAATGAACAAAAAATTGCAAGGGCAGAAAAGCTAAAAGAGTTTTATGGTGAACCTCGCAAAATACTGGTTGATGATCTGCAAGGTAAAATGCACAAGGCCTATGGAGAATTACCAAATATGGTATATATCATCGATCCAGATGGTCGAGTTGTCTATCGGTCTGATTGGGCTTTCCCAAAAAGGATTGAAAAAATTCTAGAAAACAGGGATCAAATTAATACTGATGAACATGTCCAAATCATTACTGCAGCGCCTTGGATTATGATCCCTGTTGTTCTACGCGGAGGGTGGGATGCATTTTGGGATATATCGATAGCACTACCAATGATAATATTAGCCCACCTTAAAGCCGACTGGCAGAATCTTAAAAAAAAATACTCTAACAACTGTCAGTGAACAAACCCTGATCCGTTGTTACCGCAAACTACAGTATTTAAAGTTATAATATATTAACCTGTCAAAGATTTCCTTTATTAATGAGAAATTCTCCGAGAATCTCCTTAAAATATTATACTAATTATTAAATCTAAATAGAATGACATCACCGTCTTTAACAACATAGTCACGGCCTTCTTGACGCATCCTACCAGATTCTTTGCATTGTATTTCCCCACCCAGACTAATAAAATCATCAAAAGCTATCGTTTCAGCGCAAATAAAACCTTTCTCAAAATCCGTATGTATAACGCCCGCCGCTTGCGGAGCTTTAGTATCAACTTCAATAGTCCAAGCACGCGTTTCTTTCGGTCCGGCAGTAAAATACGTAATCAAATCCAAAAGCTGATAGCCAGACCTAATCAATCTCGAAAGACCGGCTTCTTCCAAACCCAAAGCTTCAAAAAACTCATTCCGTTCTTCTGTATTTATTAATTGTGAAACTTCTGACTCAATTTTTGCCGAAATTATTATAGAACCAGCGCCACTCTCTGCCGCATATGTCAATACTGACTCTGTATAAGCGTTACCCGTCCCAGCGTCGTTTTCTTCTACATTACATACATAGAGTACTGGTTTCGACGTCAAAAGATTTAACATTTTAAATGATCGCAGATCTTCATCGGCAACGGCAACATGACGAGCAGGCTTTCCATCATGCAAAGCTGCTAACACACGCTCTATGATGGCAAGTTGTTGTATTGCATCCTTATCATTACCTCTAACTTTTTTAGTCAGTGGATCTATACGTTTTTCCAAACTTTCTAAATCAGACAACATCAATTCAGTTTCGACGACATCTGCATCCCTGCGTGGATCAATTTTTTCATTAACATGTGTAATTTCACTATCATCAAAACACCTGAGAACATGCAAAATAGCATCAGTTTCTCTAATGTTTGCAAGAAACTGATTGCCGAGGCCTTCACCTTTACTGGCCCCTTTAACCAAACCTGCAATATCAACAAATTCCATTTGAGTCGGAATTATCTGGGCTGAGCCAGCAATTTTTGAGATATCATCTAAACGAGTATCTGGTACATTGACGCGACCAGTATTCGGTTCGATGGTGCAAAATGGATAATTTACAGCTTCTGCTGCCATAGTCTCCGTCAGCGCATTAAACAGAGTGGATTTACCAACGTTTGGCAACCCAACAATACCACAATTAAATCCCATTCTTATTTTCTTTCATTATGTTAATTGAGTGACGTAACGTATAGCGTGACTTCGGATACAAATCCTGCTCCATCACCTTCTATCAATTTAGCTATATGCGTCGTCATGCCGCCCAATAACGGATCTAACCACTGTTGGTCTGACTGAGAAAAATCGTTAAGCACATGGCCGGTCACACGACTTTTTTCGCCTGGATGCCCTATGCCTATTCTAACTCTATAGAAATCTAATCCAATATGATCCGCAATACTTTTGAGACCATTATGTCCAGCAAGTCCCCCTCCTTTTTTTACCCGGATTTTTCCGGGGGAAAGATCAAGTTCATCATGCAGAACAATCACATTTCCTGTTTCAATTTTATAAAAGCGGACAAGTTCGGCTACCGAACGGCCCGATTCATTCATGTATGTTGTTGGCTTAAGAATGAACACTTTATCGCCCGCGATAGAGCCATCTGCGACTTCACCATGAAACTTAGTTCGAAAGGGTTGGAAGGAATAATGGCGATGGATACCATCCACCGCCATAAATCCTATATTGTGACGATTACCTGCATAGTCAGAGCCAGGATTTCCCAAGCCAACTAGAAGGTACATGAGAATTCTCCGAGTTTGTCTTTCGTTCTTAGTTTCTATAAATCATAGAAAAGTTATTCTTCGGAACCACGTTCTACACCTTCAGAGGACCCGCCTTCAACATCATCGGTACCTTCTTCACCTTCTTCACCTTCTTCACCTTCTTCACCGTCGACAATTTCTCCAGCTTCTTCCTCTGCTGTCATTACTGTTGGAGCCGCTACAGTCGCGATTGTAAAATCACGATCAGTAATAGGCTCAGCGCCGTTTGGCAAATCTAATGCCGAAATATGAATAGAGTCGCCTATTTCAAAGCCCGTCAAATCTATTTCAATAGCCTGTGGAATATTCGTCGGTGAACAACGCAATTCTAGTTCCCGACGTACTATATTCAAAACGCCGCCACGTTTGAGACCCGGTGACTCCTCCTCATTTAGAAAATTCACTGGAATCTCGATAACAATTTTTGTATTTTGGTTAAATTGCAGAAAATCAACGTGCAATGGAAGATCTGTTACCGGATCGACCTGCAAATCACGCGCCAACACTTCATGTTTTTTTCCCGTAACGTCTACAGCAAAAATTTGCGTAAAAAAACCAGGATTCTTTATTAGTTTACTAAGCTCGTTTCCATCAATTGAAATTGTAACAACGTCCTGGTTATTTCCATAAATGACGGCTGGGACTTTACCCTCACGACGCACTGCTCGAGCCATCCCCTTGCCTGCTCGATCACGCACCTCTGCGGTGATATTAATAACTTCACCCATATTTTCTACTCCTAAGGTTCACCAACAAATTATCATGGCCTACAGAGGCGCCAAACATACAACTTATTGCATGGGGAGAGCTGGGGTTTAAAGCTTTAACACTATACTGTCAATACATCGTGGGTAGAGCAGTAGAGTTGATTAAATACTTATTTCAAACAAACTAGAGACAGAATTTTCATCGCTAATTCTTCTTATAGCTTCAGCTATCAGCGGAGCGATCGTAATTTGTGAAATATTATGAGCGACACGCATAGCCTCAGTTGCGGTAATACTGTCTGTTGCAATTAAGGTCTCAATTGGTGATGCTGAAATACGCGCAACTGCCCCGCCTGACAAAACCCCATGGGTTATATAGGCAGAAACTGACTGAGCTCCTTGATCCATCAACGCAACGGCAGCATTACACAACGTACCGCCTGAGTCGACTATGTCATCAATCAAAATGCAACGACGCCCTCCAACGTCTCCTATGATATTCATAACCTCCGACTCACCCGCCTTTTCACGGCGCTTATCAATGATGGCTAAATCTGTATTCAATCCTTTCGCAAAAGCTCGAGCTCGCACAACACCGCCAACATCCGGAGAAACCATAATAAGATCATCTCCATTATATTTATCTTTAATATCTTTGATAAATACCGGTGCAGCATACAAATTATCCAGTGGAATATCAAAAAAACCCTGAATTTGACCGGCATGTAGATCCAATGTTAACACACGATCAGCACCAGACTCAGTTATTAAATTTGCTACTAATTTTGCAGAAATGGGGGTCCGAGGTCCTGACTTCCGATCTTGACGAGCATAGCCAAAATACGGCATCACCGCCGTAATTCTTCTAGCGGAACCACGTTTAAGAGCATCCATCGTCACCAACAACTCCATTAAATTATCATTGGCTGGAAATGATGTTGATTGGATGACAAAAACATCTTCACCCCGGACATTTTCATCAATTTCGACAAAAACCTCCATATCCGAAAAACGACGAATACTTGCACTAGTAAGAGGTAAATTCAAATAGGCTGAGATTGCTTCTGCTATCGGGCGATTACTATTACAGCTGAGAACTTTCATTCTGCTAGAACCCCTTATAAAATAACGAACAAAACAATCGGAATAATTTAACTATAATAGTTAAAAAAAATTACATGCACAAAAGCTTATAATTTAATTTTATTTAACAGCGGGATAGTATTATGTATACGATATCCATTCATTTTTACCAGACTTTTTACCTCCTGTGAATTTAAGTCTAGTTCTCAATGCCATGTGATGTTAAATGTCTCGCAACAATATTCATAATACCAACACTTCCTTCTCTTGCGGCGTCTTTTGCAACTTGTCCCCATTCTCGACGCACTGCATCTTCCGATACTCTATTGTTTTGCGTAGCTTTTCCTACTATTCGCCCGTCTTTTGTCGTTACTAACCAAGTAATTTCAATATCGTTTAATGCATCATAAGTCGGGCTTACATTGACAAATCCGTTTAATAGAAACATAGAAGTTTGACGCTCTTTAACCACATTTACACCCGCAATAATCAACATCCGCCGCATATTTTTATAGAGCGAATTATTTCCATCTCCTGGTGCGCCCACGATCTCAGTTAAAAAAATTGTGGGTTTTTTTGAAAGAAACGGCGAATCGTTAGAAATTCGAGGTAGCGTAACCTTTAATTTTACCGGTAACTTGAATTGATTTCTAGAGGCAGTTGGTTCAATATTAAGGGTTAAATTTAGCATTTCATCTTGCATTCCCTGCTGTTTGTATAAATGCTGTACCACGTCTTTACCAATATTATCTGGAAGACTATTGAGCGGATCCTTATCGAGTAATAACCAGCCGGGTCTATCCCCCGAGAGTTTATATATAAATTTATTGTTTTTCTGCTTATTCACTTCAGATAAGGTCCATATGAGTTCAACCTTTTCAGCCTCAAACAGGGAAGAATTCAAAATCTTCAACTCACCCCGAAGCAAGTATCTTGGGCTAAACCCCATTGCCGCGCTGGCAGGAACATTCTCTTTCCAAAGCGATTCTATCATACTTTCGCTTAAAACCTCGGACAAAGATTTTGGTAAAGCAGGATCAACCTCCACCTTAATTGCACCACCACCGGCTAGTGTAATTAATGGATTTTTGTTTAGAACTGAAGATTGGGCAAAAGGTTTAGGCAAATCACCGCAAGCAACAAGTAATGAAGTAAGTCCAAAAAGAACTATAGTCGTTATGATTTTAGGCAATGCAAGTCACCAACATGCTAACCAGACAGAAAAAGATTAAAATTACAATATAAGGCATAAATTTTCTTCTTAACCAAATTTAAGAAACCAACGTAATAGCAGACAATTCCCGCCCATAATCTTGTTGCCTCCGAGTTACCGAGCGTCGATAGGAAAAAAAAAGATCCTCATCTCGACAAGTATCATATTTTGTCTTAAATATTTCCGAGACGCCGATGTCTAATAATCTGTGTTCGATATACAATGCTAAATCAAACATGTGATGTCCCTTTTTAAAAGAGGGCTTAAAAAAAATTTTATTTTGTTCATTGCTTGCAATAAAAATTTTTCTAAACTCGGGACCTATTTCATAAGAACTTACCCCAATACAAGGTCCAATCGCGGCCTTAATATGACTATTAGACGCACCTAATTTAACCATTTCAGCTGTCGTAGCTTCCAAAACACCGTTTAAAGCACCTTGCCATCCAGCATGGGCTGCTCCAATTATACCTGCCGTAAAATCGGCAAATAAAACAGGAGCGCAATCTGCCGTGAGGATACCCAGTACAATGCCGGGAATATTTGTCGCCATCCCATCGGCCTCTGGAGCATTTCCTCCACCCCACAGTTTTGTAACTGTCAACGCTTTGGCAGAGTGAATTTGGTTGCAGGTTAATAAATTTCCATCTGGAACATCTAATTTTGACAATATTAGATCCCGATTAGTATTTACATTCTCAAAACAATCACCGGACCCAAACCCACAATTAAGAGAATTATAAAGCCCGTTACTAACCCCTCCTTCACGAGTAAAAAATCCGTGTCTAATACCTGGTGAAGAAGCAAATGGTTTAATGGTAATCATCAATCTCATACAACCATAATACGTATTAATTTTTTATACTAAAACCCTCAGGAAACAAATGATCTGGATGGACGATTGCCATCACCTTACAAAGATTCCCCATTTCATCAGTGCCAATTAATCGATTTAATCCCGTTAAGACTTCTGACTTCTGACGTGTTGAAGCTGAATTTTTAAGTTGAGCAGCTCGACTTTCAATTCCAAGTCTCCTCAAAAAATCTCTCTGTGTAACTGGACCACAAACTACGCCACCAATAGTTCGTGCGTTTTTAGCTAAACACTCGAAATCTACATGTGCCGTTAAATCCGACTTGCCTGGCTCACTTAAAATATCAGCATAATTATGGTTTTTTACAGCCTGAAGAGTATCTCCGACCCCAGATTTTAAATATCCATAATCGATTATAAGCGCCGCACCACCATATTTAACTACCGATCGGGTAATATTCGATACAAGGTCAACGGCTATCTTACCCAACTCAAATGTACTTCCCAGCTTACTTCGCATTAATTGTGGTGGAATTAAATTATCGGATATCAAACAACTTTGATCCAATACCCACGCTAACTCACCTAGACCATTGCAGCCCACCTTGCGCTCCACCCAACTGCTAGTCGACTTTACAAATTGCCGAACCGGAAGGACATCGAACATTTCATTAGCGATAAGAATTAGAGGACCAGCCGGCACATCCTGAAAACTTTCATGCCACTCAATATTAAAACTTAAAGTTTTTAAGTTTCGTTTCTGACGCCTTTGAAGACTTGGACTAGTTTCAACTATATGAATGTTAATTGCAGCTGACAAACGTGGAACCGAGGACATTGCACGCAAAGCATCCGCCATCAATGTTCCCCGACCAGGGCCCATTTCGATCAAATTAATTTTCTTAGGCGAACCCATTTCTTCCCAGATAACTGCGCACCAAAGACCAATTAATTCACCAAACATTTGGCTTATTTCAGGAGCAGTGATAAAATCTCCTTGTTTACCTAAAGGATCACCAGTCATATAATAACCATATTTTGGATTGAATAAGGCTTCCTCCATATAATCTGAGACTGAGATAGGCCCCTCCGAAACAATACGACTTTTTATGTGGTTAAGAAGCTCACTCATAGTATAACATCAAGAAGAATCTTCTAGTTTTTTCGAAGAAGATATGAGGTAAACTCCCAGCATTAACAGCGGAACTGATAAAGCCTGACCCATCGTGAAATTGCTATATAAAAAACCAATATGAGAATCAGGTTCGCGAAAAAACTCAACAAATCCACGAGAACAAGCATAACCGATCATAAAAACACCTGATAGAAATCCTAATCTCAATCTGAATACCTCCTGTCGTGATAGAATAAACAGAATAATAAATAGAAAGAAACCCTCTAGACCAGCTTCATAAAGCTGACTGGGGTGCCGTGATGACGCTCCACCATGGGGGAAAATCATAGACCAAGGTACATCAGAAACACGGCCAAATAACTCTCCATTGATAAAATTTGCTATCCGACCAAAAAACAAACCAATCGGCGCAGCGCAAGCAACGGCATCCCCAACAGCCAGTATTTTCAATTGTCGCTGCCGGCAATATAAGATTATTGCACCGGCAACCCCAAGTAATCCACCATGGAAGGACATACCCCCTTCCCACACTTTAAAGATCGTTATAGGATTAGCGATGTAAAAATCTATATTATAAAATCCTACATAGCCCAACCTTCCGCCAAGAATTACGCCCAATGTCAACCATATTAATAGATCATCAGCATCCTTTTTATCCATCGCGTGTGGTGGCTTAGAAATAAAAGTACCAATATACTTTATACCTAGCAAAAGGCCGGCAATATATGACAAAGCATACCACCGGACAGTAATTGGCCCATAAGAGAAGATTACTGGATCAATATTTGGAAAAGCTATAGCTAACGTCATGCCCAATCATCTCTCCGAAAAAAATCTAAGTTTCTAATAAAATTGCAGCTACTGTATCTTCGTTCGAACAGACAATCTTATGAGGTTGGAAAACTACTAGCAGTAGGGATCAGTTGTTAGAAGATATTCCAAAACATATTGTTTCACGCCTTTCTCAAGTGACGTACTCTTGCCAGTATAGCCTGCCAAACGCAATCGATCCATATTCGCTTCCGTGAAATATTGATATTTTTCTCTAATATTCTCAGGAGTGGGAATATATATAATATTTGGTTTCTTATCTAGGGAATCAAATACCGCTTCAGCCAATTCTTTGAATGAACGTGCTCTCCCAGTACCACAATTAAACAATCCACTAACACTGGGATTTTCAGACAGCCATATCATCACATCAACACAATCACCGACCCAAATAAAGTCACGTAATTGCCCGCCATCCTCATAATTCGAATTATGAGACTTAAATAAACTAGCTTCACCAGTCTCTCTGATTTGTTTAAAAATTTGCGCAACAACACTTTGCTGACTGCCCTTATGATACTCGTTAGGCCCATATACATTAAAAAATTTCAACCCAGCCCACTGTGGCGGTCTTTTTGCACCATCGACAACTAGCCGTGCAACGCGTTTGTCAAAAAGATGTTTGCTCCATCCATAAGCATTCATTGGTAAAAGCTTAGCCAAGGCGTCACACGATCCATCATCATCAAAACCTTGACTACCCTCACCATAGGTCGCAGCGGAAGAGGCGTAAATAAAATTAACTTGATTAACAGCACACCAATTCCATAAATCAAGGGAAAGCAGAAAATTATTTTTAATAATAAGATCTACATTAGTCTCGGTCGTTGATGAAATTGCACCCATATGAAAAATCATATCAATACTAGCACTGTATTTCTCGAGGTAATTAAACAATCCTTCAGGATCGACTATATCAGCGACCCCATGTTTTGCTAGATTACGCCACTTGTCTTCATCACCCAGATGATCACAAACTACGATTTCTCTCCCATCCTTTGCTGCTAATGCAGCAACGAGGTTGGAGCCAATAAATCCAGCCGCTCCTGTCACTAAAATCATTTGTGAGTTATATGATGCTAGAGTCAGGGGCGCAAGTTACGAAGCCTAACTAAGATTTAATTGGTCCACATCTATACAAATACTTCAAAAAAGTACTCTTCATCATGCTGCAATCTTAGGTACTCGTTATAGTAATGAGTGAAACTAGCCGCTAAACAGTAGATATTACGTCTGAACACGCTTGCGAGTTGCGAAATCGGAATAATCCGCCTATATATTAGTTTGAATGGGTATCAATAATAACCGCAGTCTCAGATAGGAATTGGCTATGCAAACACGTAACCGCTTCTTTGACGACCTCGCTAAAGTGGCTAATAGTGCTGTTGGCACGGTGGCAGGCATGAAAGACGAAATAGAACAATTGATCCGACATCGCGTCGAAATTTTTATTGGTACCATGAGCCTTGTCACACGCGAAGAATTTGAAGTTGTACAAGCCATGACTGCAAAGTCACGTGAAGAACAGGAAAAGCTTAAATTAAGAATCGTTGAACTAGAAACCAAATTTAAAACCCAATCTCAGAAAAAATCCCCTAAAAAAACAACAGATAAAAAAAATAGAACGATAAAGAATACTAAAAAAATCTAGTTCTTCGTTCAAATACGCTCCATTTCTCGTTTATCCACAGAAAAATACTTGTCTTTGAGGTTGACCCTCTTGCGTACGGCCACGGGTTCTGTCAGGCTACCTGTAGTGTGTTAAAAAGAGTAAAGTACTATATCTGGTCAAATTTGATTTAACTGGATAGGTTGTTTTCGAACCTGTGTGGTCAACTTTTGCGAGAAAACTTGGAATGACTCAAGTCAATATTAACGAGAAATACACGCTAGAAATACCCCCACTTGACATTATTGAGGAAGTCGTAAGTAACCAAGGATGGCATTTAAACCGGGTGTGCGAGGAGGAAATAACGGCTATTTATAACGGCCGGTGGTGTGATTATTCTCTTCATTTTGCTTGGTCAGACGAGATCCATGCGATTAACTTCACATGTGCATTTGATATTCGTGTTCCAGACAAAAAAGCTACGATGGTCAACAATTTACTAGCTTTGATAAACGATAAACTTTGGCTAGGACATTTCTGTATATGGCAAGATGAAGCTTTACCCATGTATCGCCATGCATTTCCGTTACGCGGCGTCGATAACTTTGCGCCACAGCAAGTAGAAGATTTACTTGAAAATGCAATAACTGCCTGCGAAAAATTTTATCCTGCATTCCAATATGTTATTTGGGGTGGTAAAGATCCTCAACAAGCAATCGTAGCTTCTATTATAGAGCCTATTGGCGAGGCTTAATGAACAAACAGATAAAATCAAAAATACTTTTAGTTGGTTGTGGAAAAATGGGTAGTGCGCTCCTAAGTGGCTGGCTCGATCAGAAGATAGGAGGTCCTAACATCTGCGTAATAGAACCCCAGAAAAGTAATCTAGATACGTTTCTTAGCCATGGAGTGACCCTATACAATAAACTAGATGACCTAGAGTTACATTACGAACCCGATTTGGTGCTTTTTGCAGTTAAACCACAAATGA
Organism: Rhodospirillales bacterium; assembly: GCA_012960465.1. Lineage (GTDB taxonomy): Bacteria > Pseudomonadota > Alphaproteobacteria > Rhodospirillales > UBA2165 > TMED23. The sequence goes on along the minus strand of DUBF01000109.1, from coordinate 69,236 downwards.
TGGATGAAATAATCCCGGCCTATAAATGCTTCTCTGGGAAAAGTGCATTTATTTCCATAGCAGCGGGTAAATCTATTACCTATTTTGAGACGAAGTTGGGTAAACATAATGCTATCATCCGCGCCATGCCAAACACACCTGCCGCAGTTAGGCGCGGTATAACCGTCGCTTGTGGAAATATTTCCGTAAGAAAACAAGTCCAGGAAACCTGCATCGCCTTACTTACAGCAGTCGGAGAAGTACGGTGGCTTGATGACGAAAACCTAATTGATGCTGTTACAGCTATTTCCGGGTCTGGCCCAGCTTACGTTTTTCTATTAACAGAAACTATGCTTCTGGCGGGAATGGAGGCTGGTCTAGACCGCAAATTGGCAACAGAACTCGCGGTTAAAACCGTAGCTGGCTCTGGTGAAGTTCTTCGGCAATCTTCAGAAAATATATCAATATTACGTGAAAATGTTACAAGCCCAGGCGGCACCACAGAGGCAGCGCTCTCTGTTCTGATGGGTAAGAATGGTATGCAAAAACTAATTAGCAAAGCTGTCAATAAGGCCATCAAACGTTCTAAGGCATTAGATGGTTAAATTTCATACGAATTATTTAATAAATAATTGATTCTGGTCCAAGACTGGTCCTAATAGTTCTTGCAAAGTTTTAAGAGCACATGCTTCGAGCTGTCGAACCCGATCTTTTGATAAATCAAGTTCCTGACCAATCGACGCAAAAGTTCTCTTAGCTTCCGTGAAATACCTATGGCGGATAATAAACTGCTCACGATCAGATAAATTTGATAAGGCTTTAGCTATGATATTATACAACTGCATTCTCTCCCCTTTAGCGGTTAAAACCTCCTCTGCGTTTGGCTCATCCGAAACCAAAACATCAAGCCAGACACTTTTACCACGTTCCGAAATTTGCGCATCTAAAGACTGATCTTTACTCGCTATACGCCGCGCTAAATTTCGAACATCTGATGCTGTTGTTTCAAAACGTTCAGCCAACCGAGCAACGATTTCGTCGCTGAGTGCATCGGCACCATTGATAAGATCACCCGTCAGACGCCGTAAATTTAAATATAAGGATTTCTGCGCAGACGTTGTTGACAAACGTACTAATGACCAGGAACGAACGATATGATCTTGCATAGATGCCCGTATCCACCACATGGCATACGTAGACAAACGAACGCTTTTATCCGGATTAAATCGCTTAACAGCTTGTACTAGACCTACCATGCCTTCTTGAATAAGATCAGACATTGGCACTCCAGAACGACGGTAACCCTTAGCTAACTTCACAACGTAATTGAAGTGGCTAGTGATCAAACGGTCAGTAGCTTCTCGATCGCCGTTACCAGCAAGCAACGCAAGTTCACGTTCTTCTTCTTTTCCAAGAAATGAGAATAATTTTCCTGTATTCCATAATTTATGGTCTCTCACGGCCATAATTTAACCTTTCACTGTTGCTCCCGGCATCATACATAATATTTTTTAAATATGAAAATATTTATCTAAATTCTTCCGCAATCGGAAGAATGAGGCTACATTCGTATTCTGCAACAATAGTTGAAAAAATCTTATGACACGCAAAATAAACCCTAATAAAAAAATAATATTTGCTACCCTGAAGCTTGCTGTAACCGTGCCGTGGCAAGAAATAACTATGGATAGCATAGCCAAGGCTGCAAAAGTAAAATCAAGCGTTCTAATGGAAATTTTTTCATCAAAACTAGCGATATTAGATGCCTTTAACCGCCAACTTGATGAACAGATCACAGAAGAATTCTCTAATATCGAGAACGTAGGATCAATACGTGAACAATTATTTGAGATCCTGATGGCTCGTTTCGATGCACTAAACCGCTACAAGAGCGCCCTTAAATTAATATACAAAGAAACCGTTCCATTCGATCCGTTAGCAAGCGCCTATGGTCTTAATAATCTCATACACAGTATGAAAATAGTCCTAAATATTGTAGGGATACCAACGTGTACGCCGGTTGGATGTGTAAGGACTAAAGTTCTTAGCGCAATATTTATTCGTAGCTTTATAATTTGGTTAGAAGATAATAGTACCGACATGGCCAAAACTATGGCTAAATTAGACAACGATCTAGCTAAAGCCGAAACTCTTGGCAAGAGTGTGACTAACACTCGCTGGTTCAAACGATAAGAATCTCTCCAGGTGCAACATTAAAATGCTTAGCATGTTACGCTAATGAGAATTTTAAAGACGAGTTGGTCAGTTACTGAAATATAGATCGATTTTGACACAACTATTAACATCCACGGTCTATCAAGTTAAATTTATATTTTTTTCATCTTTTAGCCGACTTAACTGATTAATAAGTCGCGACCATCTCTACTTTAAAACCAAAAAAACTGGTTTATTAATATCTGAATGTATAAACTTGGTCTCTCCGAGATAAATAGTCACGAGGGTACTAATCTCACAACTATATAAAGCATATAATAGCAATAAACTTTTTTGAATTTCTAAAGTGGTACCGTAAGTTTAGCACGTAAACCGCCAGTCGGAGAATCACTTAAAAGAATATCGCCGCCATGGCCCCGAATAATGTCACGAGCAATAGAAAGACCTAGTCCAACCCCACCAGTTTCAGGATTCCGAGAATTCTCCAACCTGTAGAAGGGCCTGAAAGCATCTTCACGGTACTTTTCAGGAATACCAGGCCCATCATCATCGACTATTATCTCAATTACCTGACCGCGTTGTCCTGCCCTTAAAGAAACATGATCAGCATATCGATCCGCATTCTCAACAAGATTCGCGACACATCTCTTAAAGGCACGGGGTCTCAACGGCACTTGGATGCTACCCTCAGTGTGCAAATCAATTGTTGCTCCATTTCGCCGTGCTGAGTTTACAACATCTCTCAATATCGCAGATAAATTAGCCAAACTTGGTGTTTCATCTCCTTCACCCCGAGCAAATGCAAGATAGGCCTCCAGCATATGTTCCATCTCGGTTATGTCTTCCTTAAGATCTTGGATGGAGTTTTGCTCAAACTTCATTTCTAAAGCCAACTTCATCCGGGTTAGGGGTGTCCTAAGATCATGTGAAACACCGGATAACATCTCAGTACGCTGATTAATTTGGCGTTGAATTCGGTCTCGCATGGATATAAAAGCCGAGGCCGCCTGTCGAACTTCGCTCGCACCTTCTGGTTTAAAGAGAGGATTATCTCGACCCTTACCAAAATCATCAGCTGCCACTGCAAGCCGACGGATGGGTCGAACTTGATTGCGCATAAAAGCCGTAGCTACGCCAAACAAGATCATAGCCGTACCAACCATCCAAAGAACAAAAACATAAGTCGTGGAGCTGAATATCCGCTTACGGTTAGACACCACCTCCAATACACCCTCAGAAAGCTGAATTGAAATGACGACATGTTTGTCTATTTTATTACTGTCAATTTTAAGTGGTTTCCTGATAGCTTCTCGCATGAGTACTAAAAGAACGGACCCAGCGGGATCGGTTACAGAGCTTTCGGCATCATCATTCGACAACACCTCTCCCTCAAGTATACGCGTTCCAAATGCAAAATGCGTTGAAGCCAAATCAAGAACGGCGGCACGCCCTTTTGGAGTATTGTTCTGCGCTAAAAGATCAACAACAGCAGCAATATCTCCGACTACGCCGCGAGCCAAGCGAAGGCTTACCTTATGCCAATGACTTTCATAAAATACAAATGCCGATACTAATTGAAGCAAAATCAGCGGAATTACAATTATCAAGATTGAGCGTCCCAATAAACTTTTTGGTAGAAAGTGCTTAATCATTATTCAGACACCCCCCTTTCTTCAATCGGGCCAGAAAATATAACCTTTCCCGCGAACCGTTTGTAAATAACGAGACAGTTTTGCATTCGCCTCAATCTTTTGTCGAAGGCGATTTACTTGCACATCGACTGTGCGCTCTGCACCACCTGGAGCAACTAAATCCATTAAATATTCTCGACTGAAAATTGTACCCGGGTTTTTAACAAAGATGGCTAATAATTTAGCTTCAGTTGAAGTCAAATTCACCTTATTCTCTCCGTGGCTTAATTCTTCACGCCGTAAATCAAATAGATATTCACCAAATCGCGCTTGGGTTACAATAATATCAGGGACCGCATCTGGTACTCGGCGAAGTATCGAATTAATTCTTAGTAACAGTTCCCGGGGTTCAAATGGTTTAATTAGATAGTCATCAACACCAACTTCTAAACCATGTATTCGATCAACCGTCTCAGCCATGGCTGTTAGCATTAAAATTGGTATATTATTATTACGCCTGAGCGAAATAGCAAAGTCCGAACCGGATTCGCGTGGCATCATGCGATCTAGAACAATAAGGTCGAACTCAATATTTTTCATTTTAGCACGAGCAACTTCAACATTATCTGCAGTTGTAACACGAAAAGAATTATCGTTTAGATAAATTTTGAGCAGATCTCTCAGGCGATCATCATCATCGACTACTAAGATATGCTCACTTCCCAGGCTCACTCAAAGACACCTTTCATTAAGTTCCTGCACGTTGTTTAAACTCTTCAGAATTATTCATCATATTTAATAATACCTTATAAAAAGCGTTCACTGCCTCGGGTCCGGCACGTACAAACGCACTGGTAATTCGATTACGTTGATCTCTAGACAGGTCGTCTTCTAATTCATAACCTTTTTGTGTCAACGAAAGTAAGCGTTGGCGACGATCTATTGGACCCTCCAGTTGCTGGATAAAATTTTCGCGCACAAGCTGACTTAAAACACGAGACAAACTCTGTTTCGTGATTCTTAATATACTGAGTAAATGGGTCACTGTTATATCCGGATTTCGACCTACAAAATGGATCACACGATGGTGTGCGCGTCCAAAATTATATTCTTCCAAAATGGCGTCCGGCTCTCGAATTAAATCTCTATATGAAAAAAACAATAGTTCCATCGCATCCCGGAGCTCCTCATCGGAATATAACTCAGTTGATGCTTTATTATCCGTTCTGGTTGTTGGAGCATCCATTCTCCGCCTACTCTCAAACAAAGTTATAATTAAGTCAGTGTTATTGACATATATGCCAGATAACGCTATTTAAAGCAAGATTATTTCGCAAAAACAAACAAGAATGGAAAGATAATTTCATGGCAAGCGAAGGTTTCCATAACCGAGACGGGTTAATTTGGTACGATGGACAAATGTTAGATTGGAGAGAAGCCAATTTGCATTTACTCACACACGCGCTCCATTATGCATCGAGCGTATTTGAAGGCGAACGGGTCTACTCAGGTAATATATTTAAACTTCGGGAGCATAGTGATCGACTAATAAACTCAGCAAAAATAATGGGTTTTAAAATTCCTTATACAGTGAATGAAATCGATGCTGCTTGTATCCAAGCATGTGAGGCAAACAATATTGTTGATGGTTACGTTCGTCCAATTGCTTGGCGTGGTAGTGAGATGATGGGTGTCTCTGCTCAAGATACTACGATCCATTTAGCGATTGCGGTTTGGGCATGGCCTTCTTATTTTTCTCCAGAGGCACGCAATAAAGGTATAAGTCTAAAAACCTCGCCATGGCGTCGCCCCCCTCCCGATACTGCACCAGTTCATGCAAAAGCAGCGGGTCTTTACATGATCTGTACGATGTCAAAACATGATGCCGAAAAAGCTGGCTACGATGATGCCTTGATGCTCGATTGGCGCGGTTATGTTGTTGAGGGTACTGGCGCAAATTTTTTTATGATTACCCAAGATAATGTTATTAACACCCCGCCACCAGATTGTTTTTTAAATGGTATTACACGCCAAACGGTCATCCAACTTGCTAAAGACCGTGGCTACAAAATTGTAGAACGACATGTCCAACCGGAAGAACTCAAAAACGCACATGAAATATTCGTTACTGGCACAGCAGCGGAGGTAACACCAGTTGGTAAAATTGATGATTTAGAATACGAAGTCGGCGAAATAACCAAAATACTGCGCGGAGATTATGAAAAACTTGTAGGTCGATCAGAAACCGAAATATCTGCGGCTTAAATTTCAAGATGGAATTCGACCGATTAAAGTCTAGTATTTGGATCCAAGCACAGATCCGCATATGCTCAATTTCCAATCTATCTGCCTACGTTATGAAGAGAGGAGATCCAGATGCTGGAGCAATTTTTCTCCATCTCAACAAGCTTAATGGCAATAACCTGGTTTATAATCAAATACGAACAATATCGGGTCAAATTGCTTGGTCACAATCTGGCAGTGGCACTACATTAGGCGATAAGGAAGTGCATGATTATCTAGAAAAACAGAAAAAATATGACCCGGACCTTTGGATCCTAGAAATCGAAGATCCTGAGGATAAATACGAGTTTGATGGTATTGTTCTATAATAAATCACTGAACAAAACACGGTAGCGACTTTCTGATTAAAATTGCCGAATTAAACGACAACATATTCCCTCTCCAAGAAACCTAGACAAAATGAATTACTTTTGCCAACGATCGGCAGCCATATCGTCAGAAGCCCTTGCTTGGACCCATTCTTTACCCTTAGGTGTCTCTTCATTCTTCCAAAATGGAGCCTTGGTTTTAAGCCAATCAATCAGAAATTCACAAGATTCAAAGGCAGCTTTACGGTGAGCCGAAGCTGTAACAACAAGAACAATTTGTTCACTGGGCACCATTCTACCATATCGATGGATAATAAGGCTCTCTTCAAGTGGCCAACGGTCAAGCGCCTCTTCCTCGATCTTAACTAACTGTTTCTCTGTCATTCCCGCATAATGTTCCAGCGTCATTGCTTTAACCGAACTACCTGACTGAGTTTCACGGACCAGACCTATAAAACTACAAACACCGCCAATATTGGTATTTTTAGCGCAAAGCCTTTTAATCTCGTAACCTGCATCGAAATCCTGTTTCTGGATACATATCGTCATTAGCCACCTGTCATAGGAGGAAAAAATGCTATTTCGTCATCCACTTTTACCGGCATATCAAACTCAACATGCTCTTGATTAACGGCTACACGAACGTGTTCTCGGTCAACAAATGCATCAGCAAAACTATCATTTCTTTCCACAAGCCAATCTATCAGGGTTTCTACATTGGTTACATCGTTTGGCAGATCAATGGTCTCTTCTGCGATATTTGTCTTCTCTCTAAAATGAGCAAAATAAAGAATTTTCATATCTCACATAACCTCATTAAAAGATAAAAAACTAACCAACTCACCCTGCTTAACAGCATCGCATTCCTCCGATAATTCAACCAGACCATCACTAGCGACCATGGAAGAAATAATACCAGATCCACTAGCTGGGTATTTTAAAACAAAAATTTCGCCATTCCCATCCTGTTCAAGAGATGCGCGCAACCACTCTCTGCGACCAACTTTCTTTTTGAAATCAAAGCCAGCCTTAACCTTAAAAAGCTGTGGTTCAAGATCACGGGCTCCTGATAATAGTAATACCAAAGGACGAGCAATGCGCAAAAACGTCACCATGACAGCAACTGGGTTTCCAGGCAAACCAATGAACGGAACCTGCACACCCTCCCTCTCAACATGCCCAAGCGCTATTGGACGACCAGGCTTAATTGCTAGATTCCAAAAATTAAGTGCTCCTAAATCTTCGACAATACCCCTAATATGATCCTCCTCACCTTTAGAAACGCCTCCGGAAGTTATCAACAAATCATGATCGCGACTAGCTTGCCAAAGTCCGGCTCTTATATCGTCTGGATTATCGTGTAAAATACCAATATCTGTTACCTCGCAGCCCAACCTCTGCAGCATAGAAAGTAACGAATACCGATTTGCATCGTAAACACAACCATCGTGCAATGGCGTGCCAACATCTTGAATTTCGTCGCCGGAAGAGAAGACGGCGACACGCAACCGACGATAAACTTCCAGCTCTTCATAGCCTAAAGATGCTGCCATAGAAATATCTTGGGGACGCAGTTTATGTCCCGGTAATAAGACAACATCGTTAATTTGTACATCTTCCCCGGCTTTGCGACAGTTTGTAAAACGCTTAATACCCAATGGCAAAACAACAACATCACCGTCAACTTCAATGTCTTCTAACATAAAAATAGTATCTGGCCCCCGATCTGCGAGGCCTTTAGGTAAAGGAGCACCCGTAAAAATTTGTAACGCTTCATGCCGTTTAGCGGGTCTATTTAGAGGGTGTCCCGCCGCAATTCGGCCTCGGATTGGAAGCCGTGTTTCAGTATCTTTATTTAAGTCGTCAAAGTATACAACATAACCATCTACAGCAGAATTATCATGGGGGGGAATGTCATGCTTAGCGGTAAGCTGAACAGCTAAAATTCTAGTTAAACAATCTCGGATAGGCATCTTTTCAACCTCAGCAATCCCGCCGAGCAAACTGGAAAATCTCTCGATCGCTTCAGCAACCGTAATCCGAGTATCAGTTACTTTAAAACAATCATCTAAATCACTCACAATCTAGGCTACCTTTTTTTAATAATAAAATCAGCAATACCTATAATATCATTTAAATCAAAAACTGGAACTGACAGATTTGTTAATTTCTCATCACTTGCAACAGCTATAATTTCTGGATCATTATTTTGTAATAAAGGTTTACCTACCGCCGGCCGGTGTATTTCCATTTTTGGGTGAGCATGCCATTTAAACCCTTCGACTAATAAAAGATCGACAGGTGTCATTTGCGAAATGAGCTCCTCTACACTGGGTTCGTTTTCATTTCGAACTTCATGCATAAGTGCCCATCTCTTAGAAGCAGATATTATGACTTCGCTTGCCCCGGCCTGACGATGTTCATAAGAATCCTTACCAGGTTGATCTATATCAAATTCATGGTGAGCGTGCTTCATAGTCGATACGGATAATCCTCGACCAACCAACTCAGGAATTAGGTTAACTATCAATGTGGTCTTACCACTACCACTCCAACCTGCGAGTCCAAATATTTGCATTTTCAAATAACTGATTTTGTTTTCTTTGTTTTGGAAGGCATTTTTTCTAACTTCAACGAAGCCTCCTTATCCATTTCATCAACATGCCGAAGGCCTGCTTGTAGATAATCATAGCCAGTAACTAAAGTCAGCATAGCTGCTATCCACAACCCAGCAACCCCAATATCCGTTGTCGAAAATGGACCAAACATAGGGCCAGCAGAACCAAACAATAAAAAGCCTAACATCACCATTTGTAACGTTGTCTTATATTGTGCCAAACGGCTAACAGGTAAACTGACTTGAGCGCCTGCTAAAAATTCACGTAAACCAGAAACCAATAATTCCCGACACAAAATAACCACAGCTGGCAGAACCGCAATACCCGGAATCCTATCAAATGCCACCAACATTAAGATCAATGATGCTACTAAAAGTTTATCCGCAATTGGATCCAAGAATTTCCCAAGCAATGACTGCTGTTGCATAGCACGAGCTATATACCCGTCAAAAAAATCAGTAGCACCTGCAAAAATTAGTATCCCAAGCCCAAGCCAATTTCCTAATGGCGCACCAATATAAAAAACCCCCACTAATAAAGGTATCGATGCAATGCGTGATAGCGTCAAAAGATTAGGAATATTCGTTAACATCGTAAATCACCACCCGCAAACATTAATCTTCTGGATGAAACCAGTCATAAATCTTTACCGCCATAGCCCGGCTTATACCGTCCACTAATTCTAGGTCTTCGGTCCCCGCCTTAGAAACCGCTCGAGCCGATCCAAAATGATGTAATAGCGATTTTTTCCGAATGCCCCCAACTCCTTGTATCTCATCCAATGGAGAATGCTCTATACCTTTACCACGACGCGTCCGGTGTGCTCCAATCGCAAAACGGTGAGCTTCATCCCTCAATCTCTGCAGAAAGTACAAGACTGGGTCACGACTGTCCAAACTAAATGGTAATCGATCGGGTAAAAAAAACCTCTCTTCACCCGCATTGCGGTTAGGCCCTTTAGCAATAGCAGCAACCGCAACCCCGTTAATACCCAGATTTTCTAAAACTCCCAAGGTAGTTGACAGATGGCCAGCGCCCCCATCGATCAAGATTAGGTCTGGCCATTGACCAGATGATCGGTCTGGATCTTCATTAAGAATCCGTGAAAATCTACGAGTTAAAACTTCGCGCATCATAGCGTAATCATCGCCTGCTTTTGGTTTACCAAGTTCAGCATTTGGTAAAACTGTACGAATATTAAATTTACGATACGCATTCTTAATAAAACCTTCTGGGCCTACAACAACCATACCACCTACCGAATTTGTACCACTAATATGACTATTATCATAGATTTCAATTCGTTCGGGCCGAGATATGAGATCAAATATTTTAACTAAACCATCGAGCAATTTATGCTGAGAGGTATTTTCTGCTATTTTACGGCCGAGCGCTTTTCGAGCATTTTCAATAGCTAAGCTAATTATGCGTCTCTTTTCACCCCGACGCGGCACTTCAACTTGAACTTTGCTTTCGGCTTTGTCAGATAATGCCTGTATTAGAAGCTCCTTTTGGGGAACTCCTTGACTGAGGAGAAGAAGTTTAGGAGGCATTTTATTGGCATAAAACTGACCGATGAACGCCTCCAGAATTTGTCCTGGATCAGCATCAGGAGGGTGACTTGGATAATATGCACGATTTCCGTAATTACAGCCTCCCCTAAAAAAAAAGACCTGGATGCAAGTCTGTTCTCCAACGTGATAAAGTCCAATAATATCAGCTTCAATAACGGTTTTAGCGTGTATATTTTGATGGGCTTGAATACTAGACATGGCGCCAATACGGTCGCGTAATTGAGCTGCTTTTTCAAATTCAAGCGCATCACTTGCCTTTTGCATATTATCAGCTATTTTTTTTTGGATTTCTTGTGATTTACCCATTAAAAAGTCGCGTGCTTGCTCTACCAGATCCGCATAATCTCGGGGTCCTAGGATATCCACACATGGTCCAGCACAACGTTTAATCTGAAAAAGTAAACAAGGCCGCGTCCTCGCGGCAAATACAGAATCAGTGCACGACCGTAAGAGGAAAGCCCGCTGAAGAATGGCTAAAGATTGATTGACAGCAGCGGCTGAAGCGAAGGGGCCAAAATACTGACCTTTCTTTTTACGAGCACCACGATGTTTAAGGATTTGGGGAAAATCATGGTCACTGGTAATTAGTATTGATGGAAAAGATTTGTCGTCTCGTAGCAAAATATTATACCGCGGTAATAGTTTTTTAATAAGATTTGCCTCGAGCAGCAACGCTTCAGCCTCGGTGTGAGTTGTAACAAACTCCATTGACCGCGTCATATTAACCATTCGTTTAATTCGGGTCGATTGACGATTTAAATGAGTATAACTGGTAACCCGCTTTTTGAGATTTTTTGCCTTGCCAACATAAAGCACTT
>DUBF01000109.1:33747-57738 GCA_012960465.1 Rhodospirillales bacterium | reverse complement strand
AAAGGCTCATCATTCTTAACCACATTCATATCGATTTTAATACCATCGTTAATTACAAACTTTCCTAAAATAACACATATAGCAAAATTTTATTACTATATCCCCAACACCATCCGCGATTTCTGTGGATAAATTTGTTGAAATAATTTCATAAAACAATAAGCCATTAACACGCTTTTCTACTCTATAAAACTCGTAAAAAACATGAAAGCTCTATTAGCCACTATTTCTATGGGAATTTGGTAAGATAAATGACTAATTAATTGATATAAAAGTATTTATAACTAAAACCGTTAAAATAACCGCAAAAAAAAGATGGGTACAACTTTATGTAAATATATACGGAAAAAGAAAGACTTACCTAATTAAAGATAACAGATAATCAAACAAATTCTAATTCTATTCAAAGCTTAATCCGATCGATAACGTTCAATCTCTACACCTGCGCTAGCCGCGTCCTCAAACACAGCTAATTTCTCTATACGAACACGCACTGCCTGAACACGTTGATGATTAAAACACATATCAGCAATTCGCTGTGCCAAAGTCTCAACAAGATTAACATGACCAATAGCAACTAATTTACGAACACCGTCTGCAATATCTTCATAACTGACAACCTCTGTCAGTCGATCCTTATTAGCAGCTAAATTTTCCTTCACCGCTAGATCTAAGTTAATACGAATTGGTTGTGGATTTTCTTTCTCATGACGATAAACACCTATTAGAGCTGTTAGCATGAGATCTCTGATAAAGACGTGTTGTATCGACGCCTGGGCATCAGCAATTCGAAATGCATGGATGACATTTTCGTCAGACATAGCTCATAAACTCCACCTTCTTAATTATTCATCGGGGCTATTAAGTTGTTCTGGCTGCGCCCACCCAAGGTGCTGACCTGAATCTATGGATAGCAATTGTCCGGTCATAGATGGCGTAGCAAGAATAAACCGCACGGCATTGCATATCTCCTCAACATCCACCTGAGCCTCAAGAGGAGTGAGGGCTATTTGCCTATCAAACTGCGCCTGAGATTGCCGTATCGAAGGCAGGGTTGGGCCCGGACCAATGGCATTTACTCTAATATTCGGAGCGAGGGCGGCCGCTGTAGTTTTAGTCAAGGTCCAAAGCGCTGATTTGCTTAGCGTGTAAGATGTAAAATAGGGGGTTAGGTTCTCAACCCGCTGATCTACTATATTGATAATATTTCCCTTTTCATCTTTATTAAGATTTCTTGCTAAACTTTGAGTTAATAAGAACGGCGCACGTAAATTAATAGCTAAATGGCTATCCCACGAACCCTTAGTGACGTTCTCAACCGTATCTTCTTCAAATATTGATGCGTTATTTATAACGGCGGTGACCGGTGTTAGCTTATCAGAGATTGTGGCAATCAACGATGTAACCGCTACTTCATTTGCAAGATCAGCTTGTACCGCTAGAGCTACATTCCCAGAACTCGTAATTTCATCTACAACCTCGTTTGCCTCAACTAATGAGCTATTGAAATGCACAGCTACTTGCCAGCCATCCTTTGCCATAGCCAGAGATATAGCCCGGCCAATCCGTTGCCCGCCACCGGTAACAATTACTGTCCTTGGAAGTAGTTCAGTCATTTATCCAACCATGAAAGATCATCTTTAAATTAGCAAGTCTTCTTTATCTTGGCATTAAGGTCTCTACTCCATAAACAATAGAGGTAATATAAATAAGATAAGCGAACAGGATCAATGACGCTTCAAAACGGCCTAACCGCGTCCATCGACCAATCATATACGGCATTAGGAATAGTGTCGCCGCTAACATTATCCACCCATCAAAATTAATAACCCGAGAAGGTACGTTTAATGGGGTTATAATTGAGACTACACCAACAATCCCTACAACGTTAAAAATATTACTGCCAACGATATTACCTAGTGCCACATCAGAATGTTTTCGAATAGCTGCAACAACTGTAGCAGCAAGTTCTGGCAATGATGTACCTAACGCCATGATAGTTAAACCTATTGCAGCCTCACTTATACCATATCTTCTAGCAATCCCAACGCCGCCTTCCACCAATATTTCAGCGCCATAAACCAAACCCGTAAAACCTAAAATCAAATAAATTAATAGTTTAAATATATTCTGGGAAACAACCTCCACACCCTGTTCATGGTCTCCCTCAAATTTATCAAAGCGGCGTTTTTCTCTTAAATAGGAATAGGTCAAAAAACTAAAAAAATAAAATAACAGCAGCAATCCAGCAAATGAGCCAATTTCTGATCTATTAGCTAAGATTAAAAACAAAGCCGTACCAACTAAAAGGATCCAACCATCTCGTTTAAAGGCTCCCGCTTCCAAGGTAATCGGCATAATTAACGCAGCAACCCCCGTGACCAACAAAATATTTGAAATATTACTTCCGACGACAGTGCCGATTGCGAGCGCGTCCACCCCTGCGATCGCTGCGTTCAAGTAAACAAGAAATTCAGGGGTAGAGGTTCCAAACGCAACGATCGTCATACCCACTACCAGTTTAGAAATACCTAATTTATCACCAATTCCAATAGCACCACGCAACATAATCTCCGCTCCAGAAAGGAGCAGAATAAAGCCGCCTATCACCAAAAAATACATCACGCTTCACGTCCTTAAATTAATTAATGTCTTTGCTTATATTTATTATTGGTAAGTAGTTAAACCTTGAATAATTTAATAATTATTGAACGAGATCAAATAATAAAAACTCACTCTCAACTATCGCGTTTATCTCAATGAACGGCTCCTCAATTACTGCCGCCCCATCGCCATTGGCCAACGGAACTTTATTAATCTCAATCGTACCAGACGCCAATTGAACCCAAACACAACGGCCCTTGGCAATCTGATGGGCCACGGTGTCCCCAGAAGAAAGTATACTGCAGTAAAGCTCAACATCTTGATGGATCGTCACGCTATGGCCCCGACCCTCTGGAGAGCCGACAAGGCATAACTTTCCTTCCCTGGATCCCACTGGTATTTTATTTTGCTCGTAACTAGGCTGGATACGAAACTGATCTGGCTCTATCCAAATTTGGAAGAAATGGTTAGCTTTGGTTAAAGATGGGTTACTTTCACTATGCCTCACGCCCTTTCCTGCACTCATCCGCTGTATTTCTCCAGGTCGAATAATTGAACCATTACCCATATCATCCTTATGCTCAAGTTCTCCCTTCAAGATATAAGACAGTATTTCCATATCTTGATGACCGTGAGTACCAAAACCTGTATCAGGCTTTATTTGATCCTCGTTAATCACCCGAAGCGGGCCAAATCCCATTTGTTTTGGATCGTGATAGTCGGCGAATGAGAAGCTATGTTGACTGTGCAGCCAATCTAAATCCGCTAAACCACGATCTGCACTACGTCTAATTTTGATCATTAAACACTCTTTACTAAAAAGGTTCTATATCACCGGATGCCTGTTCATGGTGAAAACCTTGGATAAAAGAATTAAGGGCTCCGTCTGAAATACTTTTCCTCAGTGAACTCATCAAATCTTGATAGTATTGGATATTATGCCAAGTCAGTAGCATCGAACCAAGAATCTCTTTTGCTTTAACCAGATGATGTATATAAGCTCGACTAAAATCATTACATGCAGGGCACTTACAAAGCTCATCAATCGGTCGTGGATCATTCACGTGACGAGCATTACGGATATTAACATCTCCACGCCGCGTATAAGCCTTACCAGTTCGACCTGATCGTGTTGGCAGTACGCAGTCAAACATATCGACACCACGAGAAACCGCGCCAACTATATCAGTCGGTGTGCCCACCCCCATCAAATATCGTGGTTTATCTCTCGGCAAAAACTCTATTAGATTATTGAGCACCTCAAACATCACATCTTGCGGCTCACCTACGGCCAAACCACCAATTGCATAGCCATTAAAATCAATATCGATCAGGCCTTTTGCCGACTGCTCGCGCAAATCAGCAAAAATGCCACCTTGTACAATACCAAATAACCCATACCCCGGGCGACGATCAAAGGCTTCTTTTGATCTTTGCCCCCAACGCAACGAGAGATTCATCGAGATTTCAATTATTTTTTTTTCGACCGTGTGAGCCGGACATTCATCTAATTGCATCGAAATATTGGAATCAAGTTTTCTTTGTATATCAATCGAAATTTCTGGTGTCAGCTCATGTTTACTTCCATCGAGATGAGATTGAAAGATCACTCCATGTTCCGTGATTTTACGTAATTTAGCGAGGGACATAACTTGGAAACCTCCCGAATCTGTCAGGATTGGCTTCGGCCAATTCATAAACTTGTGCAGTCCACCAAGGCTTTCAATCCGATCTGCACCTGGACGCAACATTAAATGATAGGTATTCCCGAGCACAATCTGCGATCCAGTTTTATCCACTGAACTTGGCATCATGGCTTTAACAGTTCCAGCTGTCCCAACTGGCATGAAAGCAGGCGTGTCGATAACACCATGTGCGGTCTGAATTTTACCTAACCTCGCTGCCCCATCGGCCGCAATCAATGTGTAGGAAAATTCAGTCATTTCGGCCTCTCGATTAAGCAGGCATCTCCATAGGAAAAAAATCGATATCTCTCAGAAATCGCGTGAGCATAGGCCGCTTTTATACGTTCCACTCCTGCGAGAGCGGCAACTAACATATACAATGTCGACTTTGGTAAATGAAAATTCGTAAACATCTTATCTATGATTTTAAACTCATATCCAGGTGTAATGAACATATTGGTTTCCCCAATAAACGGTTGAAGCACTCCAAATCGATCAACAGCCGATTCAAGTACGCGTAGAGAAGTCGAACCTACAGAAATAACCTGACCACCAGCAGCCCGTACTTGGTTAATATTATTGACAGAAACGCAATCAAGTGCCGCCCACTCAGAATGCATAACATGTTCTTCCGTATCCTGCGCCTTGACTGGCAAAAATGTCCCAGCTCCAACGTGCAAAGTAACAAAAGCCTTTTTAACACCACGTTGATCGAGTGCTGCCATTAATTCTGGTGTGAAATGAAGTCCCGCAGTTGGAGCAGCCACCGCTCCTGTTCGCTTCGCATAAATGGTTTGATAATCAACATGGTCACTAATCAAACCCTTTTTCTGTCTTTTGATATACGGCGGCAATGGCATCTGGCCGTATTTATCTAGACCTTCAATCACGGTATTCATTTTAACATCAAAAGATAATAACACCTCGCCTCCCTCTCGCTTCTCTTCAACTTTGCAGCAAAAATCATCAGCGAAAACAAGTTCATCGCCGATTTTTAATCTCCTAGCTCCACGCGCAAAGGCCAACCAAATATTTTTACGGTATTGCTTATGGAGAGTTACTTCGACGATGGCTTTCCCTCGGCTACCTATAAGGCGCGAAGGAATAACTTTCGTATCATTAAATACCATAATATCGCCAGGGTTAAGCAAAGACGGTAAATCAATAATTTTTTTATCTGAAAAATTATTCCCAATATGTAAGAGGCGTGCCGAATCTCGCGGATTTACAGGCTCTTGGGCGATCAATTTCTGCGGTAATTCAAAATCAAAGTCTGAAACTCTCATCCGAGAGATTTAACTTATTAGATGCTGGCGAGCAAACCCAAGAAACACTATAATTTAAAAAATAACTTGGATTAAATAGCAATGATTGATGCGATATATAACAAAGATGTCCTTAGGCTTGCAGCCGATATTACTGGAATTGAAGCTATAGAGAACCCAGATGCTACCGCCTCGCTTAGAAGTCCACTCTGCGGCAGTTCTATAGAAATTTCAATCACTCTGCGAGACGATCGTATCTCTGGATACAGCCAAAAAATCAAAGCCTGCGCTCTTGGGCAAGCTTCGGCCTCGGTGATGGCTAAAGCCGCAATAGGAAAATCAAAAAAAGAAATTCAAACCGCTAGAGACAAGGTCGTAGAGATGTTAACGAGAGGAACAGCACCTCCAGAAGGAGATTGGGCACCTCTAACTGCCTTGGCTCCTGCAAAGGCAGCTAAACCACGCCATGGGGCAATTTTATTGCCCTTCGACGCATTATTAAAAGCCTTAAATCAAGAAAAACCTTAATTAATAGCAGGCCAAGTTATGCTGAAGGATTATCTATGCCTACAAGTTCAAAATATGGCAAACTTTATACAGCATTAATGATTAATAAATTAGCGGAGCTTGTACCTATAAATTCTATATTGGATGTCGGTGTAGGTGAAGGTACCTATTTTAATATTTTATCCCCTTATTTTGAAAATATAAAATAGTCAGGTATAGAAGTCTGGAAGCCATATATCCTTAAATATAACTTAGGTAGCAAATATCAGATTTTAATAAATCAAGATGTCCGCCAAATTAATTTCGCCTAAGGCCCTTCTTACGATCTTACTTTATTCGGTGATGTTATTGAACATATGACCAAACAAGAAGCCCAAACGCTGATAAAGACAGTAATACCTAAAACTCATTTAATAATGATTTCTATTCCTATAATCCATTTTCCACAAGATGTAGTGGAAGGAAACCCGTTTGAACAACATATAAAAGATGATTGGTCCCATGATGAAGTACTGGAAAGTTTTCCCAATATTATATCCGCGTTTATCCATGATTTTATGGGCGTTTATTTTTTATCCACTAACACAGAGTTCAGTCAAATTATTCGGACAATACAAAGCCAAATTTCTACATTAGTTAAGAAAAATTCCCCTAACAAGGTCATTGCTTGGGCCTAAAATCTATAGAAAATCTATATCACTGAAACTTTGGCTTCACCATCACTTAAACTTCCGATTACGGAAGCATAATCAAAGCCTGAATCATGAAAAGTTTTTAGAACGGTATCAACCGCTTCGGGAGGACAAGAAACCAGCAGACCACCGCTAGTTTGTGGATCCATTAATATATTCTTTTGCCATTGTGGCATACCATCTGGAGTAACAACTTGATCGCAAAAACTATCCCAGTTCCGATCTGCAGCTCCCGTATTATAACCCTTCTGAGCGTAATCTAATACTGTATCTAGAATCGGTAATTTATCCCACACTATTGTCGCTGATAAATTTGCACCTTTACAAAATTCATACATATGGCCGCACAGGCCAAAACCCGTCACATCGGTAAGCGCATTTACTTCTGATAACGCCGCTAAATCTGCACCTACTGAATTTAGCTTAGTCGTACTCTCAACCATAATTTCATAGCCTTTAGGATCGAGCTCATCTTTATTCAAAGCCGCGCCTAAAATACCGACACCCAAACCCTTACCTAAAATAAGCACGTCTCCTGCTCTACCGTCTGAATTACGTTTAATTTTATTAGGATGAATCGTGCCAATAACAGCTAAGCCATATAGTGGCTCTGTAGCATCAATTGTATGTCCACCGGCAATCGGTACGCCTGCAGCTTCGCACGCAGCAACGCCACCGCCTAAAACCTGCGCAATATCGTCGCTAGACATTTTGTTCACAGGGAAACCCGCTATTGCCAAGGCCATGATTGGCTTTCCACCTATTGCATAGACATCTGATAATGCGTTAGTCGCTGCTATCCTCCCAAAATCATAAGGATTATCGACGATTGGCATAAAAAAATCAGTCGTGGCAACAATCGCTTGCTCACTATTAATTTTGTAAACGGCCGAATCATCACCGGTCTCAACACCCACCAATAGATTTGGATACTTTACTGTGGGCGGTAATTGAGA
The DNA here is from genome assembly GCA_012960465.1 of Rhodospirillales bacterium. Taxonomy (GTDB): domain Bacteria; phylum Pseudomonadota; class Alphaproteobacteria; order Rhodospirillales; family UBA2165; genus TMED23. The sequence goes on along the minus strand of DUBF01000109.1, from coordinate 50,029 downwards.
AAGTATACCATCAAGCACCGACGGTGCTACTTTACACCCTCAACCACCGCCGTGCGATAACTGGGTCAACCGAACAGGTTCGTCATTCATGTCACAATTCCTCTCAATTTTTGTATCAGCAAGCATATTTTACAGTGGTGCAAAGAGAATGCAACCAACAGAAAAGAGCCCTTTGGCCACGCCCTTCAATTAAATTTTATTCTATCCGAATCTACTTCTTCATAAAGATCACCATGAGCACTCTTAATATACTCAGGGCGATAAAGAGCTTTAAACGTCTTTATTATTTCTTCCATTGGCACATCATCATAAGTACCCCGCTCGTTTACATATTCCATGTGTTTATTTCCAGCCTGATCAAATTCATGAAATAATGCTTCGCTTTTCCCATCAAACTCAAGAGGTTTTAGGCCAAACTTTTTACATAATGACAAATTAAATGATGGAGTAGACTTTACCCATCTACCATCCAAATATGCTTCGCAGTATGAGTGCCAGAGAAATATTTCCGAACCCAATAAATCTATCAGGCGCTTGGAAGCCAGGTGATTTTTAACATCTGAATAGCCTGGGCGTGCTGGTATACCATTTATCCGCAAACATGCTACCATCAGTGCTGCTTTTGGAACACACCAACCTTCACCGTTTAAAACAGCATCACTAGCAGTATATGAAACTTTACTCTCAACCTTCATGTAAGGGTTATATCGGATACCATCTCTTATTGCGTAATAAAAGTTCATGGCTTTGTCTACGTCAGTTACAGCCAATCCAACATGCTTCGTAGCATAGTCAACGACCGCAGGATGATCGCTATCAATAAATTTTCCAGGTTTCAAATATTTTTCATTAGACATGAGAGGACTAATCATTACCGTTAAACCTAAGTTCCATCACAAAAAAAACGCTAAAGATAAATTACCCGCCAAAAACACATTCTATAATGGTATCGCCAGTAAAGTATCAAACTTTCGACTATCCGTAACAACAATTCGCTCGAGAAATTTTAAAGCAGAACCAGCGCCAATAATTTGATCTAAATATCGACCTGAAGCAAATAAAATTGAATCACCATCATGCATTGTTCTTATAACTGAAAAATTTGTTTCAACCTTCAAAATACCTTCTTGATCAGATAAAATTAGCGGTGTTGCCAAAATATGGCGATAATTATGGGCCTCGTAGATGTTTGCATCACGTAAAGAAGTAACCCGGTCGATCAACATATTTCTTGTTGTAGCATAAATAATACCTAGCAGAAGGCCTTCATCAAAATCTTCTTTGGTAGTAATCCGGTAAAGACAATCCTCGGTAAAATAATCCGGCCAATCTTCTAAACGATCATTATCTATAGTTGATACATAACGAGCATTTAAATTTTGAACATGAAATTGGCGCTCAATTTCATCTTGGCTCATAGATTAAAACTTTCTGTAAGTGCGCGATATTTCTTCCAAAATCCGCGGATAGGTGATTCAGTTACGCGCGACTCCATGGAGTTGGCCTCCTCGCCGCCCATTTTCACAATACTATGATCTTCCGTAACTCCTCGTATAGCACGTTGCACAAATCCACCAACGACACCATCTTCCATTGAGATATATCCCGCAGGCCCGACCAGATTTGCTTGTCGTAAGCGGCGGGCATCCATTTCCTCATCATCATCTTCAAATCCAATATAGGTCCAAACTAAATCAGATCGATCCGTACCTTTTGGTAACACTTGACGTACAGCAAGACTATTTCTTACTTGCTGTAAGACAAATCCTGGAAAAATAGTAAGGATTTGGAGCGTAATACCATCACCAAACTCGTCAACTCCTTCAAGTAGATTAGGGTCAGCAAGTTTAACCTTACTATTATCAGAGCGAACATCATCTTCCTCATACGCTTTGTTGCTCATATCTTTGTCAAGCACAGAGAATGAGACATGATTGCCACCACTTTCATCAACGATAATGCCACCAGATTGGGTAAGTCTATTTAAGCGGAAAGTAGTAAAAAAGAGATGGAGAATACTGGCGTGGTAGCTATCTTTAACATTCTCCATATAAATTTTCCAATTATTCGGTAACACTTGAGTGTTACGACCGATAACCTTAACCGGGCGGTTTAGCACCCGTTTGACCTTGGCACTTACATCAGGCCCAAGATAAGTTTCAATATCAGGTACATTTTCATCAAACGATCCAAAGACAAGTCCACAAAACTCAGTTATTTTTAAACGCCTTAAGGGATAGTCTTCGTTCTTGAAATCTCCTGGCATGCCGCCTTGATTTTTGATGCCTTTACTAAAGGCCACATTCGTCAGATTACCATCAAGGTCGTAAGACCAAGCATGATAAACACAAGAAAACTTGCGAGTGGTCCCCCTACGTTTTTGGCACAGCATGGCTCCCCGATGTGCACATCTATTAACCATTGCCTTGATAATTTTTTGCTCATTCCGAACGACGATTATCGATGTTTCGCCAATATGGCTGACCACATAATCACCCGGGTTTAAAACTTCCACGCGTAGGCATAAGTAATGCCATGCTGGACCTTTAAATATAGCCTCTTTTTCTAACTCATATTGAGCCTTACTCGTAAATAGATCATAAGGAATATCAGTCAGGCTTTTACTTGGCCATCTAACTAATGAGTCATTTAAAGACTGCCCCGCCATCTACATGTTTCCCTATATCAATGATCTAACTTAAAAAATCAGCTTTTTTACAAATATCACTATTTTTTTTTAAAAAATCAAACTAATCATTTATTTCGATAGCCTTGCTATGAGATTATCCAATGATAGAATTAACTAAATTTTTAAGCACAAGAAACACCAGTAACTAGGAGTAAAACTCAATGAATGCTTCCAAAGACGACTTAGTTGACTATGTTGTAACTTGGGCAGAAGTGCATCGAGACACCAAATTATTAGCTAGAAAGCTAATTAAAACCGGCGCATGGAAAGGTATAATCGCTATCACCAGAGGAGGATTAATTCCAGCAGCCATTATTGCCAGAGAAATGGATATTCGGAACATCGATACAATCTGCATCGCGACCTATGAAGAAAAAAATATGGGTGATGTAAATATGATTAAAACTCCGGAAAAGGCCTGCCAAGAAAAGGGCCAGGGCTGGCTTATGATTGATGACTTGGTGGATACTGGGGCAACAATTAAAGCTGCTAGAGAACTCCTACCCGATTGTCATATTGCGACCGTCTACGCTAAAGAAATGGGTCGGCCCGCAGTTGACACATTCGTTCATGAAGTGCCTCAAAATTACTGGGTTTTTTTCCCTTGGGATACAGATGTTCAGTACGTTGCTCCGCTTCATAAATCCAATGGTGGTGAATAGGGTAAAAGAAAATCTCTGATAATCAAATTTACCTGATCGCTGTGGGTAATTGGCGACATATGTGTTGCCCCCTCGATTAAATACTTCCGCACATCTGGAAAACAACTTTTCAATATATCAAGAACACGCAATGGAGGATTTTGAGATTTTGCCCCACCAATCAATAATACCGGCTGCATAAAACATTCTGGCCGCGGTAATCCTTTCCCTCCCTCAAAAATAGCCTCAAACTCATAAAAATTCTTTTCAGCACCGGCTAAAACGTACTCGGAAAGCCCTTCATCAAGATCTCTCCAAGCACCATCCCCATTCCAGTAATCAAAATAATGTTCAATACCTTCTTCGGCTTTCCCGTTAGAATATTTATCCCAGAAATACTCCGCAACACCACGAAGTTCACAGTAATATTCTTCATCTTTTTCAGAATCCAGAAGCCAACCTAGCATTGGTTCTATTAATGTTAGATTTTTTATCTTCTCGGGTGTTGTCATAGCCAAATGATATGAAATAGTGCCGCCGTAAGAATGCCCGACCAAATGAATTTTCTCGTCTACACCTGAGATCACTTCCCTGATGAGATTTGTTTCGTCTTCTAGCAAATTTTCATGCGTTTTAGACCAAGCATCCGTTCCACCCCAATCAAGCATATCAATAGAAATTACCCGATAATGGCTTTGCAATAGTTCCCACAAAGAACGCCACTGACGATGGGAGCTCGATGAGCAATGGATGAGGACTAAAGGATCACCCCTGCCAACGTCATGATAATTTACAGTAGCACCGTCGCAAACAACTGTTGGCACGATTTCTCCTTTATAAAATAACAACTAATACATATAGAAACTTCTGGATTTATAGTTTTTATAAAAGACTACGACCGCCAAAACGTTCGACCCATAAATCAATCACTTCTCCGTTATACACATGTTCAGGCACATTACCTTTAAGCGCTTGAATAACGTGTTCTGTGGCCCAGGGAATAGCCGTAGTAAGGCCAGCCCCAACATTAAATGTAATCACATGCGGAGATAATAATATCTTATTGCCTAGACCTAGTAAGGCCGATTGTTTAGGAAGGGGTTCTTCTTCAAACACGTCAATGGCAGCACCCGCGATCTGATCTGTATCTAAAGCATTAAATAAAGCACTCTCGTCAACAACCGCTCCTCTAGAGGCATTGAGCAAATAAGCGCTATGTTTCATTTTTAGAAATTTGTCCGAATTCATAAAGCCCTTTGTTTCAGCCGTCAAATTTGTATGTAATGTTACGACATCGGCTTGAGCAAGAAGTTCATCCAATTCAACGCGCTCTACATCATGATGAATAAATTGTTGATCTCCTTTGTAGGGGTCATAGGCAATAATTCGAACACGCCAGGGGGCTAATAGATCCGCCAGTCGAGAGCCAATTCGACCTAGCCCGACAATACCAATAGTAATACCGCCATAGCCATCTTGGCGGCGGCCCAAATACGTCCCCTGAAGGCTGTCATCTCGCCAATTACCCTCTTTAACGTAAAGATCTCTCTCTCGAACTTTTTTTAATAAAGTCAACATCATCGCCATAGTACCCTCAGCCACACCCGACCAGTTTGCTTCAGTAGGACAGTGTGTAACCAAAATTCCCAGCTCTGTTGCGGATTCTACATCAACGTCATCAGTGCCTACCGTATATTTCGCAATGATCCGTAATCCGGGGGATTTTAACATTATATCTCGCGTGATCGGGATTTTCCGCACCGCAACACCGAGTAGCGCCGCTGTGTTTTCCTCAACCTCTCCAATAATATCCATGTCACCTGTTAATTTATGCCACGATATATCGCTAAGCTTGAGTTCGCATCCCGCTGCTTCAAGTTGCTTGTGCGAGCCTCCACTTTGATCAACCGGCGTGTAGATAAACACCTTAGGTTTATTCATTATTTGACCCCAGAAAATATAGGTTAATTGATTGCAGAAATTTTATTGGATAATATTCCAATTCCTTCAACTTCAACTTCAACAATATCGCCAGGTTTCATAAATACTTTCGGATCCCTGCCAAAACCGACACCTGCCGGCGATCCTGTCGTCACAATATCACCGGGATTAAATTGATACCATTGAGAGAAATAAGATATCAGCTCTGGTAATTTGAATATCATATCGTCAGTTTTTGTAGATTGCATAACCTCACCATTCAAAGTGAGTGTCATTTGTAAATTATCAGGGTCTGGAATTTCATCTTTTGTAACCAGCACAGGTCCACATGGCGTGAACCCTGGCAACTGTTTGCCATTAATATTGCGCTCCCATGCATGAATAGCTGGAAAGGTTTCCTTAGACTCAAAAACTTCGCCGACCCAGTTCCGTGCAGAAACATCGTTAGCAATTGTATAACCTGCAACGTATGTCATGGCTTCGCCAGCACTGACATTATGGCATTGCTCACCAAATACAAAACAAAGCTCACCCTCATAATCTAACATGTCCGGGCATTGCGGCGGCACGAATATTGGATTGCCTGAACCGGAGAGAGAGTCCCGTGTTTTTATAAAAGCAGCTGGATGTTTCGGTGTAGGCGTTCCAGCCATCTCTTCAAGATGTTTCCAATAATTCAAACCAACCGATAAAATCAATTTCGGGTTTGGTATTGGCGCCAATAGTGATACTTCGCTTAACGGGCACAAAATACCAGCATCCACCAAAATTGATTTTTCATCATCGTCCATGCTATCTACCTGAGCAAGGCAATGAGCAACCGTTTCCAAACCCGCAGCACCAGCTTCCAGCAATGCACGCATCGAACTTGGCACTAACGTCGCCGCAGGCAAGATCACACTCAAAGCTGCAAGATCAAGGACGATGTCTTCTCCCACCAAAACACCAATATGTGACTTGGGAAGCATATCGATCGTCACAAGTTTCATAGAACTATTGTCCTACGGGAATGAATTTTCGGGTAAACACCAATTTAGTATTGTCAGACTGACTGGCCTGAAATTGATATCTATCCTCTGAGAAAAATTTTAATTCTTCAGGTGTTTCAATTTTATTCTGGATTATATAGCGCGCCATAGTTCCTCTTGCTTTTTTTGCTAAAAAACCAATTACGCTCGATTTTGTGCCCTTAATTTCCTTAAATACCGGTGTCACAACCGGTGACTTAATTATTTTCTGGCCAGCCGCTTTAAAATATTCATTGGAAGCCAAATTAATCACCGTTCGATTTTGGTGGGCTGTAGTAATTGTATTAATTTTTTTTGCTAGCTTGTCTCCCCAAAACTCGTAAAGGTTATTACCCCGCTCGTTACTTAATCGGCGTCCCATTTCTAATCGATACGGCTGAATCAAATCAAGTGGCCGTAACAACCCATACAAACCTGATAATATTCGCAAATGGTCTTGCGCATAGTCAAAATCTTTGTCGCTGAGCGTTTTTGAATCAAGCCCAATATACGTATCACCAGCAAAGGCTAATGCAGCTTGTTTTGAATTTGCTTCGGACTGTTTTGATTTAAAGGTTTTAAATCGTTGAAAATTTAATTCAGTGAGAGGTTCACTCAAATTCATCAATTTCTGAATATCAAATTGGCTCAATTTTCGCGCCGACTTGACTAATTTCTTAGTATCAGAGAAAAATTCTGGGTCAGTATTCGCCAAAGGCCGTTTTATTTCTTCGAAATCCATTTTTTTTGCAGGCGACACAATAGCAAGCATGATATCTTCCAATTAAAATGTAGTCTCAAGTCATGGATTCTTCTAACATGATAGTGAGGAATTGTCACTCAACACCAGCACTATTTTATGCGGGAAATTATGTCCAATTTTATTTTTGACAAATTCATAGCAAGGATTGTATATGTCCCGCAATCAAAATGAAAAAAGACGCGCCAAAAAACAAAGTGGTCGCTTAACAAATAAAATAGGAAAATCAAATTCAATCAACCATGGCACACCGGAAAAAACTTCTGAAATAGTTAAGATTTCTGAGTTTGGCCACCGGGGCGATGGTATTGCCAAATTAAAGAATGGTAAAAACTGCTTTATTCCCTATACGTTGCCCGGTGAAATCGTTAAAATAGAAGGCACTAAAAATAAATATAATTTATTAGAAATCCAAAAAGCTTCAAAAAATAGAATCGAACCATTCTGTCCTCATTTTACTGTATGTGGTGGTTGTAAAACTCAACAACTAGAATTATCAGCCTATCGATCGTGGAAGCATGGGATTGTGGAAAAGGCGCTGAAAAATCAAGGTCTCGATGTGGCTGTGGACCCGCTAATAGACGCCCACGGCATAGGTCGCCGGCGGGTATCCTTTCATGCAAAGCGTGATAACAATCGTATACACGCTGGCTTAATGAAATACCGCAGTCACGAAATCCTCGATATTGATAATTGCCCGATACTGGTTCCAGCCCTCTCACAGGGCATAAACATCGTTCGTGACATTGCGAGGGTTATACCACACCGTTCAAAGCCGTTGGATATTCAACTAACCGCTTCGGAAAATGGAATAGATTGCAATATAAATGGCTGTCCTATCGATGGGAGTACCTTATTTATAGAAATCACCGAACTGGCCAGAAAATTTAATCTAGCTCGCATTTCGCTCAACCGAGATGTTATAATCGAACAAAATGTCCCCGTTATTTCGATTGACGATACTAAAATAACCCTACCTCCAGCAAGTTTTCTTCAACCTACAGTTGATGGTGAGAACATACTAGCAAGTCTCGTCCTCGACCATATTCGTGATGCTACTCACATTGCAGATTTATATTGCGGAATTGGCACATTTGCTATCAGAATGGCAAAATGGGCTGCTGTAACAGCTTTTGACAATGACACCCTATCGATAGCAGCTTTAAACAAAGCTATTAATCATGCTCAAGGATTAAAACCTGTAATGGCAGTTGAACGCGATTTAGCTAGAGAACCATTATTTCCAAAAGAATTAAAAAAATTCGATGCAGTAGTGTTCGATCCTCCGCGCTCCGGAGCTAAAACTCAAGCTGAACAACTCGCGGTCTCGAATGTTGAAAAAATTATTGCAGTGTCTTGTGACCCAGCAAGTTTTGCCTTAGACGCGTCAATATTAAACAAAGGTGGTTTTATTTTAAAACGCGTAACTCCAATCGATCAATTTAAATTCACCCCCCATATTGAGCTCGTTGCAAAATTCGAGCGTGCATGAAATACAGTTATAAAACAAACACAGAAATATAGAAGAAATTCATAACCTCAAATAATTATAAAAAAGCATTTCTTTTCAATAATCAGAATCCTTGCAGGTCAGTATCCTGCCAACTACAATTGATATTGAGAACCCAATAATTTAGGTAAACTATTATGAATAAATTTAGCCCTCAATCGGCGGTGATCCGCACCGAAGACCCCCGTTTTCTTAAAGGGGCAGGCGAATATATTGATGATATTAACCTTCCAAACCAATTATATGGATATTTACTCCGATCTCCTCATGCTAATGCACAACTTATTTCCATTGATATTAGCGAGGCAAAATTAGCCCCTGGGGTTATTGATATACTGACGGGCAGAGATTATCTAGCAGCGGGCCTCGGAGCCATGCCTCATAACGCCACAAAATCACCAAATTTTGATCCCGCAGATATTTATCAGGCGATCCAATACCCCTTAGCGGCAGACCAGGTTCGTTATGTCGGCGATGGTATAGCATTCATCGTTGCAGAGACTAGAGCACAAGCTCAGGATGCGGCAGAACTTATCGCAGTTGACTACAAAGTTTTAAAGGCAGTGGTTGGTCCTTCTATGGCTATTTCTAAAAACGGACCTCTAGTCCGAGAAGACTGTCCAAATAATATTGCCTATGAATTTCACGAAGGGGATCAAGTTGCGGTCAACGATGCTTTTGAACAAGCAGTCCATATTGTAAAACAAAAAATCTGTATAAATCGGCTAACGGCTAGCCCTATGGAAACCCGAGGCGTCGTCGCTGATTACAATTCTAAAACTAAATTTACTACGGTCCATTTGCCCACACAAGGCGCCTTCGGTGCTAGGAGTATGTTAGCAAATATTCTTTTCAACCAACCAGTTAAAAGTTTTCGTGTTGTCACTGGTGACGTTGGTGGGAGCTTTGGAATGAAAGGGGCCATGTATCCTGAGACACCACTCGCAGTGTGGGCCTCCCAGAAGTGCGGCCGCCCTGTAAAATGGATAAGCGACCGCAGTGAAGCTTTTGTAAGCGATTGCCATGCTCGCGACAAAATCGTCAATACGGAACTGGCCTTGGACAAAGACTATAATTTTCTTGCACTCCGGGTACATGCCATTGCAAATACCGGCGCATATTATTCTACGATGTCTATATTCCCCATTATCAGATCGACAAGTGGACTGGCAGGCTCTTATAAAACTCCAGCGATCCACTACCATGCGACGGCTGTTTTTTCAAATTCTAATCCAATGGCGCCCTACAGAGGTTCAGGGCGACCTGATGCAGGTTATATTATCGAACGTATTATTGACGTGGCCGCCCGACAATTAAATATTGATCCCATGGAACTGAGAAGCCGTAATCTGATTTCAGCAGATGATATGCCCTTCAAGCCGGCTCTTGGACCGAGTTATGACTCCGGTGACTTTGCTAAAAATCAAAAAATTGCGCTAGAAAAAGCTAATGCCGATAACCTCGAGGAGCGCCGAGAAGAGGCAAAAAAACGCGGTAAACTACTAGGTTTTGGTATTGGAAATAACGTTGAGAGTGCTGCCCCTCCTGGACAGGAATGGGCTAAGATTAAAATTTTAGAAGATGGCACTGCTGCTTTATTTGCGGGGTCAACTGACCAAGGTCAAGGCCACGCAACCATGTATACTCAAATCATATGCGAACGCCTAGGATTGGTACCCGAACAAATAAAAATCGTTGAGGGTGACACACAAACTTTAGACGCTGGCTTCGGAGCTGGCGGATCAAAAGTCTCAGGTTTAGGCGGCTCCGCCGTTTTTGAGACAGCCCGCTTGATCCTTGAAAAAGGTAAAGAGATTGCCGCCCAACATTTGGAAGTGGCCGTCACAGATATTGAATACAATGATCAGACTTTTTCTGTTGCTGGAACAGACCGTAGTATTACGCTCAGTGACGTTGCAAAAATTGCAGAATCTGAGAATAAAGATGGACTGCTAGTCGTCGGAACATATGAAACCAATGCCGCTACGTTTCCATCTGGTTGTCACACCTGTGAACTGGAGGTTGATCCAGATACGGGTAAAGTCGAAATTAAGAGATATGTAGCGGTTACGGACGTAGGCAATACTATCAACCCAACGCAAGTAGAGGGTCAAGTGAGAGGTGGTATTGTTCAAGCCCTGGGGCAAGTTTTCTCAGAAGATATAAATTATGACCCAGCATCCGGTCAGCTGCTTTCTGGCTCATATATGGACTATGCAATGCCCAAGGCAAAAGATATTTGCTTCATAGAAACCCATGATAATCCGAGCGTAACAGTCGTAAATCCATTAGGAGTTAAAGGTGTTGGAGAAATAGGAGCAGGTTGTGCTGTTGCTACTTTTGTCAACGCGCTTGTCGATGCTTTATCACCAATGAATATCCACCATATTGACACTCCAGCAACAGCGGAAAAAATCTGGCAAGCAATTCAAACAGCAAGGGGTTAGAATTTTTTTTAGCCCAATATAAGTGACTTCTATCTTAATTTTACGCAACCATTTTTTGATTATAAATAAAATGAACGTGAGCTACGACTGAATTTATACTTAATCATTGTATACAAGATCCTGGTATTGCGGGGTGCGCGATTGAATGTTTGTCGCAGCAAACACTTTTCCGGGATATCCCGAGATTTAACAGAATTTGGTGGAATATTTTTCAAATGCGCGTGCCGTTCATGCAGTTCGTCATCATTCACGACGATGTCCGCTATGCACCCGAAAGCGGACATTAATTAGATAGGCTCAAAGGGTTCGCTAATAGCCAAAAACGAACATCTGAATAATTTCTGAGAATTGTAAACATTCAACCAGTGGGACGGACAAGTATAGAATTGGGCTCGGTGATACAGGCTTCTTTGCAAAGGGCACAGCCGGTACAGGCATCCGGGTCAATCACAGGCCGGGCACCAACCCATTGGAGCGCATTTGGCACTGGGCAGGTATCATTACAGGCACCGCATTCCGGACCTTGATACGGCAGGCAGGTCTCTTCATTTATTGTAACCATTGCAAATTTGGGAACGGCCGCAAGATTTTCTGCATTCTTTAACAAAGCGCCAGGTTCGCACGCCGTGACACAAGGCCATTCACTACACATGTGACAGCCTCGATTAGACAAATCCATTGCCGGCGAACCGTCGTCCCTCATTTTAAAAAGGACATCATAAGGGCAAGCCTTTATACATTCATCACAAAGCGTACAGGATGTAACAAAGTCGCTTTCAGCCAAGGCGAAAGGCGGGCGTATCCAATTTATATCCAGTTCGGATAATTTATCGGCTACGGTCTCTGTCACCACATCAATGGCTTGGCTTGCGCCAAATTTAAAAAATTCTCTTCTATCCATAACCATTTTAGCTTTGCCGACCTATTTGATGCTGAGTTCGTGTTTTGCCGTTCATCGATCTGCTATATTGAACAGTGCTGACCAGTATTAAGAGTGCGAAAATAACGCCGACGACTATACCGATGGGGCCAATAAACTTTGGTGCGCCGACCCGCAAAGGAATGTCCAGAGTATAATCTTCTTCATTGGCTCTAAACTTGGCGCGAATGGTGTAGTCACCCGATTGATGAAAATTGAAGCTTTGACGATAGACGCTGTCATCGAGGCGTTGGGTCCCCAGAGAATCGAAATTGGAAAATGAAAATAAGTTCTCGTACCGAGCAGTAAATTTGACGGCTCCATCAAATGACCGGCTGTTTTTGTAGCGTTTTATGTAGATGCTGATACGACCCGGTTCTTCTGATTTTGGAAAAGCGGGATAGATCATATAAGTTACATAAAACTCGCCCATTTCTGCTTCACCCTGCAGGGACGGCGGCGTGTTAGAATCTTCGTTTAGCTGATACGACGGCCTGCCAAGTATATGATGGGAGAAAACTTTATTAATTTGTGAAAACCCTATTAGTAACGTCAAAATAATCAGTGACATCTTGTTCATTCGGCAGCCTCCCTAATTTCAAAGTTGTTTTCACGTTTACGCTGGCGACCTAGATGTCCCGGTCCTTGCGCCGGATAATCCGTTGGGCGGAGAGTGAAAGTCATGGCTTCAGTTGGGCATATTGCCATGCAGGCTGTGCAGTTGTTACATTCTTGGCCAAAATCGTCTTTCATTGGATCGAGCCCAAACTCACAAACTGCATTACATTTAGCGCAATCATTGCAGCTTTCCGCAATTCGGCGAATGCGCAAAAATCGATAGCGGCCTAGCAATGAATACAATGCTCCACCTGGGCAAACGTACCGACAGAACCCTCGCCGAGCAACCAATAGATCGAACAATAGCGTGCCAATGAAGATGACAACGCCAATACCAAAGCCGTCCAAGGCGATGACAAAATATAGTTCACGGCCGATGATCGCCGGCGGATAAATAGTTGCGATGAGCAAGGATCCGACCAGGGACGTCAGAATAAGTCCGGTAGCTAGGACGCCATATTTGAGGCGCCGATCAAACTGAAAGTTGGGCAATTTCAAACTTGCCAATTTCAACCAGGCTGAGAAATTTGAATTCAACTCATAGATTAAAATTGCCGGGCATAACCAACCGCAGAAAAATCGGCCAAGCAAAATCGTTAGAATAACCGGGATAAGCGCAGTTAAAATAAATGGCCAATAGAAGGACAAACTAGCGGCTATCTGGCTGACAACAGCCAAAGGATCTGACAATTGGAGTCCCCAAAACTTACCCGACCAAGTGTTGCCTTTGACGGCGTCCAAATCTTCGGCCGGTTCGTTGGTAAAGGGAGACGTGACAAATTCAGCGACATCGTAGAGGCGCTTTTCTGACGGCGCCAAAAGATCATAGGCATGCGCTGCAACAAAGGTCTGGTAGACATGGAAAATGGGAATAATGATCAGCACAATGAAGACGAGGCTTAAAGTGACCAACCGGAGTTTATTAAGGTGACGCCAAAGAAAGAACGGTTGCCTCGGTTGTTCCATCATGTTCATCCTCAAGCTTCTTGACGAGCCGGTTGAATACGAATGGCTTGCGGCATCTGGATGCAGGACCGTTCACATAACCCGCAACCTATGCAACTCTCCTTTACATGCGGCTGTTCCAGCATGCCGACTTTGATTGCGACATCTTGTAATGGGCAAGCTCGATAGCACACACCGCAGGTTTTACCTTGAAAAGATAAGCAGAGCTCTTCATCAACCACCGCAAGGCCCATATCTACCTTCTCCAAAATTTCGTTCGCTTCGCGCTCAATTTTAGGGATAGCCCCAGTAGGACACACGTCACCGCATTTCATACATAGAATGCAGGCTTTTTCTCGCGGTGTAATATAAGGTGTGCCGATTGAGGCGATACCATTTTCAAATCCAAAGAATTTAATGCATCGATTGGGACAGGTTTCACCGCATTGTCCACAGCGAATGCATTTGCTGAGGAACTCAGCTTCTTTATGAGCCCCTGGAGGTCGAAGGTAGCGTAGCGACGGTTTATTGCGCGCGGCTTGGGTGGGCAATGGCGCGACCAAGGCCGCCGCACTGGCTCCCATCGCTTTAATAAATTTTCTTCTATCCATTTTAACCTACCAGTTTTGTATCAGGCAGGCTCGTTTCCCCAAGCGAGCTTACCCAATCTTGTTAAACCTCGATCATATTTTCTCAATCCGGCAAGCGCTTTTCTTAAAATCCACCTGCCCCGACACCGGATCCCAAATCCGGCTGGTTAGACCATTCGCCAGCCATTTATTCTTTTTAGGATCAGCACTGTCAGCCACGGATAGGTTCCAAGGACCGAACATATAGCCGCGCGGCACACTATTCCTGGATGGTTTGACCAAGGAATTTGTGCCGACCTGAGCCCGCGCTTCGAGCGAGCCACGTCTCGTAATCACACGCACTTTGTCGCCGTCGCGAATACCGAGATCCTTAGCATCGTCGACATGCATCTCGACATACATCTCGGGCACCAGCCGGCGAGTCGTTGGACTACGGATTGATTTGGCCGTATGGAAGTGCTCGTACACCACACCGAGACCGAACCAGTAAGGATATTTATCCTTCGGCACCCCATGCCATTTTTTACCGAGATGCTCTTCATCGGGCATATCCGGCGTCAGGCCTTTATCTCGGACCTTTTTGATCAGATCTAGATGATCGATTGTGTAGAGGCCATCTTCTACGCCGAACTTCATCATCTCCTTAGTCAGTTTTTCACGGTCCGAATAATCCTGATGGACCAGCTTCATATTAACTTTGCCGTTCTTGGTGCGGAAATAGCCATATGGTTTGTTTTCCCAACCGCTTTCTTGCAGCATGAAGCGACGTTTGGTGCCGCCGTTTTGAGCGATCTCATATGTCGGAGCCGGCCATTGAATGCCGCGAAGTTCTTCAAGCTGTTCATAGGGAGACGTCTTATCTAATTTCTCGACTTCAAGAATTCCAGTGAGATCGGTATCCGTTCCAGCAGATGCCCGGACGACATCGCGGAAAATTTCCTGAGCATCGTAAAAGCCATCCTTTTTACGTTTGTAGGGCAGTGCTTTTTCCACATCCACCCCCAACAACTTGCCGATACCTTTGGCCTTGTCGATTACCATATCCATATCTGGACGGCAGCCTTTAGGCGGCTCAGCCGCTTTCTGACAAATGTTTATGCGCCGTTCGGAGCTGATATAAACACCTTCAACTTCGCCCCAGGTCGCAGCCGGAAAAATGACATCCGCATATAAATTGTTCGGTGCGTGCCGGTATATTTCCTGGACGACATTGAAGGTTTTGGAAATCGCCGGGCGAACAAGATTATATTGATCCGGCAGATCAATATGGGTGGCGTAAACAAAGAAGAAAGCTTTCACATCTCCTTTTAACGCGCGCTCCATCATGCCAATGGCGTAGCCCGGGTTTTTTCCGTTCACCGCGTTGATGAGGTTTTTTTCAGGCACACCCCAATGTTTAGCCATGTGCTTGCGATGGGCTGTATTTTTCAATGACTGATTAAACGGCAGACGTCCGGTAAGACCGCCGGCAAAACGCTCACCCATGGCATTCGGTTGACCCGTCATAGAGAACGGTCCGCAGCCCGGCTTTGCCAGGTTGCCGGTTAGCGTCAGCAGATTAATGATCGAGATAACGTTGTGCTGACCGTGGATGTGTTGGTTATAACCAATCCCCCACATAATAATAACACCGCCGTAACCGCCTTTCTGTTTGCCTTTCGCACGGACGAGACGTTTCCGAGTTGCCTCGGCAAACATTTTAGCGACTTGCCGGATCGTTGCCGGAGAGACCTCGTGATTTTTACCGCCCATACGGTCCTGGACTTGCTCCGGGCTGTAATCTTTCAGCACACCGTCAACATACTCTTTCCAATTGTTAGCGTGCTTTTTCAAAAAGTCCCAGTCGATGACGTCCTTGTGCTCTTTCAGCAGGACATGGGCAATCGCATTTAGAAAGCTGATGTCCCCATTTAAGATCGGAATGTGAACACTGTTCTTGGCATTAATGTCTTCATATCCCATGACCGTACCGGTGCGCCTTGGATCGACGACGACAGTTGGTATGTCTTTATTGCGTTTGTACTCCGCTGCGCGCCAAAAAATGATGGGATGAGATTCGCGGGCATTATGACCAAAATGCATGATCATATCGGATAGCTCAATATCCTCGTAAGCCAGTGGCGGGGTATCGGACCCAAGAGTTGCGAAATATCCGGTAACTGCGGATGTCATGCACATGCGCGCATTGGCTTCGATGGTGTTTGATCCCAGTATA
>DUBF01000109.1:0-33737 GCA_012960465.1 Rhodospirillales bacterium | reverse complement strand
CCGCTCGATCATGTCGAGGTACTGATCTACGGTGATGGAAACCTCGGTTTCGAAGAAGATGTCGAGATACTGGCCTTCCATCGTCAGCTGGCCCGATCCGTAGAGCCCTATTGAATTGCCGCCACACTTTTTAGCGAAATGGGCTATTTTGTGATCGACCATTTCCGAAGCTTGTTCATATGGAATTCGGATGAAGTGTTCCTCGTCAAAGGATCCCTTGGTTTTGCTGATATAATCAAGATTGCCGTGACCCGGTTTTTTCCATTCTGCCCAGACGTCTTTACGGACATAGGGATCGCCTTCCATTCGGTCGACATACATGGGTTCTGCAGCGGTTAGGCCTTTGATGCATTGTAGTCCATAATTTGTTGGGTGGTCTTTATCTGGTCGCATCGAAACGATTTTACCTTTTTCCACCTGAATAATGGTGCCACAGCCAACCCCGCAATAGGGGCATTGGGCAATTGCAGTCGTGCGATCGTCTTCGCTCACCTGCGCATTGGCGGGCGAGGCGACAAGTTCCGGATTATTGCCGACCATCAATCCAGCGCCCGCAGCAGATGCCGAAATGAAGGCGCTGTTTTTCATGAAATCACGGCGTGAGAATTTGTTTTTGATACGTTTCATGGCTGTTTCTCCACTTTCGTTTTGAGCTGTTCTCTCAGGTAAGTGATAATGTCGTCGATTTGATGGTCGGATAAATTGGCGAGGCCTTCGGGACCTTGGAAGGGCAACATGCGTGTGTTCGAGCGGCCTTTTTTTATGGTCTCGCGAATAAATCCGTCTGACGCCTTGTCGAGAAATCCCGGCAATCCGATTGCTGTGCCAGCGCCCTCGGATTCATATCCATTTCCCGCACTTCCATGACAGGTGGAACAAATGTTCATGTACCAGGTTTGGCCGAGTGCGACATCGCCGATGGCGTCGGGCTGACCGTCTATTTCCTGTGAGCGATGGGGTGATTTCGCATTCGATCTCAAATAAGCGACGATGGCGCGGACCTTTGATCGGCCCAAATGGGCAAAGGGCATCATGCTGGTATCTTCCCGGCCGTCGCGAATGGTGCCTTCGATGAACTTATTCGAGGCAGTACTTAGAAATTCCGGATTTGTAAGGGAAGGGGCTACACCCGGCTTTCCAATGGCATCAGCCTGATGGCATACCAGGCAATTCTCTTTATAGAGCGCCTTACCTTTCTTGATTGCCGCGGATGATTTTTGCCCGTAAGTCGGCAAACTAAAAGCCGAAATCAGTAATGCTACAAAGCCAAATAAAAATATGTTTTGAACATTCATCGGTCTTTCCTTTTCTTTTATCCCGGTCATTTAATCCCAACCATTGTTTGATTTTGGTCTAGCCATATTTAAGTGACAGCTTTCACAATTAACTTTTTCCTTCTCCAACCTGTCGTGCAGTTGGTCCATGGTGATCTCTTTGTCGAATTCTTTGGGAAGTTTGTGGGCAATACCTTTGTGGCAGTCGATACAAGTCATTTTCCAAACCACCGTGAGTTCGTGAAACGGTCTCGGCTTTTCTGTTTGTTCCGATGTTTTCATTGAATCAATATCATGGTAGTTTCGGCATTCCTGAGAATTGTTGGACTTCATCATTGCCCAAACTTGCCGGGCGAGGCTGTGGCGTTTTGCTTCGAATTTTTCTTTTGTATCGATTGATCTCACTGCCCAATGAAATAAATCGTTGGTAGCCCGGATTTTTCGCGTCAATTTGTGCGCCCATTCCCGAGGCACATGACAATCCGGGCAGGTGGCGCGCACGCCTGTTGTGTTGGAATAATGAATGGTCAATTTGTATTCTTTGAAAACGTTTTCGCGCATTTCGTGGCAGGAGACGCAGAAACTTTAAGTGTTGGTGATTTCCAGACTCCAATTGAAGGCGCCAAGCCAGCACGCCACACAAAAATACGCCTGCCAATCCAAAACTCGGATGGATATGGATAATTTTCAGGGCGCGTTTCCAAAGCTTGGAAATCCATTGCAGCCCAACCTTTTTCATTTGTTCCTACCAATCTCGTTAGCGAGAATTTGTATTTGAAATGATCGTAAGCGTTCCGCAAAAACACTGCCTTGATATGGATCAAATTATCTTAGAATAATTAAAAAGGATAGTCTCATCCCTCTTATGTGAAAAAAATGGATCTGACGGAAAACCGTCAGGCCCATCAGTCTCAGGGAACATACGCTGAGCCTGCCAGGAAAGACCCAGCAGGCGATCAGATCGCAAGGTTTGCTGCTTCAGACATAATCTGGATAAGCAGCGGAAATTATCAAATTCTCCTTTACAGCTTTGACACCGGGTATATTTTTTGCGGCTAGACGTAGCGCATCCTTAGCATCTTCAGATTCCACAAATCCCCAATACTGAACGATTCCATCCATAACGATTACGTTCATGGTGGATTTAGGCGACCAGTAGTGGTTAGAACATTCTTTTACCAATTTTTGCCGAATTTCTTGATCACTGGTGGATATATTGAGCAATTCTTGATTTTCCTGGGAAACAAGAGCTTGAATGATATTGGCTCTGCTCACGATACCGACGAGTTTGCCAGCACGTACAACCGGCACGCGCTTGATGCGCATGGTCTCAAGAATTTCGGCAATTTCCGCTATTGAGGTAAATTCCGTTACGATAATTACCTTCTTGATCATGACATCTGATGCCACCAAACCGTGTGAACGAATATATTCTTTTGGACTGTCACCGGGGTCGCCGATGAGAGATAGCCACCAGGAACGTGGTAATTTGAAATCACCCCGCACTCGGTGCACTAAATCCCCTTCGCTGACGATGCCAATTAGTTCCTCTTCATCATTTACAACAGGCACGGCGCTAATCCGATTTTCGATTAAAAGATTAGCGATCGATTCCAAAGAATCGTCGGGTCCGACGGTAATGACATTTGGTGTCATGATATCTTTCGCAAACATATCCTTTTCCTTTCTATGTCCTAATTTTCAAACAGTATTTCACTCGATCCATTTAGGATCATTGATTTGGATCAATTGACCGAAGATTTAATCTGTGACTCAATTTCTTTGCCTATCAGCTGCCATCGAACGCATGCCGGAAAATTTTTTGCGTGCAAAAGCTCATCAGCTCTCAATATGGCTTGATTGATGGCATCGTCGCCAAATCTTTCTACAAACTGATCCGCAGATGCCCTAATAATTGACATGTCAGTTAAATCTTGACGCGTGCGACTACAATCGATGGGACAACGCATGCGCACGTTGCGACAGGGGGAATTGCTATCAGATACCGAGAATTTAAGATCAGATTTCATGCTGAAAATCTAGCGTCAACAAACGGAGTTGTATTTGATCCACGTCAATTTTTTTTAAATAACTTGCATACGGGGGTGAATAGGCAAAAAATGACCTATTCACGCCTAGAATGGCGGCATCAAGTTTGTTTGACGAATTTGATCTCAGCTAGAGGAAATGATGTCAGTGCAAGTATCCGGCCCAGAGGCCCCCAACTGTTTTACCTGTCAGACCAGAGATCGCTCGGAATGGTGCGTTTTATCTGATGACGAGTTAACACTGCTCGATCAAAGGCGGCTCACCCGCGAATATGTGCCGGGCGAGGTGTTGTTTCATGAAGGTGATCCATGCGCGGGAGTATATTGCGTTGAAAAAGGCCTGATCGGTGTTCGTAAATCTGATGCGGAAGGAAATTCGGTGCTCCTGTATCTAGCGAATGGGGGCGACACTTTGGGATATCGTGCGTTACTGGCCGGTGAGGGCTATCGAGCCAGTGCAGAAGTTTTAGAACCAAGCCGTGTTTGCCGGATTAATCCCTCCACGGTACGCTCTCTTTTAGAACAAAATCCAGCATTGGGTTTACGATATCTGAAGATCGTAGCTACCAGTTTGGGCAATGCCGAGGATAAAATCCTCCACAATACCACCATGTCGGTCAGGGCGCGGTTTGCTCATCTCTTGATCGTGCTTTTAGATAAATATGGGAATAGATCAAAAGCCGGCAGCGCGGAATTTGAACTACCCTTGGCACGCCATGATCTCGCTTCGATGGTCGGAACCACGCCGGAATCTATGTCCCGCACGATAAAAAAAATGGAGCAAGATGGCGTAGCTAAGTTTTCCGGACGCAGGGTTCATTTGCCGGATATTGAGGCCTTAATACAGGAGTTTGAGCCAGAATATTTTGTTTAAATTTCTTTGGTTCTAAACCTAAGTTGCCCTTTCTTAATGCGTCATCAAAACGGGTCTGGTCATATGTTCGAGCATATGAGCCGTTACACCGCCCAAAATCAATTCCCGCCAGCGCGCATGGCCATAAGCACCAACCACAAACAAATCAATTCCTTTGTCCGAAGCCCGAGACAGCAACATGTCGGCAATGCCGATGTCATCCACGTTCATAGACTGCGCTTCAACCTTTATGCCATGCCGGGCGAGATGCCGGCAAATATCCGCACAAGGCTCTTCGCCGTGATCGCCGGTGGTGTTTGGATTTATGGAAATTACATTTACCATCTCAGCATTTTTCATAAGCGGTAAGGCGTCATGGACGGCGCGAGAGGCCTGAGCGCTACCATCCCAGCCAATCATGACCCGCTCGCCGATGCTGGTCACTTTGCCTACTCTCGGTATGACCAGAACTGGGCGACCTGCTGACAATATGATGCCATCCGGATAATCGCCCATATCTAAGTCAATTTCTGAATCGCTTTGTCCGAGAACGAGTAAATCGCAGTATTTTGCGTGGGTTCTAATTATTTCTCCAGGGTGTCCTTCCACCGAGCGCCATTCATAGAAAACATTGGCCCGATCGGCGTGATCGATAAACATAACCTCGGCCTTTTCCGATTCTTCTTTGGTATATTTTCGTTTTCGTTCCACGAAAAGTCCGATTAAATTTGCTTCCTGTTTTGCGGCTAATTCCGCGGCGGCATTGACCCGATTTTCGCCAGCTTTTGATGCATCAACATGAACAAGAATATCTTTGAGTGGCATTTGTAGGCTCCCTTTTTTCGCTAATTTAGAACAATTTTACGGTTACTTATTAGGTCATTCGTAGAGGGGGTGCCTTGACCCGGGTCAAGGAGAAAAAAGCAACAGGCAAATACCTTGTGTTTTCAGAGGAGAAAAATAGTGTCGGAAACTATTTGAATTACTAAAACAGAAAATACTGCTGTATCTGGGCAGGCATAAAACATAAATCAATAAATTTCTAAAATGTAGCCGAATTGACACCAGTTAAATTTTGTATACAAATAAATAAAACTTATTCAAGGAATTCTTAAAACCAGGGTCTTAAATACATGGAATATGATTATGTGCCTATGCCTCATAGAGGGAAGCTCGTTTTCCCTAATGGAAAGAGATTAGCAGTAGTCCCGACAATTAATCTTGAATATTGGGATCTGATAAAGGACTCAAGCGAGCCATATTACGCGGGTGGGCCCCCAATTTTACCTGATTCATTGCCGGGAAATATTGCCGATTTCCCAAACTTCAGTTGGCGAGAATATGGTCAAAGGGTCGGTGTCTGGCGAATGTTCAAAGAGTTTGAAAAAGCCGGAATAGCGCCAAGTTGCACTGTTAATGCCAAATTAATTGAGGAACGCTGGCCCATTGTTGAAGCTGCCATCGAACGGAATTGGGAGTTGGTTGCTCATAATTATGAACAGGGAGACCTACTTACCAACTATGCGCACAATCCAGCAGAAGAAAGAAATTTAATAGAAAAATCTCTCGAAATATATGAAAAAGCCATCGGTCGGAAAGCAAAAGGATGGCTGTCTTGCTCATTGAGAGGAACAATCAATACTTGCGAAATACTCGCAGATAATGGTCTGATTTTTTTCTGTGACCTTATGAATGACGATCAACCTTATCTGATTAAAACTCCAAAAGGTAGTATCGTAGCAACGCCTTATTCAATCGAAGTCAATGACTTTACTTTTTTTTCCCGGCGAGGTCTAGATACTGACGGCGCAATTAAACTTTTAACGGAACAATTTGACGTTCTTTACGAAGAAGCAGCAGAAACTGGCCTGGTAATGAATATTGGTCTTCATCCACACGTTGCCGGCGTTCCCCACAGAATTCGCGCTATAAGGGAATTTTTAGCTTATGCTAAAACCTATGACGATATATGGTGGCCAAGCCGAGGAGAATTGGCAGAGTGGTACCTTACATGCCATGAAACCCACATCCCCACGAAAAATAAATAAAGAATAATGCTAATACTTCAACAAATTACTAATGGATTAATGCTAGGAAGTGTCTACGTAATGGTTGCGGTAGCCTTTACCTTAACTATTGGCATGTTAAATTTTCTAAATTTTACCATCCCGGCATTATTTATGGTTGCGGCTATGATTACGTGGGCCGCTACGGCTGCTGGGTTGCACTGGTTAGTAGGCGCCTCTATTGGAATGTTCGTTTCTATTATAGCCTCACTAATTATTGAACGTTTCACATATCGTTACATGAAGGCAAAATATGGCGATGCGACAGAGCACGCTCTTCCCTTAGTAAGTTCGCTTGGATTTCTAATTATATTTGAACATGTCGTCATCATGATTTGGGGTACAGACCCCATGTCTTTTGATTCTCCATTCGCTCATGCCCAATTCAAAATCGGTGGAATTATTTTTGGGATACCTCAGTTGATCAGTTTGGGTTTATCTATACTACTCGTTTTTGGGTTAAGCCTCCTATTAAAAAGAACTCGCTTAGGCCGCGCATTACGTAGTATCGCTGAAAAACCAGACACGGCAACTCTGATGGGGGTAGATGTTGGCCGAATTGTACCTGTGGTTTTTATGATGACAGGCTTCTTATGTGCATTAGCCGGTATTTTATTCACCATAAATTATAAAAATGTTAGTCCATATATAGGTGACCATGTGGCAACTAATGCAATTGCCGGAATGGTAATTGGAGGCCTCGGGAATATTTGGGGTGCGATCGCTGGAGGACTAATTATTGGGATGGTAGAAGTGTTATCAATTCACTTCTGGGGTGCAGATATAATTAAAGTACCTGTGTGGGGTCTCATGCTGTTAATTTTGGTTTTCCGACCAGCCGGATTATTTGGTCACACTCAAATTGGTAAAGGAAAATTTTGATCATGAGTGCTTATATGACCGGCATCATTATAATATTATGCCTAAACATTATTATTGCCTATTCTGTATTCTTGCCTGCAGCGGCGGGGCAACTTAATTTAGGTGCCGCTGGATTTATGATTATTGGAGCTTATACGGACGCTTACCTAAGTTCTGCTGATGAAGGTCTTGGATTACCAATACTACTAACCATTCCTATTGCTGCGCTATTTACTGGCCTCGTAGGCTTTTTAATGTCTTTTCCCATACTACGAACAAAAGGCGTATATATGATATTGGCTACCTTTGCATTTGCAGAAATAGTAGCCGGTATTGTTCTTAATATGGAAATCGTGGGAGGAGCATCAGGTTTTCCAGTAACCACACATGCTGAATTAGAAGTACTTCTACCCATAACCGTTGGTGTAATTGTATTTGGATTTTATTTAATTTCGACACGCTTTGGCCTCTCAATGCGATCAATCCACGACGATGAGAATGTCTCGTTATTGTTTGGCGTTAACACTCATCTTGTTAAGGTAGGAGCATTTACCATCGGCGCATTCTTAGGGGGATTAGCTGGAGCGCTTTATGGACACCAATTTGACTACATTGAAGTACAAAATTGGGGTATCTTGTTTAGCATTTATGTGTTGCTATATGTTTTAATTGGGGGAACCCAAACTCCTTGGGGGCCTCTGGTGGGGGCAATGTTTTTTACATTTATCCCAGAAATATTACGAGCTCTTGGTGATGCCACTGGCATTGAATTACTGGGCGAACTTCGTTTTGCCGCCTTTGGGGTTATAATTGTTGGGATGATGGTGCTTCGACCAGAAGGTATCATGACCAGAACCTTCCTAGAACTTTTATTCAGGAAACCGATGCCTAAATCAGATATAAGTCTGGGTTAATAAGAATGTCTAACGTGCTTAATTTTACATCAGTCGACAAAAGTTTTGGAGGCTTAAGGGTTATAGATAATGTTTCATTTAATGTTAAAAAAGATAGTCGCACGGCTCTGATCGGTCCGAATGGCGCTGGTAAAACTACTATTTTCAATTTGTTAAGTGGAATATATGAAGTCGATAAAGGAAGTATTATCCTAGATAAAAATGATATAACTAATATCCCTGCTAGAAAACGGATTAATATGGGAATGTCTCGAAGTTTTCAAAATATCAGGTTAATGCCCCATCTGAGTACACTAGAAAATGTTATGCTTGGACAACACCATCTTGCAAATTCTACTAAAGAAAATTTTTTCCCCTTAGGCCTTATCAAACGCAACAAGTGGGCGGCACGGGCCGAACAGGCCCTAATAAATGCTGGACTAGAAACTTATCCGGGGCAAGTCGTCTCAGAGCTTCCTTATGGTATTCAAAAACGAATTGAAGTCGTAAGGGCACTCGTATCTAATCCTAAGTTACTATTACTAGATGAACCAGCCGCTGGCCTTAATTCTACAGAAACGAAAGAACTGCAAACATTGCTGGAAAACGTTTCCACTACAGGCACTACGCTATTCGTCGTGGAACACGACATGAATTTTGTCCGCAACCTATGCCAACACGTTGTGGTTCTCAATTTTGGCAAAAAGATCTTTGAAGGAACACCGGATGAAGTTGCTAAAGATCCACAAGTATTAGAGGCTTATTTAGGGGGTAATGATGACAATGCTCCTTAATATCGAGGAAATTGACGTACGTTATGGTCGTAATCATGCGGTAAAGGATGTATCCCTAAATATAGCGGATGGCGAAATTGTAACAGTTCTTGGGGCTAACGGTGCCGGGAAGAGCTCACTCCTAAAAGCAATTCAAGGTACAGTAAAATCAACAAATGGAAGTATTATTTTCAAAGGTGAAAATATTAATCGCTGGAGTGCTCCGAAACGAGTACAAAGCGGGTTAGTAATGGTTCCTGAGGGACGACAAATTTTTATCAGCATGACCGTCGAAGAAAATTTATTAATGGGGGCATACAGCCGAAAAAATGTTGATGTTACAAATGAAATAGAAACAATTTTTGAGCGCTTTCCAAACCTAAAAGAGCGAAGGAATATGTCTGCTGCCGTGTTATCTGGGGGTGAGCAACAAATGCTTGCAATTAGCCGTGCTCTATTAGCACGACCAACTGTCATAATGCTCGATGAACCGTCATTGGGTCTAAGTCCAATTTTGGTAAAACAACTTTTTGAATTAATTAAGGAAATTAACAGTGAAGGTTTAAGTATCCTTCTTGTTGAACAGAATACCCACATGGCGTTACAATATGCTGATCGAGGTTATGTCCTCGAACTTGGTAATATTGTTGCATCAGGAACACCTGCCGATTTGCTAGCCGATGAAAAGTTAGCTAAGGCTTACTTAGGCGGTGACTAAATTAAACTTAACTATCGACACTAACTAAGATAAGAAACTAAATTACAATCAATTTCAACAAAACCAGAAGGGAAGTATTCTAATGAAATTATTTTATTCAACGTTAACCGCCGGCTTAATGTTCTCTGCGCTAACATTTTCATCACATGCTGGTCAAATTGTAATAGGGGCTTCAATGGCAAAGACAGGTCCTTATTCAACCACTGCCCGTACTTCTGAGACGGCTATTGATATTGCTGTCCAGGAAATTAATTCGTCGGGCGGCATTAATGGTATGAAAATAAAACTTGTAAAGTTTGATACTGGCGGAGATCCAAAACAGGCTCAACTGGCGGTAAAGCGTTTTGCCCAAGACGACAAAGCACTAGCTGTTATTGGACCATTCTCATCAGGTGAAGCCCGTGTCGCATTCCCCGCAGGAGAGCGTCTTGGCATTGTACAGATTCCGAATGCATCATCTGGTCCAAAGTTAGCTGATAAATTTTCATATGCTTATCGCTTAACCCTCGGTGAATGGACTCAATTCATGAGATTAGTGGGGAGCATGAAGCGTAAGGGCTTGAAAAGCGACACTGCTAGAATTATCTATGTCAGTGATGAATTTATTTCCAAAATTGTTGGTACCGTAATTATGCCTAAAATTTTTGGAATACAAAAAGTAAAGATAATTGGCGACGCTGTAAGTTTTCCGACAGCTGCTTTTGACATCGCTCCACAGATCTCAAAAATAATGCAAAACCCTCCTCAGAATGTGGGTGTTGCTGGAATTGTCGAGGCAACCGTTAAAGCTGTAAAGGAATTACGCCGGCAGGGTTATAAAGGACGTATAATCGGCTCTGGTATTTCAGCGGATCCCGATCTCGCAGGCAAGCTAGGAAAAGAGGGTGATGGCACACTTTACGCATCTTGGTTCTGGAAAGACAGAGATGCCCGATCAAAAAACTTCACAGCTAAATTTAATGCTATGAACAAAAAACGGGGAATTGTTAAAGCAAATCCCCATCATGTCGATGCCTCTGCTTACGATATCGTTTACCTGTTAAAACAGGTAATGGAAAAAGCTGGCGTTACGGGAGAAGCGAGTAAACTAAAAGCCGAACGAACAGCTATCCGTGACACTTTAAAAACTTTTAAATTTAACGGTGTAACTGGCAACGTTTGCTTTAATAAGTTTGGTGATGCTCAATTACCAACATACGTTATGGAAATTGTAAATAGCGATGTTCGTATGATCGATAGTCATCCATCAAAAAAATGTTCATGATATAATCTTTTAAATCAAAAGGGGGCGGAAAATAGTTCCGCCCCCTTTTTTTACACTTGGACTGTGAATAGGTTTTATTGAACAGTATTCCACCAGGATATAAGAAATACTCCGCCAATCAATTTCCGGAAATCTTTTTAAGAATACGAATAATAGTTGCTGGGTCATTAGGTAGTTTTTGGCTTCGCCAGGCAACATGTTGATCTGGCCGCAGAAGAACCAAACTGTACCCATAGATTGATCTAGCATGTCCATCTTCAACTGAGACAAAAGTAAAGGGAAGATTTAACTGATCCACCCCTAGCGCAAAAGAACTTACGTCTAGAGCTTTAGGTTCAAAGTTCAATAATGTATATCCCGAACCAAATATATCAAAAATAGGTGTCCTATTATTAAGAAAAAGAGCAGGCGGACGAAACCCTGGCGTTGTTGTTGGATGATAGACTAACGGATCGTCTTGACCCTTATCTGTATTCTCATTGCAAACGATAGAAGACCCCAGATAACTATAGCCAATTTCAATGCCCAGGCTCTCATTTTCTGCATTTCCTATTTCAACGATTTTGTCGGCAAGACGGCTTCGTTGTTTATCATCATCGGCGCCCTGATCCCCAAGTTTTTTTGGCCAGAATTCACCAATCGCTATGCGCGCCTCCGTATGCCGTTTCGAACCTTCACGATTTCTAATCGCTATTGGACGCCTTTCCTCTTCAATCGAACTCAGTAAATTTTTTCCACCCCAGCCATTAATAACGGCTGAGAGTTTCCAGCCTAAATCAAACGCATCTCCCACGCCAGTGTTCATGCCATAACCGCCAGTTGGTATATATTGGTGAGTAGAATCTCCAGCTAAAAGAACTCGCCGATCACGGTAATGATCGGCCACCAAGAGATTGTTGTCCCATTCAATCGCTTGCAGCAACGCAAAATGAAAATCCTTGCCGACAAAAGCTCGCACCTTGTCATAAGGGTTCACAGTTTTAGGGTCTTCATCTTCTGTCAAAAAAGAGTGTAATGTGTAACGTTCTTTGCCGTCTTGACTAACAAGCGTACCGTAGACAGGTGATTGGTAATGCCAAGCAGGGCCAAAAGGCTCAAAAGTAGATTTATCATGGGAAATAAAATGAACGCTATATCGTTTGCGTATTTTTGCATCTCCACTGAGTCCAATACCAAGCCCCTGACGTACACGACTATTTCCGCCGTCACAGCCAACCAGATATTCAGAGGAAATTTGTTTTTCTTCGCCAGTTCGAGAATCTTCGATCCAAGCAGTTACGCCACCTTCATCTTGTTCAAGACGCAAAAACTTCCACCCATATCGTAGCGTCACATGTGGTAACATCTTTGCGGCATCTCTAAGTAATGGCTCAACAACTATCTGCGAAATACGGACAGCTGGATCCATCGGTTGTGTGCCGTCATTCTTTTTTTTGTATTCTTTCCGTGCTTGATATGGGCTTGGATAATTAAACCGATAAATTTCCTGATCCGTAAGCGTATGGATCCAGCTAACATCATGACAAATAGTTGAGGGAACTGCGGCGGCATTTATCTGATCGGCAACGCCGAGCATTCGGAATATTTCCATGGATCGACCGTTTGTAATATCCATTTTAGGATGCTCGGTCGTCGAAACATTACGTTCGATAACAGTACAGTCTACGCCAAATTTAGCAAATGCAAGGGAGAGTGTTAACCCCACTGGTCCTCCGCCAATAATTAACACTTGAGTGTTCATTAATATTTCCTCACATACATTCAAATGAAATTAAATATCGGCACCACCTAATGAATACATAATTGACTCGCCTTGATCGTAAAGCGGGGAGGGAAACATTGGAGAAAGCCAAACTTCAAAACGCGACTGCTTATTAGCTTCCCCATACCGAAGAGTGATCCGACCACCGATAACTAATTCTGCACGAGCCTCAGCCAAACGTACATCAAAATTATCCACTTCTAAGATCCTATATATTTATTTACGGAGCACATAAATAAAGAAATTTGATTACATCGTTTGAAATATTTTGAGGGCAGCTGCACGCGAACTCTTTGCCGCATTTTCGTCATAACCGGGCTTATAAGGCATGCTAAAATTATGTCCTACGCCTGGATAAATACCTATATCCGTATTAGGAATTTTAGCATAAGCCTCTTTAATCACATTAACCTCATCCATTGGAACCACGGGATCGTCCGCGCCAAAATGATGGCTCATGGGGCAAGTAATTTTATCTGTTTCATCCAAATGCATCCCGATTGCGGCTCCATGGAAAGAGGCACCTGCATCTACACCGAGCCTTGCTGCACTTAAATGAACATACCTGCCACCAAAGCAAAATCCTAAAACTCCAGCTTTACCAACGCATTCAGAACGATTACGCAAGTCGTCCAGTAAGTCTTCTATATCCTTCATCCCTTGGTCAGGATCAAAATCATTCATACGACCCCTAGCAACGTCCATATCCGCTGTTGGACCTGAAACTTGTCGCCAAAATATGTCTGGTACAGAAACTATGAAACCGTCATTAGCCCAAGCATCAGCAAGCTCCATCATTTCATCATCAATACCAAATATAGCTGTAATAAGCAGAATACCTGGGAAAGGGCCACTACCAACTGGTTTAGTTAAATACCCACCAAATTTTTCTCCATCTCGAGTTGTATATTCAACACTAACTCCAAGCATGACTGTCTTCCCCCTAAAAAAATATTCTAATTATTACAATTAATTCCCATGATTGTCGTCAATAATCCGTCCTGTTAAAACTGCTGATTAGTAAATATTTTTAAAGTTACGGTAATTAAAGATCAAATATTAAGTCAATATTATTCCAGAAGATGTTGCCGTCGAGTATTAAAATCTATCCCCCCCTCTACAGCCCATT
The DNA here is from genome assembly GCA_012960465.1 of Rhodospirillales bacterium. Classification (GTDB taxonomy): domain Bacteria; phylum Pseudomonadota; class Alphaproteobacteria; order Rhodospirillales; family UBA2165; genus TMED23. The sequence continues at coordinate 20,096 of DUBF01000109.1, read as the reverse complement.
CAGTGAAAGCTTCATTTGATCTTTGAAAATCACGAACCTTCCATTTCTCAGTACAATAATCTTCATCTGTAAAATATTCTGCTAGACCACCAGCAGGATTTTCAACATACCAAAAATAGGCAGATGAAACCGGGTGTCGCCCAGGACCAATCTGAGTTTTCCAGCCACAACGATCAACTTGAAGACCACCGCCAAAAACTTCATGTATATCCCTAACTGTATAAGCAACGTGATTAAGGCCTACTTTTTTATCCGGTGTTTCTAGAATAAATAAACTGTGATGGCCGCCAGGCGTGGCACAACGTAAAAATGAACCGGCCCCTGGATATCGATCAGAAACAGAAAACCCCAAGATATCAACATAAAAATCCTCAGTCGCATGTAGATCAGCAACAAAAAATACAACATGACCAATTTTAATAGGCTGAGCTTTATCGTAAAATGTGCTTCGCAAATCGCTTCGAGCATCTGGTTTATCCCATGTATTCATGGAAACCCCTTTAACATTAGCAGCTTGGCGTTGGGTCACCCGAAAAGATATACTTAAGCCGTTTGGATCAACACAGGCAGGATCTCCATCTAACTCACTAAAGGTCTCATACCCAGAGATCATTTCATGAACTTTAGTTAGGTCAGTCTTATTTTTTACACCCCAAACAATGTGCCGTATAGTAGGGCCTTTTTCGATCGCAGGGGGTAAGGCCGGATCATTTTTATTGCAAAGTAAAACTTCTGAACCATCCATCGTTTTATACAAAGCCGAGTTCTTATCAAAAGATGTTTTTGCCAGTCCCCAGTCATCATAAAACCGCATACCTTCAGCAAGGTCTTCGACACCATGGATAATTTTCTCAATTCCCGTAAAATTCATAAGACACTCCACTAAATACAAACGCGTTGAGCTCGATTTTTAAGTGCTCGTACTGCACTATAAGCCGTCAAGGCCGAAGATTTTGGATTGCTTGGCAGAGGGTTACCAGAAATCGTCACGTTGAGCTCTCCAAAAGACCCACGTGCTTCAAAATGATGGGTGTTCTTTGTAATTTCAGGGTCTGCTACTAATGTGACCTGTGTTCTTTCAAAACCAAGACCAGCTAGAGAAATTGTTGCTGCAACATTAGCATTTTTAGGATACAACCTCGCAGCCTCTCGGGCTGTTCCTTGATAAATAATCGTGGCTTCTTTTATAGCTTTTAAGTTATAACTTCGATCGGCAGGACTTCCTTCCCAACTTAAAGGAGGTTTTCGAGAAATATAAACAACTTCGTCTATACTTTCAACGGCCGCCGCCGCCAATGAATCAATACCACCAATTGCCCCTGGTACAATGAAAAGCTGAGAATTTCCGTTTTTACTAGCGGCCTCAAGTTGTTCCATTAGATTAGGATCTGAGAGAGCTCCGATTGAGATAACGCCAAAATCAATGCCTTGATTTAAAAAATATGGGCCAAATTCTGCGACAGCCTCATGGCTAGCACATTCCATTACAAAATCAGGAACTGGGTTCACATCATTAATTGACGAAATAACGTGAATGCCTTCACCAATCTCACGAGTTACGAATTCTTCCTTTCCGGAACGGACCAAAATTTGCGTAATCCGGATGTCTGGCTCAATAGCCAGTTTCTCTATGATTTCCTTTCCAATAGCACCGCAGCCAATAAGCAGGATTGATTGTTTCATAATTTAACCTTCCTTACCAATTGCCTGAGATTTTAAATCTTTATTTTGTTGTTTCACTGGAGGGCCCCCAAAAGCACGCGCAAACGGTCCTATTGATGGCATATCAATTTCTAACATGGAAGGGCCATCAAACTTCAGCGCTTCATCAAAGACTTTTTCGATAGAGGTTAGGGTATTTAATTTTCGATAAAACCATGCATTGCTCTCTGCGATTCCTTTAAAGTCGGGTGTGAAAATATCTGAATAATATTGACGGCCGCCATACTCTGCATTTTGTATATTCTTAATTACCTCGTAATCATGGCTATTCATCAATATCATGATAATATTGAGGTTTTCCTGAGCAGCAGTTGCAAGTTCACCAATGTTAACCTGAAGACCTCCATCACCAACCAAACAGAATACTTTCTTTTCAGGGGCGGCAATCGCCGCACCGATTGCCATTTGAACTCCTTGGCCAATACCACCACCAAGTGCGTGGACACCATCACGGGGACCCGAAATGAATATACCTCGATTACCCCAAGTGCTATTGGATATGGTTACATCTCGCGCCCAAATAAAATCTTTACCAGCTTTTGCCTGAATAGTCTCCAGCAGCTTCTCATATGGTGAGAGACCTGAACGCATAAATTCTTCAGCTTGGCCTCGAGCAAGTTTTAGGTCTTTGGTAAAATTTGGATCAATCTCCATTTTACCATCTAACTCATCGACTAAGTCAGATAGAGATATTTGAGCATCGCCTTGTACAAAAAAATCAGAGATGTAAGGGCGGCCATTTCTAGCAGCGTTATCAATATCAATTTGATAAAGAGGACTTGGTAAGTTTAGTTTATACTTTAGCGTTTCGTTACCACGCAATCTGGAACCAACAATCAGCATTACATCGCAGCTATTATAAAACTGTTCAATGCATCCATACATATTGAAAGCACCTAATGTCTGCGGATGATCTTCAGGGATCACGCCGCGACCCTGAACCGACGTGACCACACCAAAGCCCAACGCCGCAAGTCGATCCACTTCCTTACTGGCATGCCGTGCGCCACCACCAAGCCAAATTAACGGTCGTTTAGCCTTCATTAATTTAATTGCTAACTCTTTTATCTCTTTCTTTTTTGGTTGTAATTTTGGGATAACTAAGGGTGTCAAACTTTCTGGCCATTCAATCAATGCGTGTTGGATATCTATTGGCACCTCAACACTTACAGGGCCCATCGGAGCTGTAAGCGCAACACAAACGGCTTCTTTAAAGACATCTAATGCAGTTTCAGGTGAAGTGACTCGATAAGCTCTTTTAGAGACTGCTTTAAGCATTGTCAGTTGATCACGTGCTTCATGTATGTACGAGTGATTTTTATCGAGATGATGGGTCTCTATCTGGCCCGTAATATGTAAAATTGGCGTGCCAGCAGTTTGCGCTTCAACCAAAGATCCAGCTGCATTTCCGGCGGCTACACCTGTACTCGTAAAGGCAACGCCTAAACGTTGTCCAACGCGTGCGTATGCATCAGCCATGTTAACCGCACCAGCTTCGCCACGGGCAGGAATATAGCGAATATTTCCACGTTTTCCGATTGCATCCAGAAATGGCATATTATGAATTGAAATCACTCCAAAAGCTGCTCCAACACCACACTCCTCAAGGAATACGGCTATTAACCCCCCTACAGTCGTTTTATCCGACATGTTTAGAGTATCCCCCTGAGATATCGATTGTTGATCCAGTCGTGTAAGATGACATTGGCGTGCCTAGAAAGTAGATAGCATTTGCAGCCTCTTCGGGTTGACCAAATCTACCTAATGGGATCCCCTTATCGTGGGCTTGTTTACGTACCCATGCTTCATAGTCGTTACCTGAATTTTTATCGGCTTCAAATCGCCTTTGCCACTGCCCGGACTCCACGACACCTATCAGAATCGAATTAACCCGAATGGCAGGCGCAAGTTCTACTGCCATGGAGTGAATAAGATTAAGCTGTCCCGCACGAGCGGCGGCTGTCGCTACCAATCTTGGTTCAGGCTGACGTGACAGTAAAGAACTAACGCAAACAATTGAACCAGATCCTGATTTTTCTAGATAAGTTTGGAAACCTTTACTTGGGTATATTATACTAAAAAACTTTAACTCAAGTTCTTCTCTCCATGCATCATCATCTGTAGTGCTAAAAGTTGAAAGACGAGCTTGTCCAGCATTATTTACTAAAGTATCAACGCCACCAAATCGTCCGACTACCGAGTTTACAAAAATCTCAATTTGCTGTTTGTCTAATACATCGCAGGTCACACCTAACAAATTCTCATCACCAAACATATTTCTAATATCCGCCACAGCGATTTTAAGACGGCCTTTATCACGCCCACAAATCGCAACATTTGCCCCCACCTGCAAAAACCGCTTCGCAGTTGCTAATCCAATACCCGACGTTCCACCTGTGATTACAATTGTACGCCCTGATAAATCATTATTCATCTAACTTTCCTTCATTATGCAACTAATTTATCCCCGGCAACGGCTCGACCAACGACACTGGATAAAGTCAATAATTCCTCGTAGGCTTAAACGATTTAGGTGTTCCATCATAATTCATTTGGTAAGAAAGTTCATTGGCAGCTTGTAACACTCTAGCCAAGATCTCCCCTTCAATATCTACTCGTTCAACATTGCTATTCTGATAGGTAACATTTATTGCCGCGATCACTCGTTTTGAGTTATCGCGAACCTGAGCTGCAATAGCGCCAATCCCACTCTCAAAATAAGCTTCGCTAATTGCGTAACCATGCTTACGGTCTCGTTCTAAAATTTTTTTCAGTTTGCCTAACGTTGCCGGTGTCTGATCAGAGAATTGGGGCAATTTGTCTCTCGCATATATAACATCAAGTTCCTCATCCGATAAATCGGCTAACAACACACGGCCGAGTACAGTTCCATGGGCCGGCAATCGCGTACCAATATTAATAGCACTGGAAAAAGTACTCTTTGCTGTAGCTTTTATTACAAAGACAACATCCCAGCCATCTCGAATAACTAAATGTGAAGAAAAGCCGGTGTCGTCACGTAATTTTTCTAGTATGGGCCGCGCAAGCTCTGTAATTTCCAATGAAGCAAGAAACTCAAAACCTAGAGAAAGTACGCCAATACCTAATCGGTAATTGCCAGAATTCTTAACTTTTTCTATAAAACCCATGTGGTCAAGAGTTTGCATTAAACGAAACACGGTTGAACGAGGAATTCCAAGTTCTTTTGCCACAATCGGAGCGCTAATCTCCGTACGGTCACGATTAAATTTTCGAAGAATTTTCAATCCACGCTCTAAACCCGGCACAATATATCTTTGGGGTGAATCTGATAGTCGAAGTCCATCTATTAATTTATCCGCATCAGGCATTAAGTCTCTCCACAAAACTGATCACAGTAGAGTTAAATAAAGTTGGATCCTCAACGTAAGAGGCATGTCCAACTCCTGGTAACGTTTGATAATGACCGTTGGAGTAAGCCGCTGCGATTTTTTTGCTTCCCTCCTCGGGCGTTACAGTGTCTGCCGCGCCGCACATAACTAAAACAGGCCCGGAATACCGCGCAGCATCATCCATTAGATTACCACTAGCGAGCATGTGAGCAGCTTGTGAGTGACTGCCAACAGACAACATGGACATATTCCAGCGCACCAGTTCTAAAGCTTCATCAGAAGCATCTGCCGATAATAGCGCCGAGCTGCGCGCTTCCGCTAAACCCTGAGGCCCAAGCGTTTTCATATTTGCCAATCTAGTCGAGAGCTTTAAATCCCTTTCAGACTTATCGGCAGCACCATAACCATTCGCTGGATTAGCTAAAATTAAAGCTAAACCAATTGCGCCATTGTTGACGGCATACGCTCCAGCCATCAACGCCCCCAACGAATGACCGATGATTACATATGGTTTAATCTCTAGGCTAAGAAGAAAGTTAATCAACACCTCAGCATAATCAGTAGCGTTAGGCCTGTCATTTAATAAGGCGGTCGAAGCGCCATAACCAGGAGCATCCCAGGCAATAACATGATAATCAGATGATAATTTATCGAGCTGGCCTAACCAGGATCCAGAGGCAGAACCAATACCATGAAGAAGAACAATCACCCTATCATTTGACGTGCCACTTTCTCGATACGAAATGATGCCAGTTCTGGTCTCCACGCGGCGAACTGGAAATCTACGTTCAACCTTTTCAATTAATTTTAGAGTCATATTTATTTTATAGCTTAATTTTTAGCTACCTTTTTAACTTCGAAACCGGGTGATCGTCTGGATAAGTCGGTCTTACCGGTTTCGTTGATCCGAGCATAACAATCATTGCCGCCTCTTCTTGGCCTATGTTTTCTAGACCGCGATAAACGCCAGGAGGAACTGAAATTAAATCTCTTTCCCCTAAGAACGTTTCGTAATGCTCACCATCTACATCCATGAAGAGACGAATTTTACCACGTAACATGAAGAAAACTTCTTCCACGTCGATATGAATGTGTGAAGGACCCTCGCATCCAGCCGGAAGAACCATCGTTGAGAACGAAAAATGCTCAGAGGGCACTACATTGTCATCGCTATCAACTCCGGCTCCACCCGTACCCATATAGCGCATTTGGGCTCGCTTATATTTGGGATCAAAATCTGCTTGAAACTTTAAAGCATCCCAATCGAGGCTTCGAGTTTCATAGCGGGCTACCCGGCTCTCTAGCCAATCGCCCAAATCCATGCCCTCAGGGCGTTGATAAGTAGCAATATCTTCTCTCTGAAAATCAGGGCCATTAGGCATTTTTTTCTCCTTTTTTTTAATTCTTACTATTAGTTCATAAAAAAACCGCCATTGACGGGAATACATTGTCCCGTAACAAAATTGGCTGCATTAGATAATAGAAACATTACTGTTCCAGTGACGTCTTCTGGTAGTTGTCCGCGCTGGATAGCACGGCCCGTAACGTACTGATTTTTTCTGTCTTCTGGGACATATTCCGTCGCCTCAACCAACGTCAAACCGGGAGCAATACAATTAACAGCGATGTTATCTGCGCCAAGTTCTCGGCTCATTGATCGGGTCATTGAAATAATTGCACCTTTACTGGCTACATAGGCCATTAATTTCGGTGCGCCCCACATAGCAGTATCCGAGGCAATATTAACGATCTTACTAGACTTATTCTTGGCTAAATAGGGAATAACAGCTTTACTCATTAGCCAAGTACCACGAACATTGACTTCCATAACTTTATCCCAAACATCAATATCTATCTCAGACATCGTTGGACCACCAATTCCGGTTGCTATAGCCCCACAATTCACCAAGCCATCTAGTCCACCAAGAGATTTAATTGTTTGCTCTGCACAATTAGAGACCGACTTGGGATCTCTCAAATCAAGAACTGTAAAAATTGCGCCCATTTGTTTTGCTGATTTTTTTCCTTCATTCTCGAGTACATCGGCAATCATAACTTGTGCATTAGCGGCTATCGCCGCCTCAGCAAAAGCTTGTCCCAGTCCCCGAGCTCCACCTGTAATAAGGATACGTTTATCTTTTAGAGAGATAGTTGCCATCAGTTATTCTATTCTGCTGCGACAGGGGCTTTAAGCTGATCTTCGGCCTTCTGTTTTAAAATCCGACGAACCGATGCTAATCCCTGATCATGCTCATATAACAATTCATTATCGCGTGCATCCGGCGCCATCTCCTGTAATACAACCCTGTCTTGTTCCAACACATCCCAATGAAGTCTCTCAAGGCGATTGCGATACATGAATCGCCAAACATCTTTTTGCCAACCATCTACTTTGCGGGTACGCCAAAAGAAGACCTGACAATGGTCCTCATCAACTGGAGTGGCAAACCCGACAATATAAAAACTGCCTCCGGGACCGGCACCTTTGCGATAAGGAATTGAGAGCCGCATCCATAGTGCACCTGTTTCGCCTATTTCAACCCAATCAAAATTTACGTCTCGCTGCCCTACCTTTTCGAAAATTAACCCGGCATCGGTTTTAACGATCTGCATCTCAGCCGTCTTATCACCGAATGCCATTGAATGAGATACAGCGTGAAGGTAAGCGCCATGCATTGGATCCATTACATTATCTATTGCATAACGATAATTACAGTTCCACATCGCAGTGCAGAGAAAATTACTATGATCTTGGCCCACCAACTCATCCGGCAAGTTAAGATCGGGCGGCTCCGGATGTGATTCATCTCCAAAATATAAGAAAATTGCATCATGAATTTCTTGAACTGGGTAACTTTTAACCAATTTTTTACCCAGCATTGCACAGTTATCAACAGCAGGAACCTCATTAACAATACCATGTCCATTGATCTGGATACCATGATACCAGCAGGCTAATCGCTCTCCAAGATTCCAGCCTAAAGATACTCTCGCGCCTCGATGTGGACAACGATCCTCAATAGCGTGGACACTGCCCTTATTATCGCGCCATAAAGCTATATTTTCAGATAAACGAATTATACCAACGGGATCATTGCCAACACCCCAACTTGGTAAAACGGGATGCCACAAATTTTGCAGACCAACGTTAACTCGCTTATCGACCATCGCTTGAGTTACTTCTGACATAATTCCATCCTTAATCTTCGTCAAAATCTATTTTAATTCTGTATCTCCCCAATAGAAAAAGCTAAATACTATTACGCACCAAGACGTCTCATCTCTAACCTAAAGCTCTCCTCCGACCAGGGTTTGCCATCCGGTGATTTAACACCCATTTCATTTAACGAGGTAACAATTTCAGGAAGTTGATTAACGTCTGAATCAAAAATCTCCATTAAAGCTTCTCCCAGGCGATTTTCATATTCTGTGGGGGGGGAAGGCCGAGTTTGATGGACTATATTCTCAACCTCATCTGGATTCTCAATCCTACCTTTACCAGCAACTTGATTTGGTTCTGGGCGTTTCCAAGGTTTCAAATTGGGATTGTGATCCATTTTTTAGCCTCCAATAACACTGAAATTATTCTGTACCGTATATAAAACACAGTTTTTTATATAAACAACCATATAGGAGGTATGTTATAAGTCAATAAAGTAAAGCCTTATTCTGAATAATCCAGGCATACCACGAATAGTTTAGAATTAAGGACAAGAGGGCTTTACTTCACGCGTTCTAAAGTCATGTTAATCGGCTATAAATTATATTTGTTGTCTATTATGAAAAAATCAGAGATGTAAAAGAATTCAAGAGAGACTTTTTTACCTTTATTTAACTTTAGGTAGCGGGGTCCATATAGCCGAAATTGATATCATACGTATGAGAGATTATCATTTAAAGCCCTGGTTACCGCATGTCCCCGATGGATACTATGGATGTCAGTGATATAAGTTTCTTCTATACGAAGAACGGTTGATTTCTCTAAATTTCCTTATACTGCGGTCACAACAGACTTTTAGTTATTTTTAGAAAGACGTCGGATTAGACTGGACGTATCCCAACGCCCCCCACCCATTTCTTGAACCTTCCCGTAATACCCATTAATAATTTTCGTTATCGGCAACAAAGAGGCATTTCTATTGGCTTCAGATAGGGCTATACCCAAATCCTTACACATCCAATCTACAGCAAAGCCAAAATCGAATTCATCATCAACCATCGTGTAACCACGGTTTTCCATCTGCCACGAGCCGGCCGCACCTTTTGAAATAACGTCAACGACCTGTTTACCATTGAGCCCGGCATTGACGGCAAAGTTTAACCCTTCAGATAAACCCTGTACCAACCCAGCGATACAAATTTGATTGGCCATTTTAGTGAGTTGACCTGCCCCTGCGTCACCCATGAGGGTCACCGCCGTGGCGTACACATCGATCACCGGTCGCGCTGCATCGAAAGTTGTCTGATCGCCACCGACCATAACCGTCAATGCACCATTTTGAGCTCCAGCTTGGCCGCCGGAAACAGGTGCATCCAAAAACTCAAATCCCTTTTCCCTAACCTCCGCTTCAATTTCGCGGGCAACATTAGCCGATGCGGTGGTATGATCAACGTATATTGACCCACCTTTCAATCCGGCAAGGATACCATCATCGCCATACACAACGCTTCGAAGATCATCATCATTACCCACGCAAGAAAAAATGACATCCGCATTTTCTGCGGCTTCCCGAGGTGAAAGATGACTGGAGCCGTCGTAATCCTTGATCCATTGCTCGGCCTTATTGGGGGTTCGATTATAAACCCGTGTAATGTGCCCCGCCCTAGATAGATGTCCGGCCATTGGATAGCCCATAACGCCGAGCCCAATAAACGCGACAGTAATACTACTCATATCTAATTCTCCTCTTTGGTGATTGTGATATTGGTCGAAATTATTATTGAAGGTCAAGTTAAACAAAAATAACTCAACGGAAATCTTGAATCTATAAAATTTTACGCCTAACCCATTGCTATCAGCTTTACCATCACACGGGTTTGTGACGAATTATTGATGACACTGAAGAACAGTAAAAGCCCTTGATATTTTATTATGAGGTGACAACGCAAATAATTTATGCAAATTCTACAACATGGTAAATAAACCAAAAATTCTCGTTACCCGAAAATTGCCAGAAGCGGTGGAGTGCCGGCTCGAGCAAAATTATCAACCAATACTTAACCACGATGACCGTCTCTATAGTGCGGAAGAATTGATTGGTTTATCGGAGGGCGCTGTTGCGATACTTCCGTGTCATACTGAATTGTTGACCGCTAAGATAATTGGCGATCTTCCAGAAAGCGTTCGTATCATCGCCAACTTTTCAGTCGGCGTCGATCATTGTGACCTAGAGGCCGCCAAATCTAGGGGCATTGTTGTTACTAATACGCCCGACGTATTGAGCGATGCCACAGCCGAGATCGCTATGTTATTAATGTTGGGCGCAGCACGACGGGCAAGCGAAGGCGAACGTCTGGTCCGCTCGAAGGAATGGAAAGATTGGAGCCCAGACTTCATGGTTGGCATACAAGTATCTGGAAAGCGTCTTGGCATAATTGGCATGGGGCGGGTTGGCCAAGTAATGGCGCGCAATGCCCGTGACGGGTTTGGTATGGAAATCCATTATCATAACCGAAGCCAATTACCCACTGACTTGGAAGCTGGTTCCATTTATTATGATTCTGTGGAGGAGTTATTACCTCATTGCCAGTTTTTATCCCTTCATTGTCCGGCGACACCTGAATCAATTGGACTGCTGAATGCCGAGCGCATTGCGATTTTACCCGAGGACGCCATTGTTGTGAACACCGCAAGAGGGGCGTTGATTGAAGATGAAGCGCTAGCCACAGCGCTGATCTCTGGCAAGATTGCAGCGGCGGGCCTCGATGTTTACAACAATGAGCCAGCTGGCATTTTTCCTGGTTACCGGGATCTGACAAATATTTTTCTATTGCCCCATATTGGCAGTGCCACCCGCGAGACGCGGGACGCTATGGGCTTTCGGGCATTGGCAAACTTAGATGCATTTTTTGCCGGTAGCGAGCCAGTTGACCGGGTAGCCTAAGTAGGAGAGGCCATGCAGCGCAAGCATAGAAGCATACTAAATCATACGCAAATTCAGCTCTTTCAATTACAAAATCCTTTTAAAACATGCAAGGTTAATTTTTTACTATTAGAATTTTCCACTAGTATTACAATATTAATACAAATTCTATTGTCTAATATCAGATTATCCTTATATACTCACTTCACGACAATAAGTGTTGTGTAATAATGCCTATTGATAACGATTTCTAATTTATACTGGCTTGAATTAGTTTAACTATATAAAGACGAATTCCTAGTCGATGTATATTAGCAATAAATACTAATCAAACGGGAGTGACAATTCATGGTTAAGAAAAAAAGAGACGTATCTCGTCGCAAGTTTCTCAAGAAAGGTGGTATCGTTGTAGCTGGTGCAGCTGCGACAACCATCGCAATGCCGAACGTTGCTACTTCAGCAACAAAAAAAGTTTTTAAAGTTCAGGCAGCATGGGGCGGGGGTATTTTCCTCGAAAATGCCAAAAGCTATGTTGATCGTGTGAATAAGATGACTGGCGGTGGGTTTAAGATAGATTTGTTGTCGGTAAATTCAGTTGTTAAGACCAGCCAAATGCAAGATGCCGTTCACCGCGGCGTTTTGGACGGCGCCCACTATGTGCCAGCTTATTGGTATTCAAAGTCGCCCGCGGCTTCTTTGTTTGGAACTGGCCCTTGCTTTGGCTGGTCCGCACAGGAATTGCTCGGCTGGATCCATTATGGCGGCGGCAAGGAACTCTTCAACGAGTTGATGGGGTCCCTCGGCCTTAATCTAGTCAGCTTCTTTAATAGCCCAATGCCTGCACAACCATTAGGCTGGTTTAAAGAAGAGATTAAAAACGCATCACAGATGAAGGGCCTTAAATATAGAACCGTTGGTCTGGCTGCAGACGTCTTGACGGAAATGGGTATGTCGGTTGTGCAATTGCCTGGCGGCGAAATTCAACCCGCAATGAAATCCGGTTTGATTGACGCAGCTGAGTTTAACAACCCAACTTCGGATAGTGACTTTGGGATGCAGGATGTTTCCAAACATTACCATCTTGCGAGTTTCCACCAGTCGCAGGAATGTTTTGAAGTTACGTTCAATAAGAAAAAATTCGACCGTCTACCAGCAGAAGTTAAGTCCATTTTAGAGTATGCTTCCGAAGCAGAAAACTCAAATTTCTATTGGAACAACACCCTTCGTTATGCAGATGATCTGATTAAGCTAAAGACAAAGCATAAGGTTAATGTCTATCGGACACCGGATTCCGTCATGACGGAACAGTTAAAAGCGTGGGATGTCGTTGTCGACCGAATTTCAAAAAAAGATCCGTTCTTCGCCAAAGTAGTTAAATCGCAGAAAGGCTACGCCAAGAAAGTGATGGACTATTTACTTTTGAACCAGCCCGATTATGGCTTAGCTTACAAGCATCACTTCGGTTAATAGACACACTTGTTTTACGAAGTTAATTTATAAAAAAAATCAGTTTAAGAGGGGCAGTCGGAAGGCTGTCCCTCTAAAACTTGCTAAAACAAAATACAGGGGTTCCAGCCGTGACACCCATTATTCATGCAATTGAAGGGCTTAGTATCTGGATTGGGCGTGCCTTTGGATGGTGCATCTTAATTTTAACCCTTTCGATCGTCTATGAAGTTTTTGTACGTTACGTCCTTAACGCGCCGACCTTGTGGGCTTTCGACATGAGCATTCAGATGTATGGCGCCTTATTTCTAATGGCCGGACCGTATGCCCTTGCCCAAGATACTCATGTGCGTGCGGATGTGTTGTACCGGTTCCTCGAGCCCCGTTGGCAAGCTCAGCTAGATTTGGTTTTGTATTTTTTATTTTTCTTTCCGGGCATGTTTGCTTTGGTCTGGTTTGGATGGGAGATCGCCATGGACTCATGGCGTTACAAAGAAGTCAGTTGGAACAGCCCGGCACGCATTCAAATTTACTACTTTAAAACACTCATCCCGGTGGCCGGTGGATTGTTTATTCTTCAAGGCATTGCAGAGTGCATGCGGTGTTATTTGGCAATCAAAACAAATATTTGGCTGCCGCGACTGAAAGATGCCCAAAAAACCGAGGATCTTTTGAAAGGCCAAGCAATTGTACTTGAAATCAAATAATTTTCTCTTTTCAAAAAGTGCTGTTACGTCGGAGTACTTTTTAGGATGACGAACCCAGAAATCGCGATTTTAATGTTATCGCTTTTTATTGTGATGGTACTGCTGGGATTTCCGGTTGCCTTCACATTGCTCGCCATGGGCGTTGGCTTTGGCTATTACGCTTACTATGAAGCGGGTAGTATTGAGGTCATTGTCGACGCATTCAACAATAAGATATTCTATCTTTTAAACCAAAACACATATTCAGTGATGGAGAACGATACGCTGGTAGCAATACCGCTGTTTCTATTTATGGGTTACGTGGTGGAGCGTGCAAATATTGTAAACAGACTATTCTACTCATTGCAAATGGCAGCCCGGAATTTGCCGGGATCAATGGCCATTGCTGCTTTGATCACTTGTGCCGTATTTTCGACTGCTAGCGGTATCGTTGGTGCCGTCGTCACGTTAATGGGTCTTTTGGCATTTCCGGCTATGGCCAAGGCCCATTATGACAAGAGCTTTGCGTCTGGCGTCATCTGTGCCGGTGGGACACTTGGAATTTTGATTCCGCCGTCGATCATGTTGATCGTCTATGCGGCCATTGCGGAACTTTCACCTTTGCGTCTTTATGCCGCGGCCATTCTCCCAGGATTTATCCTGGCCGGTTCGTATATTGTCTACGTCATTATTCGGGTCATGATTAGTCCCACAATTGCACCTAAGCCGCGGGCGGAAGATGTACCGCCGCCGCGGGTCGTCTATTGGGAACTCCTAACATCGTTTGTTCCATTGACGCTCTTAATTATGTTGGTTTTAGGGTCAATACTAGGCGGTCTTGCAACACCGGCAGAAGCCGCTGCAATGGGTGCTTTTGGTGGGCTCGTGTTATCCTGGGCCTACAAATCCCTCAGTTGGGGAATGTTGAAAGAAGCCGTCTATTTGACAGCGAAAACGACGGCGATGGTGTGCTGGCTGTTTGTTGGCTCGTGGACATTTGCATCTGTATTTTCTTATCTCGGCGGGCACGAAATCATTGAGCATTTTATTCTTGGTTTTAATCTGGCACCGTGGCAATTTCTAATCCTGGTGCAAATCATTATTTTTCTTCTTGGTTGGCCCTTGGAATGGTCTGAAATTTTAATCATTTTTGTGCCGATTTTCCTGCCTATGTTGCCAATTTTTGATATCAATCCCTATTTCTTCGCGATGTTAGTGGCACTTAACTTACAGACCTCGTTCCTGACGCCGCCGATGGCCATGTCTGCCTATTACTTAAAAGGCGTGTTGGGAAAAACGATCGAACTCATGGATATTTTTAGAGGCATTATGCCTTATCTCGCTATCGTTATTTTTGTTATGTTCTTGATGTATCAATTCCCAGAGATCGCCTTGTGGCTACCCGATTTCTTTTTTGGCGAATATGTTCCTAAAGGCAAATGATGGAACTAGATGTCACATGGCGCCTTACATAAAAATGAACTAATAGTGATAAAGGGAGGAAAAAATATAATGTCTAAAGATAACTTTGACAAAATATCCGGCATGATCGGTACGGTTTTTATCGTTATATTCGTGCTTGGACTTGCACAAAGTATATCTGCTGGCGCCGCCGGATTTTGGGGAGGCTTACCGTTTTGGGTGATTTGTATCATGGTCATAATGTTAGTTTTCTATGATTTATGGGATACTTGCTTACGGAAAAAACCCTTCGACTGAGGAAATTACAATTTTTTGATTTAGAGGTTAAGACCATGGATTTGGCAGACTTAACGGCAGTACAATTGGTGCAGATGATCAAGAACGGTGAGATTACGTCGCTAGAACTGGTTGATGCTTGCATTGCCCGGATTAAGTCCAGAGAAGAAGAAATCGGTGCCTGGGCCCATCTGAATTATGATTTTGCTCGAAAGCAGGCGGAACATAGTGATGCCTATCGTGCCAGCGGAGCAGCTTGCGGCCCGCTTCATGGGATCCCCATTGGAATAAAAGATATCTTTGATACTGATGATTACCCTACCGAGAATGGTACTGTCCTTGATACTGGTCGAAAACCAGATGTTGATTGCACCGCCGTTAAACGATTGATAGCTGCGGGAGCCGTAATTATAGGTAAGACTGTAACAACTGAATTGGCCGTATATTCACCGGGCAAGACAGCAAATCCTCAAGATATCAATCGAACTCCCGGTGGCTCTTCCAGCGGTTCCGCAGCAGCTGTTGCTAGTGGTATGGTTCCATTAGCCATTGGCTCTCAAACCAATGGCTCGGTTATTCGCCCAGCTTCTTTTTGCGGCGTGGTTGGATTTAAGCCAACCCATGGTTTAATTTCTAGAGTTGGCGCTTTGTCGCTATCGCGAAATTTGGATCATGTCGGCGTTTTTGCTCGCTCGCTGGAGGATGTGGCTCTTATTACTGAATGCTTAATCGGATATGACCCGAAGGATCCCGACACTCAACCAAAACCGGCACCTTTATTGAGTGAAATAACCGCTCAGGACCCCCCAATCGAGCCTAGATTTGCATTCATTAAAACACCTGTTTGGGATCAAGCAGAACCCGCAACACAAGACGCTTTCGAGGAGCTCTTTGAATTTTTAGGTGATAGTTGTGAGGAAGTTACCTTGTCGGAAGAATTTGACAATGCGGTCGGAGATTTAAAAAATATAATGCTGGCTGATTTAGCCCAAAACTTAAATCGCTATATGAAGCGAGGGGCAAATCAAATTAGTGAAATATTGCGCGGGATGATCAAGGAAGGTCTAAATATTAGCGCGGTTAGCTACAACACCAGTGTCGAGAGACGAGCCATATTGAACGCCTGGATTCAGGGGATCTGCTCCGAATACGATGCCATCATAACGCCGGCCGCTACGGGAGAAGCGCCGTTGGGATTAAGCTCAACAGGTGATCCTATCTTTTGCAGCCTTTGGTCTTATTTAGGCGTCCCGGCAGTAAATGTACCCCTTATGGAGGGTGAAAATGGGATGCCTTTGGGCGTACAAGTCGTGAGCTCGTTTGGTGATGATGCACGTCTTTTAAGATCCGCCCGGTGGTTAGCCAGTAAAGTAATATCCTAGAGTTAGAAAAACTATGGGTATCGTGGTTGAAATTCTAAATATAATTGCACCAATATTTTTATGTAGTGGTATTGGCTTTCTATGGGCAAAACTAAATTTTGGGTATGAAACCTCTTTTATAACGCGCCTAGTAGCAAATATTGGATTTCCGTGTTTGATTTTCTCAATCATATCCAAGAACCAAACGACTGAACAAATATTTAGAGAAATGAGTGCATCAGCTTTTATATCTGTCTTAATTTTCTTTATAGCCGGATCCATTATCCTAAAATTCTTGAAATTAAACCAATCAACCTATCTGCCTTCTATCGCACTTGCAAACTCTGGAAATATGGGTTTACCGCTGTGTCTTTTTGCATTTGGGCCAATAGGTTTAGCATATGGCTTCGCCTACTTCTGGGTACAGGTAATTTTAGTCTTTTTGCTAGGAAATGCAATCGCCTCCAAACAGTTTAACTTTAAAGCAATTTTCCGGGTTCCTATAATCTGGGCTGTTATAATAGCCTTTGTTTTTGACCATTTTGATCTCAGCCTTCCGAGAGGTATTAATAACACTATTGAATTATTAGGCGGTTTTTCAATTCCTCTTTGCTTGATTACCTTGGGAGCTTCTGTCGCAAATTTAAAAGTTAACTCCCTAAAACGTAGTATTATCCTATCAATCACGAGATTAGCCATTGGCTTTGTAGTTGGGGTTTTTCTTTCGGAATTATTAGGATTTCATGGTGTGGCACGGGGCGTTTTAATAATTCAATGCACGATGCCATCTGCTGTACTCAATTTCCTATTTGCAGAAATTCACCAGAATCAGCCTCAAGAAATTGCAGGTATTGTATTAATTTCCACTTTATGCTCATTCGCGACGCTACCTATTCTACTGTGGTTTGTGATGTAAATTTAGCCATGTTGTCAGGCCCTACTTCTTAATAAAGTTTCAGATGAGGAAATTTTTCCGTAACAAAATCGGGTGAGACAAACAAATCATTTTGTTAAACAATTAGCTGAAGTCTATCCACACTTAAAGAACTAGACTACCGTCGTCTCATCACCAAAGACGAAGCGGTTAAGAAACGCAAAGCTATTTTTGATGGTCTTTAGAGCACTGCCTAGTTCATCCAATTTATCGAACATACCTTGTTGGAGCTTCTATAAATATCTACATAAAAATCGAGTGAGTATAACTCTGCAACATAATTGAAAAATTAATCCAAGGCAACTCAGAGGCTTTACACCATACACAAGAAAGCTATATTAGGGTAACGAAGATAAGAATTTGAACTTATTTTTCAACTTAGCAAAAATAAAAATCGGAAGAGAAATATGATAAAAATTGGAGAACAAGCACCAAAATTCTCGTTTACAAATCAAGATGGCGCAAATGTAGCACTTGATGATTTTTCGGGAAAATACGTACTAATGTGGTGGTATCCAAAAGCTGATACCCCTGGCTGAACCATCGAAGGAAACGGGTTCCGTGATAGAATCCAAGACTTCAAAAATAAAAACTGTGTTATTTTAGGCGTGAGCTTTGATAAGAATTCAGATAATAAAGCATTTAAAGACAAGTTTGAATTTCCATTTGACTTATTAACCGACAACGATAAGTCAGCCTCGACTACCTTTGGAGTAGCAACTTCTGATACGGGCAAAGCAAACAGAGTGTCAGTACTGATTGCGCCGGATGGTACAATTGCGAAAACTTACGACACTGTTACTCCAGCAGAGCACGCCGACGAAGTGCTAGCTGATTTAGCTAGTCTGGATTGATGCCCTACGAATTCTACTACTGGCCGATGATTCAAGGACGGGGAGAGGTCGTTCGTCTCGCGCTTGAGGAGGCCGGTGTAGACTACGTCGATGTAGCCAGATCAGACGAAAAACAGGAAGATAATCGGGCCGCGATCCTGGCTATCCTTCAGGACCCTGATCTTGAACGCCCGCCATTCGCCCCACCATTCCTGCTAGATAATGGCGTGATGATTGCCCAGGCTGCAGCCATATTACAATACTTAGCGCCAAAAATTAACCTCATTGGAAATGAAGAGACGGAAAAAATATTTGCACACCAAATTCAACTGACTGTGACCGATTTTCTAATGGAAGTACACGATACTCATCACCCGCTCGCAAGCGCTCTCTATTATGAAGACCAAGTAGAAGAAGCAAAAAAACGCTCGGCAAATTTTATAGAACTTCGCATCCCCAAATATATGGACTATTTTGAGAAAATTTTAACCAATAATAAATCAAATTCCGGCTGGTTAATTGGCGACAAGATGACTTATCCAGACTTATCTTTATTCCAAATTATAGAAGGCCTCCAATATGCATTTCCAAAAGCCTTCAGCAAAATTAACAAAAAATATCCAAAAGCCCTAGCTCTTAGAGATGCAATTACAGTACGTCCAAATACTGCCGTATACCTGGCTTCAGATCGTCGTATCCCTTTTAATACAATGGGCGTCTTCAGGCATTATCCAGAATTAGATACCAGCTAACAATATTAAGCTTTACTTTAGACGAAAATCTATCGCCTGTAAGAAGTGTTGTTTTTATATATGTCTGATAAGTTGAAATAGATAAAACGATGCAAATTATCTCAAAATCCAAAGTCCAGTGCATTTATCGTAATCGCGCGCTTTTGGCCGAGTCGCCTGTTTGGAGCGAAAATGAAGAATGTCTATACTGGGTAGATATAGAGGGTCGCACCTTTAACAGGTTCGACCCCAACATATCGAAAAATATAGCAATCAATACAGGAATTAGAGTTAGCGCCCTTGCGCTAAGAAAAACAGGTGGTTTCATAGTTGCTACAGAAACTGGGTTCCAATTATATAACTCAACGAAAAATAGCTTCACCCCGATTGGTGACCCAGAAAATAATAAACCAAATAACCGTTTTAATGATGGCCGATGCGACCGCGCGGGTCGCTTTTGGGCTGGTACGATGGTTGAAAAGGGAAATCAAACTCCAGATGCGGGTCTCTATTGTATCGATGGCAATCTTACATATATGAAAAAGCACGAAGAAATCATTCTTGCCAACGGACTAGCTTGGAGCCCCAACAACCAAACCTTGTATTTAGCCGATACCCGCCATCCTGTTGTTTGGGCATTTGATTTTGATATAGACAGTGGTGATATTTCCAATCAGCGGATCTTTATTGAATTTGGTATAAACGATGGTGTCCCAGATGGAGCTACTGTTGATACTGATGGCTGTTATTGGTTAGCTCAACCAAGGTCATCACAAATCTGTCGTTATACACCCGAAGGGCGGATAGACACTATTATTGAATTACCAGTCTCAAAACCAACCATGTGTGCTTTTGGGGGTCCAAGTTTAAATACATTATATATTACGACAAATTCCCTAGGTTTTAGCAAAAAAGAACTAGAAAACCAACCGTTAGCCGGCAGCCTGCTCGGGCTAGAAATAAAAGCACAGGGATTGCCAGAGCCTAAATTTATTGGATAAAAAACTTATCTAATAAAAGTTGAGTAATTGAAGAAGAATTGCCAAAGAAAAGACGCTCAATAATTCTATGAACCCATAATTTTCTTATAAAAATTTAATTTCAATCATACAAAGCTATCGCATACATCCCATACACTAATATAAATTCATCCAAATTTATAGGGCGTTAGATGGGCGGCGTAAAGTTCGCCACATATGTGAAGCTGAAGTATTATCATTGCCCAACCCTT